>NZ_CP103371.1:2125672-2429340 GCF_024802625.1 Massilia sp. H6
AGGGTCCGGAAGCGGCGCGCCGCCCGGGCATCGTGCCGCACCTGCTGCACCTGAACGAAGTGTTCCGCGCGCTGCTCAAGGCGCGCCAGGAGCGCGGTGCGATCGACTTCGAAACCACCGAAACCTATATCGTGTGCAACGCGGTAGGCAAGATCGAGAAGATCATCCCGCGCACCCGCAACGATGCGCACCGCCTGATCGAAGAGTGCATGCTGGCCGCGAACGTGTGCGCCGCCGACCTGCTGATCCACCACAAGCATCCGGGCACCTTCCGCATCCACGCCACCCCGACCGAGGAAAAGCTCAATCAGCTGCGCACCTTCCTGAAGCTGGTGGGCCTGAACCTGGGCGGCGGCACCAAGCCGACCGCGCGCGACTACGCCGACACGCTCCAGAAGATCAAGGAGCGCCCCGATGCCGCGCTGTTGCAGACCATGCTGCTGCGCTCGATGCAGCAGGCGGTCTATAGCCCGGACAATGTTGGCCACTTCGGCCTGGCCTACGAGGCCTACGCCCACTTCACCAGCCCGATCCGGCGCTATCCCGACCTGCTGACCCACCGCGCCATCAAGGCGATCCTGCAGGGCAAGAAGTACGAGCCGAAGGGCATCGAACTGGCCAAGCTCAATACCACGGTGTCGAATTCGGCGCGCAAGCAGGCGGCCAAGGACAAGGCCGATGGCAAGCCGAAGAAGGGCGAGAAAGACCTGACCATCTGGGATGCGCTGGGTGTGCACTGTTCGGCCAACGAGCGCCGCGCCGACGAAGCCTCGCGCGATGTCGAGAACTGGCTCAAATGCTTCTTCATGCAAGACAAGCTGGGTGAAGATTTCACCGGCACCGTGTCCGGCGTGACCGCCTTTGGCATTTTCGTGACCCTCGACGACCTGTATGTCGAAGGCCTGGTGCATATCAGCGCCCTCGGGACCGATTACTTCCAGTACGACGAAGCGCGCCACGAGCTGCGCGGCGAGCGTTCCGGCCAGCGCTACGGCCTGACCAGCAAGGTGAACGTCAAGGTCGCGAAAGTCGACCTCGAGTCGCGCAAGATCGACCTGGTGCTGGCCGATAGCGCCGATGGCGCACAGAGCAGCCCGGCGCCGGTCGAGCGCGCCCGCCAGGACGCCGGCGAGACCACTGAACCGAGGACCCAGAAATCGGACAAGTCCTCGGGTTCGCGCCGTGGGCGCGACAAGGAGCGCAGCCGCAACAATAAAGGCAAAGGCAAAGGCAAGGGCAAGGGCGAGAGCCGCGCGCCTGAAGCCGGCGCGGGCGTCGCACCGTCGCGCTTCGCGAGCACCGAACCGGCGGCCGCGAGCGAGCCGGACGTGGCAGCGCCATCGAAGCGCCTGTCGCGCAGTGCGCGCAAGGCCGCTGCCGCCGCCAGGAACGCGGGCGACGGCGCAGGCCACAGCGCAGGCCATAGCGCAGGCCACAGTGCAGGCGCGCGCAGCCCGAAAGTCGTGGAGGCGCCTGCCGTCACGGCTGTCGTGGTTCCTGCCGTGTTACCTGCCGCGATACCTGCCGCAATACCTGCCCAGGTACCGGTCGCTGCGGCGCCAGCCAAGCCAGCCAAGGCCCCGGCCAAGGCGAAAGCCAAGCTGGTAGCCGAGGCTGCGGCACCGGTCGAGGCGCCGATCAAGGCCAAGGCACCGGCCAAGGCCAAAGCGCCGGCCAAGGCCAAGGCACCGGTCGAAGCTGCAGCAGAAGCCCCGCTCAAGGTCAAGGCCCCGGCCAAGGCCAAGGCACCAGCCAAGGCTGCGGCCGACGAGGCGCCGGCCAAGCGTGCCGCCAAGGCGCCGGCCAAGACCGCAAGCAAGACCGCAAGCAAGACCCCAAGCAAGAGTGCCGCCAAGACGAGCGCACCGCAAACCGAGGCGCAGGCTGCGCCACCTGCCGCCAAAACTAGCCGGAAGAAGTAAGCAATGAGAGCAAAGCAATGAAAAATAAAATGTTATTCGGGTTCCACGCGGTGACTTCGCGCCTGCGCCACGAGGCGCAGTCGGTGGAAGAGATCTTCGTCGACGCCACGCGCCAGGACCGCCGCATGCACGACCTGATCGCCAACGCCAAGTCGGCCGGCGTGCGCGTGATGCCGGTCGATGCCGCGCGCCTCGACAAGATCACCGGTACCCGCCGCCACCAGGGCGTGATCGCCTTCGCCAGCCAGCTGGCGCTGGCGCGCAACCTCGACGAGCTGCTCGACGCAGTCGACGGCCCGCCGCTGCTGCTGATCCTCGACGGCATCACCGATCCGCACAACCTGGGCGCCTGCCTGCGCGTGGCCGACGGTGTCGGCGCGCATGCGGTCATCGTCCCGAAAGACCGCGCGGTGGGCCTGAACGCCACCGCCGCCAAGGTCGCCAGCGGCGCCGCCGAGACCGTGCCCTACATTACGGTCACCAATCTCGCGCGCACCATGCGCGAGCTGAAGGAACGCGACATCCTCCTGATCGGTACCACCGACGACGCCGACAAGGGCCTGTACGAAGCCGATTTCACCGGCCCGGCCGCACTGGTGATGGGTTCCGAGGGCGAAGGCATGCGCCGCCTCACGCGCGAGACCTGCGACGTGCTGGTCGGAATTCCCATGTTCGGCTCGGTTGAGAGCCTGAACGTGTCGGTGGCATCGGGCGTGTGCCTGTATGAGGCACGCCGTCAGCGCATCGCGCGCGAAGGCGCGGTGGGCTAGCGCTCGCTGTAACCGGTTTCACGCACGATTTGGGGGGAACCATGCCACAGGCGTCGTTCCCCCCAAGTTCGTTCCGGGCACGCAGCCCGGGCTTTCCCTTGCCCCTCAAGCAAACCCCCGCCACATACGCTACCATCGCATCTAGCCGGCGATCATCCACATTATGTTTTCTCATCTACGCGAAGATATTCGCAACATCCTCCAGCGCGACCCTGCCGCCCGTAACGGCTGGGAAGTCCTGACCTGCTATCCTGGCCTGCATGCCGTGATCATGCATACCTGGGCGCATGCCTGCTGGAAGCGCGACCTGAAATGGATCGGCCGCTTCATTTCCTACCTCGCGCGCGTCGTCACCGGCATCGAGATCCATCCCGGCGCCGTCATCGGCCGCCGGGTATTCATCGACCATGGTTTCGGGGTGGTGATCGGCGAGACCGCCGTCGTCGGCGACGAATGCACGATCTACCAGGGCGTGACCCTGGGCGGCACCACGCTGGTGGCCGGCACCAAGCGCCATCCGACGCTCGAGCGCGGCGTGATCGTCGGCGCCGGCGCCCAGGTGCTGGGCGCCTTTACGGTCGGCGAATACGCCAAGATCGGCTCCAACGCCGTCGTCGTCAAACCGGTGCCGGGCGGCGCGACCGCGGTCGGCAACCCGGCCCATATCATCCGCAAAGAAGAGCAGTCGCGCAGCGCCCAGCTGTTTGCCGCCTACGGCGTCACGCCCAGCGGCGACGATCCGCTGTCGAAGGCGCTGCGCGGCTTGATCGACCATGTCGCGCGCCAGGACGAACAGATCGAGCGCCTCACCAACACCATGCGCGAGGCCGGCCTGTGCTGTCCGAAGGTCGAGGAGGGTGCTAAACTCGACTCGGAACAACTGAACCGACTGGTCGACTAAGGAAACGCATGACGAATGAATTGACCGCAGCGCCGGCAGCGGGCGGCAATGCCGCTGCCGTGCTCGATCCCCAGGAAATCCGTGTGCTCGCGGTGCTGGCCGAGAAAGAAGCGCTGACACCCGATAATTATCCGATGTCGCTCAACGCGATCGTCAACGGCTGCAATCAGCTGACCAGCCGCGATCCGATCATGCAGATGACCGACGACAGCGTGCAGGACACGCTGCAGCGCCTGATCGAACGCAAGCTGGTCAGCGCGATTTCTCAGGCTGGCGCGCGGGTCGTGAAATACGAGCACCGCATGCGCATCAAATGGACGCTCGAGCAAGACAAGGTGGCGGTGCTCAGCATCCTGATGCTGCGCGGCTTGCAGACCGCCGGCGAAATCCGCACCCGTAGCGGGCGCCTGCACGACTTCAAGAGCGTGCCGGATGTCGAGACCGCGCTGCAATTTTTGATCGATAAATACCCGCCGCTGGTGGCGCGGCTGGAGCGCGCGCCGGGCACCAAGGAATCGCGCTACGGCCACCTGCTGGGCGGCGAGCTCCCGGCCAATGCCTACGAACCCGCGGCCGCCGGCACTGCAGGTAGCGGCGGCGGCCGCGTCGGCCAGCTCGAACACGAAGTCGCCGTACTGCGCGGCGAACTCGAAGACCTCAAGGCGCAGTTCGAGGCGTTTCGCCAGCAGTTCCAGTAGGCGGCCCGGCGAAGTGCAGTTCGACGATTGCGTCGTCGCTCCAGGTGGAGTTGCCGATCGGGACGTTAAACGAGCTGCCGCTGACCTCCAACAATGCCGAGCGGTTCCCGTCGATCAGCACGGCCTGCGCCAAGGGGGCTTCGGCGCGCGAGCCAAAGGTCGCCTCTTTCGCCACGCCCCCGTAGGCCGTCGACGTTTCATCGCCGAAGAAACTGCACCAATCGGTTCGCAGCAGGACGCCGTTGACCAGGGCCACACCCCAGAGCGGCATCTCTTCCTTGCCGATGGCGATCATCACCTTGCATTCCAGCCGCAGGTCGCCCAGCCGGCGCTGGTTGGCGGCCAATCCCGGTGTGCGGATGTCGGGCTCGATCCGGTAGGCGCGCCGCTTGCGGTTCAGTTCCAGCTCGCTCTTCGCAGCCAGCGCCGCCGCGTTGCGCGGCACCTCGAACCGGTTCCCGGCGTCTAGCGCCAGCGGCAGCCGGAAGCCGTCATCGCCGGCCAGGCGCACCGCCAGCGGCTCGGGCATCTCGTCCTTGCCGCGCGCGCTCAAGCGAAACTGCAGCTTGCCGACCGCAGGTGCCAGCCCGTGGTACTTGTCGAAGGTGTCCAGGCCGGCCAGAATCGCCTTGTATTTCTTCACCTCCGGGTTGCGCATGGCATTCACATGCACCGGGTCGAGTTCCTTCACAGGCGCAGCCGGTGCGGCGCCACTCAGGAGCAGGCCGCCGATAACAATAGCCTTCAGTGCGCGCATGCTCAACCCTCGTCGCGGAAGCGGCGCAGGCGCACCGCAGCGAACAGCATCGCCACCCCGGCCGCCACGCCCAGCCACACACCCGGCGTCGCCAGGGTCAGGTAGGACTGGGCCAGCAGCAGCGCCGGATCGAGGCCCTCGTCGTTGTTCACGAACGCCGACATGTCGGCCGCGCCCAGCCAGATCCCCGGCAGCAGGCCGCCCAGGCCGCGCACCACCACCTGCTCGACGAACCAGTCGAGGTCGATGAGCGTGGCCGACACCTGGCCGAGCAGGAAATTGAACCACTTGAGCAGCACGACCGTCACCAGTGGAATGCCAACCGCCCACAGGAAGACCTTCGAGCGCGCCCAGCTCGACACCATCAGCAGCCAGCCCACGGTCGGCAGCGCCCACAGGATGTAGAGCGGCAAAAAGGCCAGCAGGTACAGGGGGCTGAGGTAGAGGTTCGGTTGGGTCAGCACCGGTGCGAACAGGTTCAGGCCCTTGCCCGCCGCGCTGAACATGCCCAGCACCAGCAGCAGCAGCGCGACCGCCACCGCGATGGCGATCGTGATCAAGGGCACCACGCACAGGGCGGTGATGACTTTCGAGGCCACGGTGTCACGGTCCGACAGCGGCAGCGATTTCCAGAACAGGATGCTGCGGTCGCGCCGGTCGTCATGCAGCGCCGACAGGCAGTAGAAGAACACCACCACCGGCAGCACGACGAACAGCGGCGCCGCAATGCCCATGTAGCTCGATGCCAGGATGTGCGCGATCTTGTAGCGCAGCTCAGGCGGGAAGCCCTGGATCGACACCACGTTGTGGCCGTCGATCTGGATGTTGTCCATGCCGCCGAAGGTCATCGTGTACATGAAGCCGCCGCCGATGAACAGCACCAGCGCGCAGCCCACCGCGACCGGCGCCCAGAAGAATGCGCCCTTGTGCTCCCAGAACTCGCGCCGGAGCAGCCATTTCATCGTTTTCATGCGTAGCTTCCTTTCATGGTCGCGACGAACAGGTCGGCGACGCTGGGGTTACGGGTTTCGCCCAGCTGGGCCAGCTGGCTGCGCGCGACACCGCCCGGCCTGCTCGAATCGAACAGCATCACCGATTTGCCGAACACGGTGCGCTGGTCGATCGGCTGCAGCGCATTGGCGGCGGTGAGCTTGTCGGCCGAGACCATCACTTCGGTATAGCGCTCGCCGATTTCTTCCATCGACGCGGCCAGCACGATCTTGCCGTCGCGGATGAACATCAGGTCGGTCAGGATATGCTCGACCTCTTCCACCTGGTGGGTGGTGATGATGATGGTTTTCAGTTCGTCAAAATAGTCTTCCAGCAGGTTCTGGTAGAACTGCTTGCGGTAGATGATGTCCAGGCCCAGCGTCGGTTCATCCAGTACCAGCAGCTTGGCATCGATCGCCATCACCAGTGCCAGGTGCAGCTGGACGATCATGCCCTTCGACATCTCCTTGACCTTCATATTCGGGGCGAGCTTGGTATTGGCAATGTAGCGCTCGGCCTTGCTGCGGTCGAAGCGCGGGTGCACCCCTGCCACGAAGTCGATCGCGTCGCGTACCCGCAGCCAGCGCGGCAGGATCGCCACGTCGGCAATGAAGCAGACGTCCTTCATCAGGTCGTCGCGCTGGGTGCGCGGGTCGTAGCCCAGTACCGACAGCTGGCCGTCGAAGGCAATCAGGCCGAGGGCGGCCTTGAGCGTGGTGGTCTTACCCGAGCCGTTGGGGCCGATCAGCCCGACGATGCGCCCGGCGGCAATGTCGAAATCGATGCCGTCGATGGCGGTACGCTTGCCGTAGCGCTTGGTCAGGCCGCGTGCTTCGATCACGGCGCTCATGCCCTGCCTCCGGGCGCTGCGCCGGGCTGGGCGGCGCGCAGCAGCTGTTCGATGTCCAGGCCAAGGCGGCGAATGCGCTCGACCATGGCGGGCCACTCTTCGCGGATGAAGCGCTCGCGTTCGGTGGTCAAGAGTTTCTCGCTTGCTCCTTCGGTGACATACATGCCAATTCCCCTTCGCTTTTCCACTAAGTTCTCGTCGACCAGTTCCTGGTAAGCCTTCGATACGGTGATCGGATTGAGTTGATATTCAGCCGCGACCTGGCGCACCGAGGGCAGGGCGTCGCCCGCCTTGAGCAAGCCGTCGAGCATCATGCCCACCACCCGCTCCTTGAGCTGGCGGTAGATGGGGGTGTTGTCATTCCAGCCGACTGTCATGTCCAGCCCTCCTTGGTCGTAAAGCGGTGTGATGCATCGCTGCCTCCGGTTTGGGTAAGTGGTTGATATGGTGTGGTAGTAAGGTATAACAGTAGTGTGGAAAATGTCAACATACAGACGCGAGATTGTTCTCACCTCCGGACGGGCGCGCCCCGGGCGCGCTCTTTGGTAGGATGGCTGTCAAGCAAACAAGGAGAGCATGATGCATCACTGCCCGAGCTGCGGCCTGGCTCCACTGGTCCACGCCACCCGCGACATGGTCTACAGCTACAAGGGGAAGCACACCACCATCCCCGAAGTCATGGCCGACTGCTGTGCCGGCTGCAACGAGGTGATCTTCACGGTGGGCGAGTTGGAGCACTATGGCGACCTGATCCGCGCCTTCCGGCGCGGGGTGGATCGAGCCGGGCCGCGTGACATCCGCGCCATGCGCAAGGCGCTCGGACTCAGCCTGGGCAGGGCCGATGCGATGTTCGGTGAAGAAGAGGGTGGATTTGCCCGCTACGAGGCGGGGCAGGCGCAGGCGCCGGTGGCGCTGGTCAAGCTGCTGGAATTACTGGGACGGCACCCGCGCCTGCTCGATGAGCTGGCCTAGCCCGGGCGGGCAGGGCGCTAGCCCTGCCGAAGCAGCTCAGTCGATCGTGTGCGCCGCAAACTGCCCTGCAGCATCAAGCTCCAGCCAGCCACCGCGCAGGGGCTCGCTGTCGCGCTCCCAGTCCGGCAGTACATAGCGCAGCTTGCCGCCCACCGCATGCACGGCCGGCCGGTGCGTATGTCCGTGGACGATCACGTCCGCCCCGGTATCGGCAAACAGCGCCTCCACCGCGCTCGGTGTCACGTCCATGATCTCGTAGGCTTGCCCGGCCTGTGCTTCGCGGCTGCCTTCGCGCAGGCCGGCAATGATGCTCTTTCTCTGTGCCAGCGGCATGCCGAGAAAATGCTGCTGCCATGCGCGGTCGCGCACCTGGGCACGGAAGGCCATGTACTTGAGGTCGGCCGTGCACTGGGCGTCGCCGTGCACCAGCGCGATGCGCTTGCCGCCAAGTTCGATCACGTGCGGCTCGGCCAGCAGCTCCAGGCCGGCCGCTTCGGCCAGGCCCGGACCTACCAAAAAATCGCGGTTGCCGGCCAGCCAATAGACACTCACGCCCGCGGCGCTAACGGCGCGCAGCGCCGCGATGACGCTCTGGTGGAAAGGCTCGTCCAGATCGTCGTCGCCGGCCCAGTATTCGAAAATATCGCCGAGCAAATATAGCCTCTCGGCATGCACCGCGCGCTCGGCCAGGAAGCGGAAGAAAGCCTCGGCCGTGCGCGGATGCGCCGCCTGCAGGTGCAGGTCGGAGACGAACAGCGCCAGGGTGCGCGCGGGCGCGCGCACGGTGCGCATCAGATGACTTCGGCTTTTTCGATGATGATCGGGTCGACCGGCACGTCCGCGTGCATGCCAGTGCGGCTGGTCTTGACGGCATTCATCTGGTCGACGATGTCCTGGCCTTCGGTGACCTTGCCGAATACGGCATAACCCCAGCCGTCCTGGCCCGGATAGTTCAGGAAGGCATTGTCCTTGGTGTTGATGAAGAACTGGGCCGATGCCGAGTGCGGGGCCGAAGTGCGGGCCATGGCGACGGTGTACTTGTCGTTCTTCAGGCCGTTCTTGCCCTCGTTCTCGACGGTGGCATCGGTGTCTTTCTGCTTCATGCCCGGCTCGAAACCGCCGCCCTGGACCATGAAGTCCTTGATCACGCGGTGGAAGATGGTGTTGCTGAAGTGGCCCTTGTTGACATAGTCAATGAAATTGGCGACCGTCTTCGGCGCTTTTTCCGCGTCCAGTTCGATGGTGATGTTGCCCATGTTGGTAGTCATGCGTACGCTGGTCATCGATGATCCTTTTAGTGGTTGTTGTTTAAGGGGTGCAAGAACGGAATGCGCCTCCACAGCGCGCTATTTTACAAGCTTGTCGCCCTTGAGGACGCTCACCGACTGAATGTGGATCGGGATCACCGGCACGTTCTGCATGCCCTTGACGTCGTCCACCAATACCATCTTGATCTTGTCGACGACGTCCTGGCCTTTCACGACCTTGCCGAACACGGTATAGCCCGAGCCTTTGTAGTTCGGAAAATCGATGCCGGAATTGTCGGCCACGTTGATGAAGAACTGCGAGGTCGCCGAATCGGGATGGTCTTCGCGCGCCATGGCCACCGTATACGGCTGGTTCGACAGGCCATTGCTTGATTCGTTCTTGACTGGCTTGTTGGTCTTGCGACCCTCGAATTTTTCGTTCATGCCGCCGGCCTGGATCATGAAGCCTTCGATCACGCGGTGGAAGATCGTGCCCTTGTAGAAGCCTTGCTTGACGTACTGCATGAAGTTGTCCACGGTCCTGGGCGCCCGGTCCTGGTCGAGCTGAAGGACAATCTCGCCCTTCGAGGTCTTGATCGACACTTGCGGGCCGTTGACGGGTGCAGCGGCAGTCTCGACGTTCGCCAGGGCAGGCGCGTCGGCCCAGGCCGCACCGGCGAGCAGCAGGGCGCCGGAGCCGAGCGCGAGGCGGCGCAGAAGGACAGTGCGGAAGGATCTGGTCATCGGCGGGACTCTCCTGGAGTGGGCATCGCGCAAGGCGATGTCAAGTCTTTTACGGAAAAATAAAGCTGAACCATATGCGGACAGCCGGGATTTTAACAATGCTATACTTTGCGCAGAACGTCCCATTCTATCAAAGAAGAACAACACCAAGGGTCCAGGCGATCTCGACGCAATCCCGCCGTGCCGGCACACGCCTAGCAAGCGTTCGTGCCGCTACCGCATTGCCCGATCCCTCCCCTTGTTAGAACACATCCATGAGCCAACTCAAGATCTACAACACGCTCGCGCGTGACAAGCAGGTATTTGTCCCGATAGAACCCGGCAAGGTCGGCATGTATGTGTGCGGCATGACCGTCTACGACTACTGCCATATCGGGCACGCGCGGATGATGATGGCCTTCGACGTCATCTATCGCTGGCTGATGGTGTCGGGCTACCAGGTCACCTATGTCCGCAACATTACCGACATCGACGACAAGATCATCAAGCGCGCGGTCGAGAATGGCGAGAGCATCAAGCAGCTGGTCGACCGCAACGTTGCCTACATGGACGAGGACATCGCCGCACTCAACATGCTGCCGCCGAGCGTCGTGCCGCGCGCCACCGACTACGTGCCGCAGATGCTGTCGATCATCGAGCAGCTCGAAGCCAAGGGGCTGGCCTACCGGGGTGATGATGGCGACGTCAACTATGCGGTGCGCGGCTTCCAGGGTTATGGCAAGCTCTCCGGCAAGTCGCTCGACGACCTGCGCGCCGGCGAGCGCGTCGACGTCAACAGCGGCAAGCGCGATCCGCTCGACTTCGTGCTATGGAAGGCCGCCAAGGATGCCGAGCCGCTGGACGCCAAATGGCATTCCAAATGGGGTCAGGGCCGTCCGGGCTGGCATATCGAATGCTCGGCCATGTCCTGCGCCACGCTCGGCGAGCATTTCGACATCCACGGTGGCGGCGCCGACCTGCAGTTCCCGCACCACGAGAACGAAATCGCCCAGTCCGAAGGCGCCTTCGGCGGCGACATGGTCAACTACTGGATCCACAACGGCTTCGTGCGCGTGGACAACGAAAAAATGTCCAAATCGCTGGGCAATTTCTTCACCATCCGCGACGTGCTCAAGCAATACGATGCCGAAGTCATCCGCTTCTTCATCCTGCGCGCGCACTACCGCAGCCCGCTGAACTATTCCGATGCCCATATCGACGACGCCAGGGGCGCCCTCAATCGCCTGTACACGGCGCTGTCGATGGTCGAGCTCGGAAGTGAAATCCCCGCGGTCAACTGGGACGAAGCCCACGCGCTGCGCTTTCGCGAAGCCATGGACGACGACTTCAATACCGCGCTGGCAGTGGCCGAGCTGTTCGACCTGGCCGGCGAAGTCAACCGCACCAAGTCGGTCGACGCCGCGCGCCAGCTCAAGGCCTTGGGCGGTGTGCTGGGACTGCTCGAGCGTTCGCCGCAGGCTTACCTGCAAGGCGGCAGCAAGGGTGGCGACGACGCCGGCGTCGCCGACGCCATCGCGCGCCGCAGCGCGGCCAAGGCGGCCCGCGACTTTGCGCAGGCCGATGCCATTCGCGCCGAACTGACCGCCGCCGGGATCATCCTGGAAGACAAGCCGGACGGAACGACGACCTGGCGCCGCGCATAATGGCTGCCGACCAGGACAAGCCGGTGGCGGCCCCGGAGCTGGTGACCGAGCCGCGGGTAGAGCGGCGCGGCGACCCGCTGGGCGAAGCGCAAGTGCCCGCCTACTGGGCCGAAGCGAAGGCCGCGCTGATGGCGCGCGACCGCATCATGAACAAGCTCATTCCGCAATTCGGCGACCTGCACCTGCGCGGCCATCCCGACCCGTTCACCACGCTGGCGCGCTCGATCGTCGGCCAGCAGGTCACGGTCAAGGCCGCCGACCTGGCCTGGGGCAAGCTGCTGGCGATCTGCCCCAAGCTGTCGCCGGCGCAGGTGCTCAAGGCCGGCGCGCCAGAGCTGGCCGGTTGTGGTTTGTCCAAGCGCAAGACCGAGTACATCCTCGATCTGGCCGACCATTTCAAGGCCAAGCGCGTGCATGCCGACCAGTGGTCCGAGATGGACGACGAGGCCGTCATCGCCGAACTGGTCCAGATCCGTGGCATCAGCCGCTGGACAGCAGAGATGTTTTTGATCTTTAATCTGCTCCGGCCCAATGTCCTGCCACTCGACGACGCTGGCCTGATCCAGGGCATCAGCCAGAACTATTTTTCCGGCGAGCCGGTCTCGCGCAGCGACGCGCGCGAGGTGGCGGCCAACTGGGAACCGTATCGCACGGTCGCGACCTGGTACCTGTGGCGTAGCCTGGACCCGGTTTAGGCATTCCTCGGCTGGCAGGGGTACGGTAAAATAGCGCCCGCAACGTGGCCTGTGCAGGGCAGGGTCCCAAGCGTGCCGTAGCAAAGAAACCGCTGCGGCCACGAAATAATCCGGAGGTACAATGACTAAAACAACTTTCCTTAATTTCGAGCAGCCTATTGCCGAGCTCGATTCCAAGATTGAAGAGCTGCGCTTCGTGCAAGACGATTCCGCGGTCGACATTTCCGAAGAAATCGACCGCCTGGCCAAGAAAAGCCAGCAGCTGACCAAGGATATCTACGCCAAGCTGACCCCCTGGCAGGTGTCGCAGATTGCCCGTCACCCGCAGCGTCCCTACACCATGGACTACGTGAACGAGATCTTCACCGACTTCCACGAGCTGCATGGCGACCGCAGTTTCGCCGACGACCAGTCGATCATCGGCGGCCTGGCCCGTTTCAACGGCCAGGCCTGCATGGTCATCGGCCACCAGAAGGGGCGCGACACCAAGGAACGCGCGCTGCGCAATTTCGGCATGCCCAAGCCAGAAGGCTACCGTAAGGCGATGCGCCTGATGAAGGTCGCCGAGAAGTTCGGCCTGCCGATCTTTACCTTCGTGGATACCCCCGGCGCCTTCCCCGGCATCGACGCCGAAGAGCGCGGCCAGTCCGAAGCGATCGGCCACAACCTGTACGTCATGGCCGAACTGAAAGTGCCGCTGATCGCCACCATCATCGGTGAAGGCGGTTCCGGCGGCGCACTGGCCATTGCCGTGGGCGACGCGGTGCTGATGCTGCAATACGCGACCTATTCGGTGATTTCCCCGGAAGGCTGCGCGTCGATCCTGTGGAAGACCTCCGAGCGCGCCTCCGACGCCGCCGACGCCCTGGGCCTGACCGCGCATCGCCTGAAAGCCATGGGCCTGATCGACAAGATCGTCAGCGAGCCGCTGGGCGGCGCGCACCGCGATCCGAAAGGCATGGCGCAGATGCTCAAGCGCGCGCTGGCCGACACGCTGCGCCAGTTCACCGGCGTCAAGACCAAGGACCTGCTGGAAGCCCGTCACCAGAAACTGATGAGCTACGGCAAGTTCAAGGAAACATTGCCGAGCGAAGAGTAAGTGGGCTTATCTTGAGCCGCACCCGGGCCGGCCAGGTGCCGGCAGCCTTTGCCCAGGCCATGAACGGCCTGTGCAGCGCTTACGCTCCGGCATCCATTGCCATCGCCTGCAGTGGCGGCCTCGACTCGATGGCGCTGCTGCGGCTGGCGCACGACTGGGCGCGTGACCAGGACATTGCGCTGCATGCCCTCCATGTCCACCACGGACTGAGCCCGAACGCCGATGCCTGGCTGGCGCACTGCGCGCAAGCCTGCGCGGCGCTGGGCATAGCTTTTGACCACCGCCGGGTGGACGTGGTCAAAGGCCGGGATGGCCTCGAGTCAGCTGCGCGCACGCTGCGCTACCGGGCACTGGGCGAGATGTGCCGGCGACACGGCGTGTCCCTGCTGCTTACCGCCCACCACCTCGACGACCAGGCCGAAACCGTGCTGCTGCAACTGCTGCGCGGCTCGGGCCCGGCCGGCCTGTCCGGCATGGATAACGCCAACCATGCGCCCGAGCTGCTGGGCGACCCTGGCCTGGTCATGGCGCGCCCGCTGCTGCCGGTGGCGCGCGCCGCGCTCGAAGCGTATGCGCAGGCGGAACACCTGGCATGGGTAGAAGACGAATCCAACAGCGATCCGCGCTATGCGCGCAATGCCCTGCGTCACACGGTGATGCCGGCGCTGGGCGCCGCCTTTCCCGGCTTCCAGCAGCGCCTGGCGCGCGGCGCGGCGCACGTCCAGGCGGCCCAGCGCATGCTCGACGAGCTGGCGGCGCAAGACCTGGCGCATTGCCGCGATGGCGAGACGGTCGACCTGGCACGCCTGCAATTGCTCAGTCGCGAACGGGTCGACAACCTGCTGCGCCACCTGTTCGCGCTGCGCGGCCTGGCCATGCCATCGACGGCCTGGTTGGCCGAGATGGTGTCGCAGCTGTTTTCCGCGCGCGAAGATGCCCAGATCAAGGTCACGCACCCGGCCTGCCATATCCGCCGCCATCGCGGCAAGCTGCACCTGACGCCGCGCTTGCCCGACCTTGCTGGCATGCGCGACCCGGACGATGAAGGCGTGATCGAGAAACTGGGCCAGGAGTTTCGCTGGACGGGCGAGCCGTCGCTGGCTTTTCCTGCCTATGGCGGGGTGCTGCATTTCGATGCCGCGCCGGCAGGCCTGGATGCCCTTTGGCTGCGCGCCCAGCCCCTGACGATCGATTTCCGCAAGGGTGGCGAGCGCCTCAAGCTGGCGCCGAATCGCCCGACGCGCGGCCTGAAAGCGCATTTCCAGTCGCTTGGCGTGCCGGCCTGGGAGCGCGAGCGCGCGCCGGTCGTCAGCGCCGGGCGCGCGCTCTTGTTCGCCGCCGGCATCGGCATGGATTGCCATCACCTGGGCGCGGAGCAGGGCGGCGGCATCGTGCTGCGCTGGGTGGCGGACGCGCGCTAGTTCCTGCACCCGGCAGGCATACCTATATTTTCTTTTCGTATAGCATTTTTGAATGCCCTGCCTTGTGATACTGCGCTGCAGCATGCTAGAGTGAGGGTCGCTTTCTGGTCTTCTTATTGATCCTTCTACATGCTGGAACCCTCCTGATATGGCTTTAATTGTCCACAAATACGGCGGGACGTCGATGGGCTCGACGGACCGTATCAAGAATGTCGCCGCGCGCGTGGCCAAGTGGCACGACGCCGGCTACCAGATCGTGGTCGTGCCGTCGGCGATGTCCGGCGAAACCAACCGCCTGATCGGACTGGCCAAGGAAATCATGGCCCAACCCGATCCGCGCGAGCTCGACATGATTGCCTCGACTGGAGAGCAGGTCTCGGTCGGCCTGCTGGCGATGGCGCTGCTGGCGATCGGCAAGGATGCGGTGTCCTACACCGGCTGGCAGGCTGGCATCCGCACCGACTCATCGTTCACCAAGGCGCGCATCCAGTCGATCGACGACACCCGCGTGCGCGGTGACCTCGCCGCTGGCAAAATCGTGATCATCACGGGCTTCCAGGGCATGGACGACGATGGCAATATCTCGACCCTCGGCCGCGGCGGCTCGGATACCTCGGCGGTGGCGATCGCCGCTGCGCTCAAGGCCGACGAATGCCTGATCTATACCGATGTCGACGGCGTGTACACGACCGATCCGCGGGTGGTGGACGAGGCGCGCCGCCTGTCCAAGATCACCTTCGAGGAAATGCTCGAACTGGCCTCGCTGGGCTCGAAAGTGCTGCAGACGCGCTCGGTCGAATTTGCCGGTAACTACCAGGTCCCGACGCGCGTGCTGTCGTCGCTGACCGATCCCCTGATGCCGCTGGACGAAGAAGCCAAGTCCGGCACCCTGATTTCGTTTGAGGAAGAAAGCAATATGGAACAAGCCGTTATCTCCGGTATCGCCTTCAATCGCGATGAAGCCAAGATCACCGTCCTGGGCGTGCCCGACAAGCCGGGCGTCGCCTTCCATATCCTTGGCCCTATTGCCGAGGCCAATATCGAAGTGGACATGATCATCCAAAACCAGTCAGTCGACGGCAAGACCGACTTTACCTTTACCGTATCGCGCAACGACTACGTGCAGGCGATGAGCGTGCTGGAAGGCCAGCGCGAGGCGCTGGGCGCGGCCAAGGTGCTGGGCGACGCCAAGGTGTCGAAGGTGTCGGCTGTCGGCGTGGGCATGCGCAGTCACGTCGGCGTGGCGTCGCAGATGTTCCGCACGCTGTCGGAAGAGGGCATCAATATCGCGATGATCTCGACCTCGGAGATCAAGATCTCGGTACTGATCGACGAGAAATACATGGAGCTGGCCGTGCGCGCGCTGCACAAGGCATTCAACCTCGAGCAGGCGTAATTATTTTCAGAAATTTTGCCGTGCAATCTTGACCAATCCGGGTCCAGACCTTAAGATGCCTGCACTCAGCGCTGACTGCGAAGTTGGTCCTGACTGGAGACGTGGCCGAGTGGCCGAAGGCACATCCCTGCTAAGGATGCATACGGCTTATACCTGTATCGTGGGTTCGAATCCCACCGTCTCCGCCAAGTTTGATGAAAAAAGCCACCGCAAGGTGGCTTTTTTCTTTCCGCCTCTGCCAACTGCTCGCTTGGTGTCCGCCAGCGTCGCCACCTCCGTTACCACCTGATAACTTGCGCAGGCGCAATCTTCACCCCCGCTCTTTGTCTAAACTTTCTTGCAGCCGATAGTTTATCGGATACATCCTAGACAATGGCTGACCCATGCTCGATCAGGAACCTCTCCAGCGCGTTGCCATCCCTTGCCGTCAGCACCGTGCCTGCCACCGTCAGCAGGGGGCCATTGCCGTCATGGCGGCCGGCTGCCTGCTGCTGATGCTTGCCGTGTGCGGTATCGCTCTCGACATCGCCCAGGTCTACAATCGGAACATGGAACTGCAGTCGCTGGCCGACGCCGCCGCGCTGGCGGCGGCGAGCCAGCTTGACGGCACCCAGCAGGGTGTTTCCAACGCGCTGGACAAGGCGCGCGATGTTGTCGAAGAAGGAAGCAAGACGCTGCGCGTGAAATATGGCGCCACCAAGGTGAACTGGAATGACGCTGCGATTTCGTTCGGCAGGTCTGCGGCCACAGATGCCGAATGGTCCGATGCAGCCAGCGCAGCGCAGGCTGCCGCGGGCATGCTGTACGCGCGGGTCGATACCCGGCCCCTGGGCGACGGGTACGGGCTCGTCAGTACTGTATTCATGCACGTGCTGGCGCCGCAGTCCGGCAACGCGGTGCTGTCGGCGCGTTCGGTCGCGGGGCGCTCGTCGGTGAACGTCACCCCGCTCGCGGTGTGCGCCATGTCGCCGACTGACCGCGAAGGACGCAGCAATCCCGCCAACGGCAGCACGCCGGCCAATGTCGAGCTGGTCGAATTCGGCTTTCGGCGCGGCGTCAGCTACGACCTGATGCAGCTCAATTCGAACGGCACCACGCCGGCCCATTTCATCGTCGATCCAGTGACGCCGCCTGGCGTGCTCGGCTCTGCTGCGCATGTCACGACCAGTGCCGTCGCGCCGTTTGTGTGCAGCGGCACGATGGCAGTTGGGGAACTTACCAGTGGCAACGTCACGGTAGTTCGCAACTTTCCCCTCGACGAACTTCATGGGGCGCTGAACTCGCGGTTCGGCGACTACTCGAGCGGACTGTGCACCGCCAATGGCGCACCGCCCGACTTCAATGTCAGGCCCTACCAGTATTCCAGCGGTGTCAGCTGGATGAGCACGCCGCGCAGCGGGCAGGCTGCCCAGTCCTTTTCTGGAAATGGCAAGCTGCAGACGATCGCCGACCCGAGTCCGCCGCCGGTTGCCGCCACTGCCGCCGCGTATGGCCCCTTGTGGGCCTATGCCCGGGCCGTTCCGTTCTCGGCATACAGGGCCGGGGTGCCGGAACCGGCGAGCGGCTACACGCCGTTTGCAACCAACACCTGGCCCGCCCTGTACGGTCCGGGCAAGCCGGTTGCCTCGGGCTATCCGAGCGGCAGTGGGACGCCTTACACGTCCTATGGCGGAAGTTTTTTCATGGCGGCCCCGATGGCGTCGCGGCCGGGCGTGCGGCAGCGCAGGGTGCTCAATGTCCTGCTGCTGCGCTGTCCAGTGGTTGGCGCCGGCCTGGGGCAGGCCACGGTGGCAGGAATCGGGCGCTTCTTCATGACGGTGCCGGCAACGACAACCACGCTTGTCGCGGAATTCGCTGGGCTGGCTTCCGAATCGGTGCTGGGCAGGCATGTGGAGCTATACAGATGAGCAAACTGTGCAATTGGCGACGGCGGCATCGAGAAGCGGGGGTGGCAGCCGTCGAACTGGCCCTGTTCATGCCCATGTTGGTTGTCTTGTTCGCGGCGCCCCTATTTTTCGGTCGCGTCTTCCTGCACTACAGCATGGCCCAGAAAGCTGCGCACGATGCAGTGCGCTTCCTGGCCACCGCACCACGGCGCGATATCATGTGGTACACGGTCGAAGGCAACGAAATAGGATCCGCAGCGCTGGCGCGCGCCATTGCCCGCGCCGAGTTGGGCGAGGCGAACACCGGCCGCGCACGGCCTGTTATCGACGTCTTTTGCGACGGCGAGACCTGTGCCGGAAATTCGATCCCCAGCAGGGTTCAGGTCATCGTAACGATGCGCATGGCCGATGTTCTGTTCGACGGACTCACCGGTGCCTATGCTGGCGATGCTGGGCTCGCAATCCGCGCAGATGTGACGATGGCCTATGCCGGCAAATAAGCGCTACGGGGTGCCGCCAGGACCGACGAAGCGCCAGTCAGGCGTGGCAGCGGTCGAATTCGCGCTGGTCGCGGTGCTGTTCTTCACCTTCGTGTTTGGTATCGTCGAAGTCGCCCGGGCAATGTATGTGTTCAATACCCTGCAGGAAGTGACCCGGCGCGCCGCGCGCGACGCGGCCAACACCGACTTTCGCGACGCCGCCGCGCTGGCGCTGGTGCGGCAACGGGCAGTGTTCCGCACGGCGCCGGGTGCCTTGCTGCTGGCCGATCCGGTCAGCGATGCCTACATCCGGATCGACTACCTTGCGATCCAGCGCGGCCTGGAGGGCAGCCAGACCATGCTGCCGATTGCCGACGCGAATCTGCCGGCATCCGCGGCCGAGAATCGGCGCCTGTGCCTGGCCGACCCGAACGACGCCCAATGCATCCGGCTGGTCCGGGTCCGGGTTTGCATGCCCGGCGAGGACGGCTGCGCGCGTGCGCAGTTCCGGACCATGCTTGCCTTCGTCGAATTGCCCCTGTCTTTACACAGTGCGACCACCATCGTCGCGGCTGAATCGCTGGGCGAGATTCCCGGCGCCCCGTAGGCAGGCCTGGTCACGCGCGCCGCCGCTGCCCGCCAGCCTTGCGTCCCGGATAGGACAGGATAGTCACGGTGATGCCCACGATCGACACGAGTCCGGTGTTCAAAACTCGGTAAGTCTGCATTGGAAACGTGCGTATCTGGTACAGTTCGCTGTGGGCGGCGCACATGGCGCAACCCCTGACCATGACGGACGTTTATGCCTGCTGCCCCCTTGCCACCGGACGAACTTGACCGGCTGTCGCTGCTCGACGCACTCGACCTGCTCGATACCCCCCCCGAACCCGTATTCGACCGCGTCACCCGTCTGGCGAGCCACATGCTCGGGGTGCCGATGGCGCTGTTTTCGCTGGTCGACGCCGACCGCCAGTGGTTCAAGTCGCGCGTCGGGCTGGACGTCGTGCAGACCCCGCGCGAGCACGCCTTTTGCGCGCACGCGATTGGCATGTCCGAGCCGCTGGTCGTGACCGATGCGCAGCACGACGAGCGCTTCAGCGGCAACCCGCTGGTCGATGGCGCGCCCCATATTCGCTTCTACGCCGGGGTGCCGATCCGCACCAGTGCCGGGCTGGCGATCGGCACGCTGTGCGCGCTTGACACCCGGCCGCGCGAACTGAGCCCCGCAGAAGCCGAGATACTGGAAGACCTGGCCGCGATCCTGACGAAAGAAGTGCAGTATCGCGAGCGCCTGACGCTGGCGCGCGACCAGCTGCGGCGCTCGAACGATGTGCTGGGCGCAAGCGACGCGCGCTTTCGCACCATCTTCGATATCGCCAGCGTCGGAATCGCGCTGGTGGCGCCAGGCGGCGGCTGGATCCGGGTCAACGCAGCGCTGTGCGACATCGTCGGCTATTCCGAAGAAGAACTGCTCGGCCGCACCTACAAGGACATCACCCACCCGGATGACCTCGCGCTGGATGTGGCCCTGCTGCAGTCGATGCATCGCGGCGAGATCAACCAGTATCAGCTCGAGAAGCGCTACATCCGCAAGGACGGGAGCGCGGTCTGGGTCAACCTGAACGTGTCGCCCAAGCGCAACGAGCAGGGCGACATCGAATACCATGTCGCCCTGATCAAGGATATCGAAGCGCGGAAACGGGCGCAGGAAGGCATTGCGGCGCTCAACGCCGACCTCGAGCGCCGCGTGGCCGAACGCACCGCCGAGCTGCAGCAAGCCAATCAACAATTGCTCGATGCCGCAGAACGCGAGCGCATCGTGCAAGCAGAACTGCGCGCACGCGAAGCCGAGATCCGTAGCGTCGTCGAGAACGCCAACGACGCCTATATCGGGATGGACGAGGCAGGCGTCGTCACCGCCTGGAACCGCCAGGCCGAGAAAACCTTCGGCTGGTCGTCTGGCGAGGCGCTCGGCCAGCCCCTGGAACACTTGATCATTCCGCTCGACTTCCACGAGCGCCACCGCAACGGCATGCGGCGCTACCTGGAAACCGGCGTGGCCACGATCGTCGACCAGCGCCTCGAGCTGCCGGCCCGGCGGCGCGACGGCAGCACGCTGACGGTCGAGGTGCGTATCCGCGCGCTCGACGTCAATGGTCGCATCATGTTCAGCGCCTTCCTGCACGACATCACGCAGCGCAAGCAGGAGCAGGCCCAGCGCGAGTACGAAAGCCGGCACGACATCCTGACCGGCTTGCTGAACCGGCGCGCGCTGATGGAAGCGGTGCCGCTGGCGCAGGCACGTTCCAGCCGCAGCGGCAAGACCGTCGGCATGCTCTTCATCGACCTCGACGGCTTCAAGGCAGTCAACGATTCGCATGGCCACGAAGCGGGCGATACCTTGTTGCGGGTGATTGCCGAGCGGCTGCGGCAAGGCGTGCGCAAGACCGACAGCGTATTTCGGCTCTCCGGCGACGAATTCACGGTGCTGCTCGAAGAAATGGCTGACACCTTCGACGATGCCCACGCCGTGGCCGAGAAGCTTATCGCGAGCATCTCCGAGCCGGTGGAACTGCCGGGCCGCGCGGTGCGCGTGCGCGCCAGCGTCGGCATCGCCCTCGACTTCTCCGGCTCGGTGCGCACTCCGGACGAGCTGCTCAAAGAGGCCGACAACTTCATGTACCAGGCCAAGAAGGCCGGGCGCGGACGCGTGTGCTCGGCCAAGCGAGCCTGCTGACGGTGCAAGGCATCGGCCTGCAATCTGGCCAGAAGCGTGGCGCGCACGTGCGTATCATGCGGGGTGGGTAGGCCGGCCTCTTATTTTGGTCGTATCGCGTAAATATCGCTCACAAGCCCAGCCTTTTGGGCTATATTTTTGATAAGTATCAAATCACGGCAGCATCTTGGCAGCAGCAGGGAGCTTGGGCAGGCACAGCACGATTCCATCGGTCCGCATTCCATCGGGATGACACATGCGATACGGTGTTCTGGCAGAACCAGCAGATCTCGCGAAGCACCCCCCCACCCGGCGACAGCTGCGCACTGTCCTAGGCGTCCTCGTTTTCCTCGCAGTGGTGTTCGGCATGCTGGCGCCGTTTGCCAGCATGCCGCTGCCATCGGCTCCCGCATTCGTACCGATCTTCCAGTCGATGCTCATCAGCAGCAACGTGTTGATCGGCATCCTGCTGCTCGGCCATGTACACACCAGCCGCTCCTGGTCGCTCGGCATCCTGACGCTGGGCTATCTGTTCACGGCGCTGATGGCGCTGGCGCACATGCTGACCTATCCTGGCCTGTTCTCGGCTGGTGGCGTGCTGGGTGGGAACGGCCAGACCACGCCGTGGCTGTTCGTGTTCTGGCATGCGCTGTTCCCGCTGTTCGTGCTGGCCTACACCGGCAACTACCGGCGTCCGCTGCCGCCGCATTTCATCCGGGTCGGGCTGCTGCTCGCCACGCTGTTCGTGGCCTTGCTGGTGCTGGCCTGCACCGCCGGCGTGCGCTACCTGCCGGCGCTGGTGGCGGCTGGCCAGTACCTCGATACCCAGCGCTGGGTCGGGCTGGCGATCCTGGGCTTGCCGCTGCTGGCCCTGTGGAAGCTTGGTACCAAGCAGCCGCGCGCGGTACTCGACGCCTGGCTGATCGTGGCCATGACCGCCTGGGTCTTCGAGATTTTGCTGACCTGCGTGCTCAACAGCGGGAGCTACGACCTGGGTTATTACGCGGGCCGGCTGTATGGCCTGGCGGCCTCGCTGTTCGTTCTCGGCGCGGTCGCCATCGATAACATTGCGCTGCACGCGCGCCTGCGCGATACCTTCGAAGAGATGATCGAAACGCGCGCCCGGGCCCAATGGCAAAGCCTGCTCGGTTCGGTGCTGCAGCAGTTGCCCGACGGGGTCGTGATCGTCGATGCGGGCGGCCGCTGCATGATGGCGAACGACCAGGCTACGCGCATCGCCGCGCGCTTCGCCCACGCCAGCAAGGGCGGCCTGGGCAGGGAGCACGGTCCCGAGGCCATGCTGGCGCTGATCGGCGAGCCGGTGCGGCGGGCCATCGACGGGGTGCCGTTTCGCGGGGCGATGTTGGAGAGCGTCGGCGAGGACGGTCGCCGCATGTTTACGGTCAGCGGAGCGCCTCTGCGCGAGGGCGCCTCCGAGCTGGCGGCGGCCGTGATCGTTCTTGATGACATCACCGAACGCAGCGCAGCCAGCGTGGCGCTGGCGCGGGCGCTCGACCAGGCCAGGTACCTGATCGAGAACACACCGCTGGCGGTCATCGAATGGGACCGCGATTTCGTCATCCGCCTGTGGAACCGGCGCGCCGAGGAGCTGTTCGGCTGGAGCGCGGCGCAAGCGATAGGCCAGCGCATCGACGGCCTGCCGGTGATCCACGAAGACGATGCCGGCAAGGTGGCAATGACGATGGGGCGCCTGATCGACTCGGCTGCGAAATACGTCAAGTCGAGCAACCGCAACCGCACCCGCGATGGCCGCACCTTGCGCTGCGAGTGGTACAACTCGGTGCTCTACGACGAGCAGGGCGAAATCGACAAGGTGTTCTCGCTGGTGCTGGACGTGAGCGAGCGCGAGGAGGCGATGGACCGGCTGACCGAAGCCGACCGCCGCAAGGACGTGTATATCGCGACGCTGGCGCACGAACTGCGCAACCCGCTGGCGCCGATCGCCAACGCGGCCTCGCTGCTGCGCTCCAAGCAACTGGCGCCCGAACGCATCGAATGGATCGCCGCCATGATCGGCCGCCAGACGGCACAGATGTCGCGCCTGCTGGACGACTTGCTGGACGTGTCGCGCATTAGTCGCGGCAAGATCGAATTGCGGCGCGCGCCGCTCGAACTGGGGCGGCTGGTACGCGAAACCCTGCAAAGCAGCATGCCGCTGGTCGAAGCCGGCCGCCACCAGGTGGCGCTGGAGGTGTGCGAGGAGCCGCTCTGGGTCGATGGCGACGCGATGCGCCTGACCCAGGTGCTGGCCAATTTGATCAACAACGCCGCCAAGTACACGCCACCGGCCGGCCAGATCGAGATCAGCCTGACGCGCGAGGGCAGCGAGGCGCAGGTGCAGGTGCGCGACAACGGCATCGGTATCGAGCCCGAGATGCTGGGGCGGGTATTCGGCGCTTTCGTGCAGGTCAGCAGCGCCAGCCACCTGGCCCAGGGTGGGCTCGGGATCGGTTTATCGCTGGCCAAGGGACTGGTGGAGCTGCAGGGCGGGAGCATCGAGGCCTACAGCGCCGGACCGGGCCGGGGATCGAGCTTCACCGTGCGCCTGGCGCTGGTCGCGCGTCCGGAAGCGCCGGGCACGGTGGCTGCCGCCGGCAGCGCCATCGCCAAGCTGTGCAAGACCATCCTGATCGCCGACGACAATGTCGACGCGGCCGATTCGCTGGCGTGGTTGCTGCGCTCGGAAGGCGCAACGGTGGAGGTCGTGCATGACGGCGCCAGCGCACTACGGATGTACAACGAACGCCCGGCCGACATCGCGGTGCTCGACCTGGGCATGCCGGAAATGGACGGGCTGGAAGTGGCGGCGGTGCTGTCGCACCGTTCGCCGCGTCCCTATATGGTGGCGGTCACCGGACGCGGGCGCCAGGAAGACCGCGCCGCTTCGCTGGCGGCCGGGTTCGACGAGCATTTCACCAAGCCGCTCGCCCCGCAAGAACTGATCGACCTGCTGCGCAGGCTGTAGTGCGCAAGGCCAGGATCACTGCTGGCGGCTTTTCTCTTCTTTCTTGACCTTTTTGGCTTCCTTTTTTTCCTTCATGGTCTTGGCAGGTTCTTTCTTGGTGGTTTTCTTTGCATCCTGGCTTTTACTCATTGCATGACTCCGGTGAATTATTCAAACAAGGGACGATCTCTCTGGTGCACTGAATATACAGGAAGGCGCGCATGCTGGAAGGCCCTTTAGGGGTGCCGCCGCAGCCTTAATGCATGGGGTTTTTTACAACACTGGCATCTTGATAAATTGCAAGCCTGTAAAGTGACTGTTAGTATTCTTCAGCATATTGACAAGGAGCTAAGCGATGGAGATGCTCTCCCGCCTGTTCGGACCCCGCCGCAGGAAAAACCAGGAAGAGATCGCCGCGCGCGCCGCCCAGATCATCGGCCATGTGCTGTTCGACGTGGGCGTGGACCGCTTCTTCAATGGTACCGTCCAACTCGACCGCCAGTTCCGCCTGCGCTTCTACGCCGCGCCGCCGCACGCATCGAGCGAGACCCTGGTCAGTATCGCCGTGCACGAACTCGACGAGGCGCGCATGTTTCGCCATCATGTCGCCGGTACCCGGCTCGACAGCGCGGCCGTGGGCCGTCATACGCCCTTTCTGGCCGATGGCCTGATGCGCGAAATGCGCGCCCGTTCGCCTGCCTTGCGCGCGCTGCCGGCGGCGCGCAGCAGCAAGGCCTGGCCACTAGTCGCCGGCTGATCGGTGCGGTGCGCGCCGCCTTGCGAAGCGGCGCTATGCTTGTTACCTGGGGCCCATCCGGGCCTGGGTTCACCGACCAAGAAAGCAAAGCGCCATGGTGCCAGCGATCCGCCCCGTCTCTCACTGCCGATTGGCATCCGGGAGCACCGCATGAGCATTCGCAATCTGGCGCACCTGTTCGCTCCTGGCTCGGTGGCGCTGATCGGGGCGTCCGCGCGCTCTGGCAGCCTGGGCGCGACCGTGCTCGAGAACTTGCTCGCCGGCGGCTTCAAGGGCGACATCTGGCCGGTCAATCCCCACTACCAGGAACTGGGCGGGCGGCGCTGTTATGCCAGCGTGGCGGCGTTGCCGCAGGCTCCTGCGCTGGCCGTGATCTGCACGCCGGCGCCGACCATTCCGGCCATCGTGCGCCAGCTGGGCGAACGCGGCATCCGCGCGGCGGTGGTGCTTAGCTCAGGCTTGCGCGATGGGCGCGACGAGCGCGGCCGCAGCCTGCGCCAGGCGATGCTCGATGCCGCCCATCCCTATCTGCTGCGCTTGCTGGGACCGGACAGTGCCGGCCTGCTGGTGCCCGGACTCGGCCTGCATGCCAGCGCTGCCCCCAGTGGCGCGCTGCCCGGGCGCATTGCCTTTGTATCGCAGTCGGGCGCCTTGATGTCCGGGGTGCTGGACTGGGCGCGCACCCGCGGGATCGGCTTTTCGCATTTCATCGCGCTGGGCGAAGCTGCCGACGTCGACCTGGGCGACGTACTCGATTACCTGGCTGGCGACGGCGCCACCAGCGCCATACTGCTGTACGTGCAAGACCTGCGCTATGCGCGCAAGTTCATGTCGGCCGCGCGCTCGGCTGCGCGCAGCAAGCCGGTGCTGGTGCTCAAGGCGGGCCGTGCCGACGGCGGCGCCGCTGCCGCCGCCAGCGAAAGCGGCGCACTGGCGCAGCCCGACGACGTGTTCGATGCCGCGATCCGGCGTGCCGGCATGCTGCGCGTGTTCACCACCGAACAGCTGTTCTCGGCAGCCGAGACGCTTGCCTACGCGCGCGCGCTGCACGGCGAACGGCTGGCCATCGTCAGCAACGGCGCCGGCCCCGGCGTGCTGGCGCGCGATGCACTGGCCCACGGCGGCGGGGTCGAGGCGCAACTGTCCGAATCGTCGAGCGGGCGCCTGGAGGCCTTGCTGGGACGGGGCTGGCGGCGCGCGAACCTGGTTACGCTCGGCGCCGGCGCGCTGCCCGCGCACTACCGCGAGAGCATGGAAATCCTGCTGCAAGACCCGCAGGTCGATGCGGTGCTGGTGATCCATTCGCCTAGCGCCACGGTGGCCAGCCGCGCCGTCGCCGAGGCGATCGCGCCACTGGTGGAGAGCGCCTCGAAGACCATCTTGTCGTGCTGGCTCGGCGGAGCCTCGATGCTGGAGGCGCGCGCGCTCGCTTCCAGCGCCCGCCTGCCGGCTTACCGCACGCCCGAGGATGCGGTGGCCGGCTTCATGCAGCTGGTGCACTACCGGCGCAACCAGAACCTGCTCATGCAAGTTCCGCCCTCGATGGCGGGCACGGTGGCGCCCGACCGCGCGGCGGCGCGCGCGCTGGTACGCGAGGCCCTGGCCAGGGGCCGCACCTTGCTGTCCGATCCGGAAACCAAGGCCATCTTGCGCACCTACGGGCTGGCGGTGGTCGAAACCCGCGCGGCGCTCGACGTCGACGAGGCGGTACAGGCGGCCCAGAACATTGGTTATCCGGTGGCAGTCAAGATCATCACGCCGGACGTGATGCACAAGTCGGATTTTGGCGGCGTGACGCTCGACCTGGACAGCGCCCAGGGGGTGCGGGCGGCCGCGGCGCGCATGCGGCGGCGCCTGGGCGAACTGTTCCCGCAGGCGCGCTTTGACGGCTATTCGGTGCAGGCCATGGTCCGGCGCAGCAATGCGCACGAGCTGATCGCGGGAGCGGCGCTCGATCCGGTCTTTGGCCCGGTGATCGTGTTCGGGCAGGGCGGCGTGACGGTAGAAGTGGCCGACGACCACTCGGTCGGCCTGCCGCCGCTGAACCTGGTGCTGGCGCGCGACCTGGTCGGGCGTACCCGCGTGGCGCGCCTGCTGGCGGGCTACCGCAACCGGCCGGCGGTGAACATGGACGCGCTGCTGGCGGCGCTGGTGCAGGTCTCGCGCATGGTGTCGGACATTCCAGAGATCGTCGAGCTCGACCTGAACCCCTTGCTGGCCGACGCCAACGGCGCGGTGGTACTCGATGCGCGCATGCGCCTGGCGCTGGCCGGCCGTTCCGGCAGCACGCTGGACCGGCTGGCGATCCGGCCCTATCCGCGCGAGCTCGAAGAAACCGTGGCGTGGAACGGCGCCCCGCTGCTGCTGCGGCCGATCCGTCCCGAAGATGGCCCGGCGCACCTGGCCTTTTTCGATGCGCTCACGCCGGACGACGTGCGCTACCGGATGTTCGTACGCATCCGCGAGCTGCAGCCTTCGCAGCTGGCGCGCTTCACCCAGATCGACTACGACCGCGAAATGGCTTTTATCGCGACCCGGCGCAACGCCGACGGCGTGGCCGAAACGCTGGCGGTGGGCAGGGTGGTGGCAGACCCCGACAACATCACGGCCGAATTCGCCGTCACCGTGCGCTCCGACCTGAAGGGCATGGGGCTGGGCAAGATGATGATGGAAAAGCTGATCGCCTACTGCCGTTCGCGCGGCACCCGCGAGATCGTGGGCGAGGCGCTGCCGCAAAATTCACGGATCACGGGGATGGTGAAAAAGCTGGGCTTTACGGTCAGCTCGACGGGGCTTGAAGGCATGCGCGAAATGAAGCTGGTGTTGTAGCGCGGGCGCCGCACATTTCACCGCCTGAAACGCACATCTTCCGTGACTACCGGGGCGCTTGCCTTGGGCTTCTTGGGTTTTTTCGGTTTTTTTACGATCTGTCCGCCCGCTTGCGTGACCGGAACCCGGTGATCCGGCACGAATCCATTTTCTTCGACGCGTTCCAGGGTCTGGCGCGTCAGTGCCTCGATCGCGGCCAGTTGCTCGACTTCGTCAGCGCACACCAGCGACACCGCCTCGCCCGATGCGCCGGCGCGGCCGGTGCGGCCGGTGCGGTGCACGTAATCCTCGGCCACGATCGGCAGGTCGACGTTGACCACCACCGGCAGGTGGTCGATATCGAGTCCGCGCGCGGCCACGTCGGTGGCCACCAGCACCCGTACGTCGCCGGCCTTGAAGCGCTCCAGCGCGCGCAGGCGGGCCGGCTGCGGCTTGTCGCCGTGGATCGAGTCGGCCGAAATGCGCTTGCTATCGAGCAGCGCAACCAGTTCGTCGACGCCCTTGCGGGTCTTGCAAAAGGCCAGCACCTGGGGCCAGTCGTGTCGCTCTAGCAGGTGCAGGAACAACTCGGACTTGCGCTTCTTGTCCACCGTCACCAGCCACTGCTTGATTGCCTTGACGGTCGAATTGCGCGGCGCTGCCTCGATCCGCACCGGCTCGCGCAGCAAGCGGTTGGCCATGGCGCGGATCTGGTCCGAAAAAGTGGCCGAGAACAGCAGGGTCTGGCGCTTTTTCGGCAGCGCGGCGAACACCTGGTCGAGCTCGCGCGAAAAGCCCAGGTCGAGCATGCGGTCGGCCTCGTCGAGCACCAGGGTCTCTACCAGCTGCAAGCCGAGCGCGTTCTGGCGATGCAGGTCGAGCAGGCGGCCCGGGGTGGCCACCAGCACGTCCACACCTTTGCGCAAATTCATCATCTGCGGATTGATGCTGACCCCGCCATAGGCGACCATGGTGCGTAGCGCCAGGCCGGCACCATAGGTACGAAAGCTCTCATGCACCTGTTCGGCCAGCTCGCGAGTTGGCACCAGCACCAGCACGCGCGCGGCATTGCTGCCCACCGGCGTAGTTTTTCGGGCCAGGCGCTGTAGCAGCGGCAGCGCGAAACTGGCGGTCTTTCCGGTTCCGGTCTGGGCGGCGGCCATTACGTCCTTGCCGGCCAGGACCGCGGGGATCGCCTGTTCCTGCACGGTGGTCGGGGTGGTGTAGTCGAGCGAGGCGAGGGTCTGAACGATCTGGTCGTTCAGGCCGAGGGAAGCAAACGGCATGGAATCGGTAGGGGAATAAATGAACAGCCGCTAGTGTCTCACATCGGGACACCGCGGCGGCGGCAGTTCGGCCGCACGGTGCCTGGCCGCTTAGCCGGTGACGACGCGTGACAGCTCGACAATGGGCTTGGCGGGCTCGCGTTGGTCCTTGCAGCCAGCAAGGGCCAGGCAGGCGAGGGCAAGGGCGGCGGCAAGCAAATGGCGCGAATGCATGGCGGATCCTCCAGTGGAAGAACCATCATACGCCGATTCAAGCCGATTCGCGCCGGAGAGGCCGATGGGGTGGTTTTTTTGGAAACCGTTTCGTAGCGACGCTGGCTCAGAACCGATACGAGACGCTGGCGCGCAGCACCGGATAAACCTTGAAGTCCGACGCTTCCCCGGCCAGGCGCACTTCTTCCAGGGCCACGTCGCGCGCCAGCTGGGTGCAGATGGCATTCGAGGTGACGCAGCCGAACGGGGTCAGGTTGACGTTAGCCTTGCCCTGGTAAAACGCGCCAAGGTCAGCGCTGAAGTTCCAGCGCTGGTTCGGGTTCAAGGCATTGCCCCAGCCGATCCCGAGGTAGGGCGCGGCGCGGCGGAAAGTCACGTCGCCTTCGAGGGTGCCGATGTCGCTGCCGCCATAGCGCACGCCATTGAAGGTGAATACACCGTCCACCGACGGCCGTCCGGTCGCTTTGAAGCGGCTGCCGTTGTACATGATGCCGCCGGTCAGGCGAAAATTGCCCTGCGGGCGCAGGTACCAGTCGAACAGCACGTCGAAGGTCTGCAGCTTGCCGTCCAGGTGGTAGTCGACCAGGCCGGAGCGTTGGTCGAAGCTGTGCTTGAAGTAGTTGACGCCAAAGCGACCGTTGAGCCTGGTCTCCATCGGAACCACCACATGCAAGCCTGCGCCCGTGCTGCCGATGTCGGCGCTCAAGGCGACGTTGACCTGGGCCTGGGCAGAGGCGCCGGCCACCAGGGCGGCAAGTGCGACGACGGAATGTTTCAGGGACATGCGATCAACCTTTCAGTAGCTTTTTTCAATGCCTGTTGGCGTGGAGCATTGTAGCCGCAGAGCAAGGTTTCGCGCGAGCGCGGCGAGTGACGGTGAGTCCGTTACGCAACAGCGGGCCAGGGCCGGAAAGTGCCGCCGATGCGCAGCGTGCAAGCGTTGCCGAATGGGAAGGCGATGCGGGTGTGTTCGCTGCCGTACATCCATCGGGTCTTGCCAATGGTAACTTCATCACATCAACTCGTTGAAAGGCATCCATGAAATCCCTGCTCCTGTGCGCCGCCCTCGCGGCCGCGTCCTTCCCGGTACTGGCCCAGCCCAATATCACCATCAATATTGGCCAGCCCGACTTCTACGGACGTCTCGATCCGGGCAACTACGGCCCTCCCCAGGTACTGTACGCCCAGCCTATCATCGTCGAGCGCCAGCACCGCGCCAACCTGCAGCCGGTCTACCTGCGGGTGCCGCCGGGCCACAGCAAGAACTGGAAAAAGCATTGCCGCAAATACGGTGCCTGCGGCCAGCCTGTGATGTTCGTGCAGGACCGCTGGTATTCGGAAGTGTACGCGCCACGTTGGCGCGAAACCCATGGCCGGCACGAGCGTGGCGACGACCGGTACGATGACCGCGACGAAGATCGTGGCCACGGCAAGCGCCACGGCAAGGGCCATGACAAGGGTTACGACAAGGGTCACGGCAAGGGCCACGACAAGGGTCACGGCAAGGGTCACGGCAAGGGTCACGGCAAGGGCCACGGCAAGAACGACGATTAAGCGCGCCCGGCGCTGGCTGCAGCGGCCTGGACGCTAATGCCGCGCAAACGGTGTAAGATTGTCACATCGCCCATGTGCTGGCATTGCCGGACGGGCGCCATGAAGGAGCGTGCCGTGCGTAGCGATATCGTGATCGTGGGTGGTGGGGCAGGTGGGCTTGAGCTGGCCTGCAAGCTGGGCCGGAAACTCGGGCCGGCGAAGGTGACCTTGGTCGATAGTCGGCTCTATCATATCTGGAAGCCGTCGCTGCACGAAGTCGCGGCCGGCACCCTCGACATCCACCAAGAAGGCATGTCTTACCAAATGCTGGCGCATGACAATGGCTTCAGTTTCGTGTTAGGGCCATTGAGGGCGCTCGACGCCAGCGCGAAGGCGATCACGGTCGGGGCCGTCGTCGGCGCCGCCGATGACGACGAAGTCCTGCCCGAGCGGCGCCTGGTCTATGGGGCGCTGGTGCTGGCGATCGGCAGCACGTCGAATTACTTCGGGGTGCCCGGCGCGCGCGAACATACCATTTCCCTGAACGCTACCGAAGACGCCGAGCGCTTCCGCCTGCGCATGCTGCGCCTGATGCTGGCCGCGGAGCAAGACCACGAGCAACACGAAGAGCAGGGCGAAGCTGGCCAGGGCGCCGGCCTGGACGTGGTCATCATCGGCGGCGGCGCCACCGGCGTCGAACTGGCAGCAGAACTGCGCGAAGCATCCGGGGCCTATGTCACCTATGGTTTCGACCAGCTCGACGTGCGGCGCGACGTGCGCATCACGATCCTCGAAGGTGCGCCGCGCGTGCTGGCGCCACTGCCCGAGAAGGTATCCGAGGCCGCCACCCGTCTGCTCGAACAGCGCGCAATCCGGGTGGTTGCCAACTGCCGCGTCACGGCAATCGAGAAAGACCGCGTCATCGACGAGCAAGGCAATATCTATCCGTCGAACCTGTGCGTATGGGCGGCCGGCATCCGCGCGCCCGAGCTGCTCGAGACGCTCGGCCTGCCGCTGGTCAAGGGGGGGCAGGTCGAGGTCGATGCCCATCTGCGCGTGCGGGGCATGCCGGATATTTTCGCGCTCGGCGATTGCGCCGCCTGTACCGACGCCAATGGCACCGTGGTGCCGCCGCGTGCCCAGGCCGCGCACCAGCAGGCCGATTATCTGGCGACGGCGTTCCTGCGCCAGTCCAGGGGCGAAGCGCCCCGCGCCGGGGCCTACGAATACCGCGACTATGGTTCGCTGGTGTCAGTAGGCCGCAGCACCAGCGTTGGTAGCCTGATGGGTTCGTTGCGGGGCGCGAGCTGGTTCGTGCAGGGCACGATGGCGCGCCTGATGTATGCCAGTCTTCACCTGATGCACCACCGCGCAGTGCTTGGCACGATGCGCACCGGTGTGCTGGCGCTGGCGCGCTTCCTGGTTCGGCGCGCGCGGCCACTGGTCAAGCTGCACTGAATATCAGGCGGCGGGCCCCGCCTTCGGCAGGGTCATGCGCAGCAGGGCGCCGCCGCCGTCGGCGGCGGACAGTTCGAGCTGGCCGCCCAGGAAGCGGGCGCGTTCGCGCAGCAGGCGCAGTCCGTGGCAGCGGGTGGTTTCCATCACGCTGGCATCACCGGGCAGTCCATCGCCGTCGTCGCGCACGGTCAGCATCACCTGTTCGCCATCGTCGTCGAGCACTACCTCGACCTGGCGCGCGCGTGCATGCGCCGCCACGTTGCGCAGTCCTTCCTCGGCGCAGCGCAGCAGCGCCACGCCCTGTTCACGGGAATACATTTCATCGTCTTCGGGCAGGCTGGCGCGTGCATTCAAGCCGTGCGCGGCGCCAAACTCCGACACCAGTTCGGCCAGCGCGGCCCGGATCCCCAGGAACTCGAGCTTGTCGTTCCAGAGTTCGAGCTGCATCTTGCGGTTGGTCTCGATGATGTTCGCCAGCAGGGCCTTCATCTGCGCACTGCGCTCGCGCATCGGGGTGTTGTCGGCCGGGATGTGCTGGCTCAGCAAGGCCAGGTGCATGGTCAACGCCGTCATCGACGAGCCAAGGCTGTCGTGCAGCTGGCGCGCCAGCATGCGCCGTTCGTCGTCCCAGCAAGCGCCAACATAGGCCAGCATCTCGGTGAGGTCGGCGCTGCGCTCCAGGGCCGGCGCATCGGGTAAGGCTGAATTGCCTGATGCGGCGGATGTCCCGGGTGCTGCCATGGATCGCGGATGTGCCGGTTCGGTCATCGTAAGCTCGGTTAAATGTTTCCCAAATAATACAACAGTTGAAGAATCGGCGGCGCGCGCGGCCACCGCGCGGGCCTGCTCCTCTGCTCCTGGGCAGTGGGGGCAGGCCGCCCGCAGCGGACAGCGTGCGCTGGCGTACGGTGCGCCCGGCTGTTTCGGGCGAAGCTGCAGTCTCGGCGCATGCCAAACAATTAACACAACCGATTAATACAAACGATTAACACAAACGATTAACTAACGGGGTATCACCACATGACGACCGCAAACAAACCACAAGACGCCATCACACTGCTGACCGCCCAACACCGCGACGTGAAATCCATGTTCGACGAATTTGACAACATGACCGACCGCGCCAAGGTCAGCAAGAAAAAGCTCGCCGACAAGATCTGCGACGCGCTCATCATGCACACCACGATCGAAGAAGAAATCCTCTATCCAGCTTTACGTGAAGCGACGAAGGATGCCGAAGACATGGTCGATGAGGCAGTGGTCGAGCACGCCTCGGCGAAAGACCTGATCGCCCAGGTCCAGGAAATGGACCCGGGTGATGACTTGTACGACGCCAAGGTGAAGGTGCTGGGCGAAATCGTTGAGCACCACGTCGAAGAAGAAGAAGAAGAAATGTTCCCGAAGATGCGCGAGCTGAAGCTCGACCTGGAGGGTCTGGGACAGGAAATGGCGGCGCGGGCCGCCGAGCTGCAGTAACAATCCGGTCACCAGGCTGGCCGCAGGCTCGGATTCGATCCTGCCGCGACCGATTCCGAGTGCCATTGAGCAAAATTATGGGCACGCTTACTGCATCGAGTACGCTGCCGCACATACGCCTCATCCCCCGTATGCGATAGTGGTGTTGTCCAGTTCAGCCGTATCGATGGAGGTCCGGGGCACCTACTTGAAAGGACAATCATGAATATCGACAATATAGTAAATAAACAATTCCACGGTAAGTCGCTCAGCGAGCTGGTCAGAGCGCCCCTGAGCGCACTGGTCAGCATGACCGAGCAGCAGGCCGAGGCATTCGCCGTCGCCGGAGTTCGCACGATCGGCGATCTCGCCCGGATGCCGGCCGTAAACTTTGCCGTGGCGATTCATTCGCTGGCCACCTGCGAAGCCGTCTCCAGCAAGGAGCAGGCCGAGGAATGCCTGCTCGACGATGCGGTCGAAATGACCTTCCCGGCCAGCGATCCGATCTCGGTCGATTCGGGCATCACGCGCATCGAAGTGGCGCCTGACAGGGTCGATGCTGCGCGCGACCACCAGGGTGCGCAGGCGATGGAAGTGCACAACGAGGATGCGCGACGCACGCCACCGGTGCGATCCGCTTAAGCGCAGAATAATGGAACCGGTAGGCGCCCATGCCAGGCGCTGCTCCGGTTCGAGGACAGGCCACGGGCGACACCAGCTACCCGTGGCCTGTTTTGTTTGGGGCGCGCTGCCGGCAAGCCTGCCCGTACGGAACCCTGGCAGGTGACGGGCGCAGGGCAAGAACGACATTGGGGGAGCGACGCCATCGGCATCGCTCCCCCAATTGCACTGGCAGCGCCGCAGGCGCGCCTGCTGGCAGGCCGGTTACCGGTGCGGGGCCAGCTCGGGCGCTGGCGCCGGGGCGGTGCTCGGCAACGGCAACTTGGCCGCGGCCTGGCGCTTGTCGGCCGGCGAGCAGTAGCGGTTCTTGCCTGAGCGCTTGGCTTCATACAGCGCGTAATCGGCAATGCTGATCAGGGAATCGACCGATTCAGCGTCGTCCGGATAGATACTGATGCCGATCGAGGTCGACAGGCGCAGCGTGAGATCGTTAATGAAAAATGGTTCCGACAAGGCTTCGACCAGCTTGGCGGCCGGTCCGTGGGCATCGGCCAGCGAGTGGATATCGCCGAGCACGACCATGAATTCGTCGCCTCCGAGGCGGGCAACGGTGTCTTCCTTGCGCGAACTTGCCAGCAGCCGTTGCGACACCATTTTCAGGATTTCATCGCCGTAGGCATGACCGTAGGTATCGTTGATTGCCTTGAAGCCGTCCAGGTCCAGGTACATGATCGCGGCCTTGGCGTGGCTGCGGTTGGCGTGCTGGAGGGCAGTTTCGATGCGGTCTTCCAGCAGGCGGCGATTGGGCAGGCCAGTCAGGGCGTCGTGCAGCGCGAGTTCTTGCTGGGCGCGACTATACTGGGCCAGCTCCTTGTAGAGCAGGCGTACCTCAAGCATGTTGTGGATGCGCTTGTGCACTTCGAGCAGATCGAATGGCTTGCTGATGAAATCGCGCGCACCGGCTTCGAGCGCGGCGATCTTGAAACTGGGCTGTGCGGTCAAGGCCAGCACCGGCAGGTAGCCGCCTTGTTCGATTTCTTTCAGGCCTTTCATGACCTGAAAGCCATTCATGCCCGGCATTTGCAGGTCGAGCAAGATCAGGTCGTAATTATGCTCGCGGTGCAGCGGGCATACCTGGTCCGGATACATAGTCGAGCTGACGCAAGTGTAGCCTTCTTCGCGCAATATCTCTTCCATCAATTCGATATTGTCCGGCGAGTCGTCTACCACCAGGATTTTTGCGTTCAAAATGTCTTGTCTGCTCGGCATGCGTCTCTCTTTTACTCAGTCTGAAGCCCATTCCATTTCTTTTCGGAATGGGCCTATACCATCTCTACCTAGTCTAGCAAAGCCTACAAAATTTCTTGTAGGACAGCGCCGCGTTTGCCGGTAGGAGCATCAACGGCCGTTCGTTCGGTGTCCTGAAAGCATCAATGGCGCGCCGGGCGCGGTGACGGTTGCAATCGTGGCAATCAGTTCGCTGGGCTCGACCGGCTTCGAAATATGGGTCGAGAATCCGGCTTCCAGTGCCTTGAGGCGGTCTTCCGAACGGGCAAAGGCGGTCAGGGCGATGGCCGGCATCTGGCCGCCCTGTTCGCGTGCCAGGGCGCGCACCCACCCAATAAATTCGAAGCCGTCGACCTCGGGCATGCCGACATCGCTGATCAAGATGTCCGGCTTGTTCGCCTTGAGCACAGCAAACGCTTCCCGGGCACTGGCGGCCACCTGTACCCGTGCGTGACAGTCGGTCAGGATGCGGGCGATGAGCTCGCGTGAATCGCGGTCGTCGTCCACTACCAGCACCGTGACACCGGCCAGGTCGCGCACCATGGCCTCGGGCGCTTCCGGCGCCGCCGACAGGGCAGGGCGGCCGTTGCCGCGGGGAGGGGCGCCGGTCGCCGCCTTGGCCAGCGGCAATTCAATCGTGAAGCTGGCACCCAGCCCCTCACCGGCGCTTTCGGCGCGAACCGTGCCGCCATGCTGCTCGACCAGGTGCTTGACGATCGACAGCCCCAGGCCCAGGCCACCGTGGCGACGCGTCATCGAGGCGTCTTCCTGGCGGAAGCGCTCGAACACATGGGTGATGAATTCTGGCCGGATGCCGGCGCCGTTGTCGCGCACCGTGATCGCCAGCGAATGTTCGTGCTGCGCCAGCTCCACCGCCACGGTTCCGCCGCGCGGCGTGAACTTGATGGCATTCGACAGCAGGTTCCATACCACCTGCTGCAAGCGGCCGCTGTCGCCGGCGACCCGCAGGCCGGCCGCCGCCGGCGTCCCATCGAGCCGCTCGATCGCGATCTGCTTGGCCTCTGCGGCCGGGCGCACGGTCTCGATGGCGGCATCGATGAAGGGGCCGGGCGCGATCACCTGCATCTCGAGCAGCACCTTGCCCGAGGTGATGCGGCTCATGTCGAGCAGGTCTTCGATCAGCTGGGCCTGGGCGCGCGCGTTGCGTTCGATCGTCTGCAGGCCGCGCTGCAGGTCGGCGCCGTCGCGACTGCCGCGGCGCAGCACCTGCGACCAGCCGAGAATGGCCGACAGCGGCGTGCGCAGTTCGTGCGACAGGGTGGCCAGGAATTCGTCCTTCATCTGGCTGCTGCGCTCGGCCTCGGCGCGCGCCTCGCGCTCGTTCTCGAGCAGCACCTTGCGTTCTTCGGCCGCGCGGCTGGTGGCCTCGTACAGGCGTGCGTTATCGACCGCGATCGCCGCTTGCAGCGCGATGCCGCTGACGATGCGTTCGCTGCGCTCGCTGAAGATGCCCGCGGCCGGGTCGCCGAACAGCATCGTGCCGAGCAGCTCGCCCGAACGGGCGATCACCGGCACCGCCATGTAGCTGCGCACCGGCGGATGGCCGTCCGGCAGCCCGAACTGCGGGGCGCTGCCGGCGTAGCGCGCGTCGCTTTCAATGTCGTCGATCCGGACCAGGCCTGGCGCGCGCAGCAGCGGGCCAAACAAGGTGGCCGCGCGCGCCGCGTCGACGCTGCAAAATGCTGTCGAGGTGGTGCCGGCCAGCGTGTACAGCGAGAACAGCGTACCTTCCTGCGCGCCTGGCTCGCTGGCGTCGCCAGCCTGGCCGACATGGAAGAAGGCGCCAAAGTGGGCGCCGCTGACGCCGGCGGCCGCTTCGGTGGCGGCGCGCAGCAGCGAGCGCAGATCGCGGGTCGAAGCCAGGATACTGCCAGTGTTGTTGAGCAGTTCGAGCACGTGCGATTCGTCGCGCAAAGCCTGCTCGGTACGCTTGACCCCGTCGACGTCGGTATTCGTGCCGAACCAGCGCAGCACGCGGCCTTCCGGATCGCGCACCGCGCGCACCCGCGTCAGGTGCCAGCGGTAGCGGCCGTCGGCCCCGAGCAGCGGGAATTCCATTTCGAATGGCGCGCCGCTCTGGATGGTGGCCCGCCAGTGCGCCATCACGCCGTCCAGGGCGCCCGGCTCGATCGCTTCTTGCCAGCTGCGTCCCACGCTCTGCTCGGGCGTGCGGCCGGTGTAGTCGTACCAGCGGTCGTTGAACCAGACGATGGCGCCGTCGACCCCGGCCATCCAGGCTAGTTGCGGAATCGTGTTGGCCAGTGCGCGCAACAGCTCTTCGCTCTGGCGCAGGGTTTCCTCGGCCTCTTTGCGGCTGGTGATGTCCTGCACCACGCCGCTCATGCCGAGCAGGGTTTGCTGGCCGCGGACCTCGGCATAGTCGGGACGCCCGACCAGGGCTACCCAGCGTGCCGGCTGGCCGCCTGGCCCGTCGCCGGCAACCTGGCATTCGATGTTGAGGTCGGAGCGCGACTTGATGGCCGAAAGCACCGCGCGCCGCACGGGGCGCTGGTGTTGCGGCAGCAGGCGTGCGCGTAGTTGTGGCCAGCGCAACGCGATATCGGCGGGCAGGCCAAGGATGCAGGCCGCGCGCGGCCCGAGCCGGACCCGGTCCGGTGCCGCATCCCAGCGCCAGTCGCCCAGCCGGCCGGCGGCCAGTGCCACCTGCAGACGGGTGTTGTTCTCGACCAGGGCCTGCTGGTCCAGCTTGCGCTGGGTGATGTCCTGGAAGTAAAGCGTCAGCCCGTCGGGCGACGGATGCAGGCGCATCTCGACCCAGCACTGCAGGCGGGCATAGTAGAAATCGCGTACCACGCTCTCGCGCAACTCCATCGCGCGCAGGCAGTCCTGTGCCACCGAAGTACCCTGCAGGTCTTCGAACTCGTCCCACAGGCTGCGGCCCACCAGCCCGGCCCGGCTCTTGTCGAGCGGCGCGATCATGTCGAGTGCGCGGCCATTGATATACGTGATGCGCCAGTCGCGGTCGACCGCGCAGAAGCCATCGCTCAGGCTTTCGAGCATGTTCTCCATACGCTCGTTGGCGCGGCGCAGGGCGTCCTGCGCGCCCAGCAGTTCTTCTTCGGCGCGCTGGCGCGCCGCCAGCACGCTTTGCGCGTTGCGCAAGGCGGCCGAGCGCATTTGTTCGAGTTCGTAGTCTTGGCTCATGCCACCCCCTCGAGCAGGCGCGCGGCCATGCGCGTGCCCTCAACGCGCGCGCCCACCTTGGCGAATGCGGTGGCGCGGCTGACGCGGTCGTCGTCGAAGAACGGCGCGAAACCGGCATCGTCGGTGCTGCCAAGGCGCTGCGGCGCAAGATAGCTTGCCGCGAGCAGTACCCGGTCGCACACCTGGCGCGCAGTTTCCACCTGCGGGTTGGACGGATCGGTCACGCCCACGAAAATGCGCTGATCGGGGCGCGCGTAGTCGCGCGCGATGCGCAGCACGCGCTCCGGGTCGGGTTGTCCGGCCATCGCGATATAGAAGCTGCCGGCGCGGATCTCGAACAGCGAAGGCAGCAGGTCGGCGTAATCGACCTGTGCAGGCGCGGCGCCATCGGTCGCTGCCGATACGCCCAGCGGCGAGACGTGCAGGCCGATCAGGGCCCGTTCGGCGGCCGAAAAACGACCCAGCGCCAGATTGTTCAAGTGGACGAAACTGGCCAGCAGCGCGCCACTCGGGTCGAGCCGCATCGCCAGCGGGCCTTCGGCGAAATCGACCTGCACCTTGTCGGCGCCGGCTTCGAGGCAGCGCCGGATTTCGGTTTCGTGCTCGCGAACCAGGTCGTCGAGAAACTGCTCGCGCGAGTAGCCATCAATGCCTTCGGGCGGATAGAGCAGCGACAGCGCGGACGGCGAGATGATGGCCTGCTTGAGCGGCACTGTCGCGTGCAGGCGCGCCGCACGCACGAATTCGTCGGCATAGCGCTGGTAACGGAACGGTCCCCGCGTCAGGCGCGGCATGCGGTGGTGGGCGCCCTCAGCGCCGCCATTGTCGAGCGGGATGCGCAAGCCGTCCGAGACGGTACAGGCGGCGCCGTGCACCGGATAGCTCCAGAAGTTCTCGAACTTGCCTTGTTCGCCGTCGCTGATGACGGGCGCGCCGCAGCGCTCGAACGCAGCCACGGTGCTGCGTACCGCGTCGTCGACCAGGGGCGCGAGCTCGCCATCGGGAACGCCGGCGCGCACGGCGGCGATCAGCTCGGGCGGGCGGGGAATGCTGCCAATCGGTTCAGTCGGGATATTCATCGGGTGCCGGCCGCCACGCCATGTGCGGGGCAGGGCGGTGCCTGTTCCAGTTGCCGCCATTGTAGCCCAGCCGCGTCACAGCGGTATCCGCATACGGGGCGCATGCGGGACCCTAGCCGCCGCGCGCCGCGTCGCGCGCCACTTTGGCCAGCGCGTCCTGGAGCTGGTCCAGCTCATAGGGCTTCTGCAGCGACAGGTAAGGAAATTCCAGGTGGCGCAACAGCGAGTCGCCGTAGCCGGACGCGAAGATCACCTTCAGCGCGGGATCGTCGCCTACCGCCTTGCGCGCCAGATCGACACCGGACATGCCGGGCAGGCTGACGTCCGAGAACAGCACGTCGTAGCGTCGCCGCGCCAGCAGATCGAGTGCGTCGTTTGGGTGCGCCACGCCGTCGGCCTCGTGCCCGAAGGCCTTGAGCATCTCGCACACCAGGTATTGGGAATCGAGATTGTCTTCCACGACCAGGATCGACAGGCTGCCATTGGCGGCGCCGGTCTGGGGAGCGGCTGCAGCCGGTGCCGGTGGGGCCAGCAGTACGTGTACCCCGCCCACGTTGCCATTGCCATCCAGGACCGGTGTCAGCCACAGGTCGCACGGATAGTCGAGCGGTCCCTCGGCGCGCCGGAACGAGGGCATCGCGCCTGCTACTACGTGCGCTTGTCCGTCCCAGGCGCCCTGCAGTGCGCTGCCCGCGCTCGACAGCGGCGGCGGCAGCACCGAAGGCACCGACCCGCCCGGCACACGGCCGCTGCCCAGCCCGGCGAGTGCCGCGTAGGCCTGGTTAAAGACGAGGACCGTTTCGCGGCCCCACACCAGTAACCCCGGGAAAGGCGAGTTGAGCAGCAGGTCGGCGGCCGCGCGCAGCGGCGCCGGCCAGAGCGCAGGTTCGCCCAGCGCGCTGGCGGACCAGTCATAAGAGGCGGTAGTTCGCGGCAACGATTCGAATTCAGACATGGGAAGTTTGTTGTAGGAACGAAAACATGGCGGCAATGCTACACCAAATGCGGGGGCGGTGCCGGTTCCGTCTGCGTGTTGGTTCGGACCACCGGACTCGTAGCCGCTCCGATGCGATGGCGCCAACAAAAAAAAAGCCCGCTTCTAGGAAGCGGGCTAAATCTATTTCTTTTGAGGGGAATAGAGGAGACAGGTGGATGATGCTGCAGTGCCATAAATACGTCCAATTTATATTTTGGATGACAGCTATCAATATTGCTGATGATGGTCACGAACTGCGCTGCCTTGTCAAGGTTCCTGCCTGGCATGCGACGGGGAAACCACAGCCGGTCGTGCACGCTTGGTGCATACGAGAAAATGTTCTACGATGGCAACTATGTCAAGAATCCCGCTGTCAGCCTGCTACAGATCCGCCCCGGCCCGGCTCGGCCGTCGGCCAGAGGTGGCACGTTACGCGGCGCCTGCAAGCGGCCGTGGCAAGCTATGATGAGCTTTACTGACGGATTGCAGGGCGGCTGCGGCACAATGTCGCGGCCCCGGTGGGCCGGTATTTTTTGCCTGTGCCATCCCGGAATCGGGGCGGCAGCTGCGTGCACGCTGCGCCCTGGGCGCAGAACCGAGTGCCCATCCGAGTGCCCATGATGACAATGACGATATTAGCTCCCGATCGAACGCGACGCCGCCTGGCTTGGCGCACGCTCGCCGTGCCCTTGCTGCTGGCGGCGGCGTCAGCGGGAACGGCGCCGCCAGCCCGCGCCCACGCGGCCGGCCCGCAGGCGCTCGAACGCCGGGTCAAGGCGGCGTTTTTGTACAAATTTCTCGGTTATGCCCACTTTCCGCCGAGCGCCTTTGCCGACGCCGCGGTGCCGTTGACGATCGCCGTGGTTGGCTCCGACGAGATGGCTGCCGAGTTGGGGCGCATCGCTAGCGGCCGCCTGGTCGGCGGACGCTCCATCACCGTGCGGCGGGTAGCCGAGAACGATGCGCTGCCACCGGCGCACCTGCTGTTCGTCGCCGGCGCCGACAGCGAGCGCGCCGGCCGCGTGCTGCGTGCTGCCTCCAGCTCCTTGCTTACCGTGACTGAATGCGAGCTCGGACTGCGCCATGGCAGCGTGATTAATTTCCTGATCGTGGATGAGCGGGTGCGCTTCGACGTCTCGCTCGATGCCGCCGACAAGAAAAACGTGAAACTCAGTTCGCGCCTGCTGACCGTGGCGAACCGGGTGCAGAAGGGAGGTTCGTGGTGAGCATGCACGATACCAATTCGGTCCGCAGCAAACTGATTCTGATGGCGGTGGCGACCACGATCGTGGCGCTGTTATCGGCCGCCGTTGCCATGCTGGCGGTCGATGTGCGCACCTTCCAGAAGGTCTGGGTCGACGACCTGACCACCCAGGCCGACATCCTCGCCGACGTGACCGCGCCGGCAGTCTCGTTCAACGATGCGGCCGCGGCCACGCGCAACCTGTCGGTCTTGCGGGTGCGCCCGCAGATCGTGGCCGGCGCCATTTATACCAATAGCGGCAAGCGTTTCGCTACCTATGCCAGGGCGGGCGCCGAGCGCAGTATCCCGGCCCGGCCGGGCGCTGTGGGTTACCGCATCGAGCGTGGCGAACTGGAGGTGTTCCGCCCGATCGTCGAGAACGGCGAGCCGCTCGGCACCGTCTACCTGCGCATGCGCTACGGACTGCTCGACCGGGTGGTCAGCTATGGCGCCATCCTGGGCGGCGTCATGCTGGCCGCGCTGGTGATCGCGGCGCTGGTGGCCTCGCGCCTGCAGGCGTCGATCACGCGGCCGCTCGAAGCCGTCACCAACGTGGCGCGCCAGGTCATGCTCAGGCGCGACTTCAGCTTGCGTGTGCCTGGCGACGAGAAAGGCGAGATCGGGGTGCTGATCGAAGCTTTCAACGACATGCTCGCCGAGATCGGGCGCCGCTCGGATGCGCTGCAGGCGGCCAACCGCACGCTCGAACACGAAATGACGGTGCGCGAGCGCGCCGAACAGGCCTTGATCCTGGCCGACCGCCGCAAGGACGAATTTCTGGCAACCCTGGCACACGAGCTGCGCAATCCACTGGCGCCGATCCGTACCGGCCTGGATATCCTGCGCATCCGTAGCGGCGACGCGCAGGCGACCCAGCGCGCCACCGACATCATGGAACGCCAGCTGCGCCAGATGGTGCGCCTGGTGGACGACTTGCTCGACGTTTCGCGCATCAACACCGGCAAGTTCACGATCAAGATGGGCCGGGTAGAACTCAAGGCCGTCGTCAATGACGCACTCGAAGTCGTGCGCTCGTATATCGAGCTGCACGGCCACGAGCTCGAGATCGATTTGCCCGACCGTCCGGTGTTCCTGCATGGCGACGCGACGCGCCTGGCGCAGATCCTGTCGAACCTGCTCAACAACGCCGCCAAGTACACCAACCGCGGCGGGCGCGTGGCGCTTACTGCCAGCGTGGACGACAAGATCCTGGTGCTCGACGTGGCCGACAGCGGCATCGGCCTGGCACCCGACATGCTCGATTCGGTATTCGATATGTTCGTGCAGGTCGATTCGACGCTGGAGCGCAGCAATGCCGGGCTGGGTGTTGGGCTGTCGCTGGCGCGTAAACTAGTGGAGCTGCACGGCGGCAGCATCGAGGCATACAGCGAAGGCCTGGGGCACGGTAGCCGGTTCGTGGTACGGCTGCCGATCGTGGTCGAGCCCGAGCCGCTCACCAAGCCAACCCCGGCCGCTTTCATCAGCACCGAGACCTATCGCATCCTGCTCGCCGACGACAATGTCGACTTCGTCAACAGCATTGGCGCCCTGCTCACGGCCATGGGCCATAGCGTGGTGATCACCCACAATGGGCGCGATGCGCTGGCCGCGGCCGCGCGCTTCTGTCCGGACTACGCTTTCCTGGACATTGGCCTGCCGCACATGTCGGGCTATGACCTGGCGCGCGGCATTCGCAAGCTGCAATGCGGCTCCATGACGGTGCTGATCGCCGTTACCGGCTGGGGCCAGGAGAAAGACCGCCAGCTTGCCTTCGAGGCCGGTTTCGACCATCACATGGTCAAGCCGGTACGCTTCGAGCAGATCGAGGAAATCCTGAGCAGCCGTGCGGTGATCAAGAAGCTGCGTACTTGAGCGCTGGCAGTTAGAACCTATCCCAGTAGGTTATGAGTCGTTGCTGGCGCGCCTGACAGGCGGGTGCTGCGTGGCCCGGCAGGGCAAGTTCGACAGCGAATTCGTTTGCTGCAAAAAAACGGAAGCGCAGGGCACGCTTCCGTCGATTCTCACACCAGGCGGCAGTCAAGCCGTTCTAGCCTTGCGGCGGCGTGCCAGGTAACCCAGTACGCCTAGCCCGCCGAGCAGCATGCCGTAGGTCTCTGGTTCTGGCACCGGGGCCAGCATGACAGCGCCGCCAAACGAGGCGCCGGCATTCGAGACCATGTTGCCGCTCACTTGCAGGTAGTAGTTGCCTGCTGCCAGGTTGTCGCTGGAGATACTCCACACATCGACTTCGCCGCTCTGCAGCGAGTTGCCGCTGGTGATCAGGGTATCGCCTTCACCGTACAGGGCCAGGCCCGTGATATCCAGGCCGGTGTCGGCGGTGCGGCTGATCGACGAGATGATCGCATCCAGATTCATGCCCAGGCCACCGCCGACTGAGAAGGTGAACTGGTCGGCGAAGGTGTTGCCTGCATTATCTGCTTCGAAGGTATCGCCGAAGAATGCGCTGTCATCGATCAGGTTAAGTGCTTGTGGAGAGTTTCCGATTACGTCCTGCGCCATGACAGCTGAGGAACCGAACGAAGCGGAAGCCAACACAATTGCAGCAATCAAAGATTTTTTCATGTCTTTCCTCGCATAGAGTCAGCCGCGTCCTGCAGCCTTGGTTTCTGAATCGGGGAAGTTCATGCTAACAAAACAACATGAAAATGCACGTGGATTCCTATTGGCCCCAAGACGTGCACATTACGTTCCACGTTTCAACCAATTGCCGTGATGACAGGCCAAAATGCTTCGCCCCATAGTGGAGACTCTCTCGCCAAGCTTGGCGAACAGAAAAAACTAGCCGCATTGCACAAAAACTGTAGGCGCAGTCTTACCTAAATTGAGGAGCGAGTCCTCTGCTGTCCCCGCTTTGCATCTCCGGGAATCGTATGGGGCTGAGCAAGGTCCCCTATGGAATAATGCAATAGGGTAGGGCGGCGGTCAGCAGGGTCGGCTGCGAGTCGTGTAGGACTGAGGGAAGCAGTCGAGGATGGATGGTGCAGCAAATCCAAGCGACGACCAGAAAAGAAAAATGGCCCAGAATTTCTTCTGAGCCATCTAAAAAAGTTGGTGCGGCTGGCAGGAATCGAACCCACGACCCCTTGGTTCGTAGCCAAGTACTCTATCCAGCTGAGCTACAGCCGCCCGAGGCACGCATTATAGCAGTACCTGGCTTAATGGAAAACCCCTATATTGCGGAAAAAATTTCCTGAGGCGGGGCGCCCCCCCCAGGTAATGGCGGCAGTTCTCATCGGATAACACGCTGCGCGCATTGACCAGCTCGAAGTCTGACTTACCCATGCGAAAAAGGGACCAGATCTCCCGATCTGGTCCCTCATATCTTCTGGTGCGGCTGGCAGGAATCGAACCCACGACCCCTTGGTTCGTAGCCAAGTACTCTATCCAGCTGAGCTACAGCCGCCCGATGCACGCATTATAGCAGGGCTTCGTCTGTTGGCAAAGCCTCATCGTGCATCCGGCCGGAATGGCTGGCGGATGCGGCGCAGAGCAGGTGGGGGCCAGGCGGCGCTCGCTTGGCTGAACAGACATTTTGGAGGCCAACGAAAAAGGGACCAGATCTCCCGATCTGGTCCCTCATATCTTCTGGTGCGGCTGGCAGGAATCGAACCCACGACCCCTTGGTTCGTAGCCAAGTACTCTATCCAGCTGAGCTACAGCCGCCCGATGCATGAATTATAGCAGCCCGATTTTGTTTTCGGAAGCCTCAATTTTTTCCGCAGGCAAACCAGCTCTGTTAGATTAGCCGGGTTGGATCGACATTGGAGTGGTATGTTTGCCTTGAAGCCGGGATCACGTCTGGCCCTGACCGTTTTGTTGCTGCTGTTAGTCTGGACCACCTGCGCGGCCGCTGCGCCGCGCAGCCTGCGTTTCGAACGGGTGTCGATCGACCAGGGACTGTCGCAGCAGTCGGTGCTGACGATACTGCAGGACCGGCGCGGTTTCATGTGGTTCGGCACGCAGGCCGGACTGAATCGCTACGATGGCTACCGCATGACGGTATTTCGCAACGATCCCGACCGCGAAGACAGCATCCCCGACAATTATGTGATGGCGGCGCACGAGGACGCCCAGGGGCGGCTGTGGTTCGGTACCAAGGGCGGCCTGACCCGCTTCGATCATGCCAGCGGCAAGTTCGTCCGCTATGCGCCGTCCGCGGACGGCGCCGCCCGCGCCGGCAACCGCAGCGTGCTGGCCATGATCGCCGCGGCTGGCGGCGGCTTGTGGCTGGCCACCGGCGACGGCCTGCTGCACTTCGATACCGTCAGCGGACGCTTCCGCAGTTACCGGCACGACCCTGACGATCCGACCAGCCTGCGCGACAATCGCGTCAACGCGCTTGCGCTCGACGGCAAGGGCCGGCTGTGGGTCGGCACAGCGGCCGGACTCGACCGGCTGGAGCCCGGCGGGGTGCGCTTCGAACACTTCAGCATCGATGCCAGGGATGCGCAGCGCAATACCGTGACCTCGCTCTCGATGGGGCCGCGCGATACGCTCTGGATCGGCACCGCCGCCGGACTGGAGGCCTGGCGCCTCGGCGACGCCGAGCCGCAGCGGCGCCGCATGGGCAAGGCCGAAGGCCTGGGCGGCGAGCCCGGCGAGGTACGCGTGCTGTCGCTGTATCACGACAGCAGCGCAGCGCTGTGGGTCGGCACCGACATGGAGGGACTCAAGTGGCTGGACCCGGCCAGCGGCCGCTTCATCAGCTACCGCCACGACCGGTCCGACCAGCACTCGCTCGGCGACAACCAGGTCAGCGCAATGCTGGTGGACCGCACCGGCACCCTGTGGGTGGGCACGCTGTTCGGTGGCGTCAGCCGTACCGACCTGGCCAGCGGCGGCTTCCAGCGCTACGGCCGCAATGTCGGACTCGGTCGGGCCAAGGTGCGCGCGATCATGGAAGCGCCGGACGGCGCTCTATGGATGGGCACTACGGGCAATGGCTTGCTGCGCATGGACCGCGCCAGCGGGGATGTCGAACGCATCGGCCGCGGCGCCGTTGGCAGCGATGTCGTCACCTCGCTGGCGAGAGCGCACGGGCGCACCTGGATCGGCACGCCGACCGGCCTGGCCTGGCGCGACGGCGCTGGTCGCTCCGGCCGGGTGCGTCTCGGCAGCGCCCCCGGCGCCAGTTACGTCCAGGCGCTGCATGCGGGCCGCAGCGGCACGCTGTGGGTGGTCACGCGCGGTGGCCTTTCGGCGCTGGCGCCGGACGCTGGCGCCGGCTTCACGATCCGCAGCTGGCGCCATGATCCCGACGACACGTCCAGCCTAGGCGAGAACTACGGTTTTACCGTGCTGGAGGATCGCGCAGGCATCGTCTGGATCGGCACCGAGACCGGGCTCGAACGGCTCGACCCGACCAGCGGCAAGTTCCGGCACTACCGGCGCGATCCGGACCAAGCCGATACCTTGCGCCATAACCGCGTGTACCACCTGATGGAGTCGGCGCGCGGCGCGCTGTGGGTAGGCACCGCGGGCGGGCTGCACCGCATGGAACAGGGCGCGACCGGTCCGCGCTTCCGGTATTTCCCTTTCAGTTCGCGCCACGAGGCGCTGCCAATTGGCGGCGTGCTCGAAGACCGGAACGGCATCATCTGGGCCAGCACCACGGCCGGGATCACCCGCCTCGACCCGGTCAGTGGGCAGACCAGGAGCTATACCGCCAAGGATGGCATGGTGGATGGCTCGTATTTCGTCGGTGCCGCGCTGCGCGCCACCAATGGCGAGCTGTACTTTGGGGGCGTCAATGGCATGACCTCGTTCCGGCCGGGCGAGGTGCGCGATAACCCCTACCCGCCGACGGTGGTGCTGACCGACCTGCTGGTGCTGAACCGGTCGCGCGCCGGGCCCAATTTCCACGAACAGAAAGAAATCACGCTGTCGCACCACGACTCCGTGTTCGCACTCGAATTCGCCGCGCTGCACTACGCCGACCCGGACGACAACCGCTACGCCTACCAGCTCGAAGGCTTCGATGCCGGCTGGGTCGATACCGACGCGCGCCGGCGCTATGCGACCTATACCAATCTCGATCCCGGGCGCTATGTGTTTCGGGTCCGAGCCAGCAACAAGGACGGGGTCTGGAATCCGCAAGCGGCGACCCTGACGATCAACATCACGCCGCCGTTCTGGAAAACCCCGTGGTTCCGGATCCTGGCCGTGCTGGCGATCGTGGCCCTGGTCACGGCGGGCTACCGTCTGCGCATCCGCGCCCTGGTGTCGCAGAAGCTGCTGCTCGAGCGCGAGGTCGGCACCCGCACCGAGGAATTGCGGCACCAGAAAGATTCGGCGGAACGCCGCAAGCAGGAGGTCGAGGCGCAAAAGGGCGTGGTCGAACAGGCACACCGCAACATCGCGCTGCTGTCTGACATCGGTCGCACCCTCACCGCCAACCTCGACACCGAGGCCATCATGCGCACGCTGTACGAACACGTGCGGGCGCTGATGGACGCCAGCCTGTTCGCAGTGGTGCTGCGCCATCCGGAACGCGCCACGCTGGAGTATGTCTTTACCGTGCTGGACGGCGAGCGCGGCGAACGCTTCGAGCTGCCGCAAGACCCGGACTCGCACCTGGCCGCCTGGTCGATCGCCCATGGGCGCGAAGTGCTGGCCGGCGACCTGCCGCGGGGACTGGTCGGCTATCTGCCCGCGCTGGCGCCGGAGCGCTCGCTGGAAGTGGCGCTGCCGTACGCCTGGCGCAGCAAGATGTCGCCGCGCTCGCTGCTGATGGTGCCGGTGATGGTGGGCGAGCGGGTACTGGGCGCGCTGACCGTGCAAAGCACGGCCGCCCAGGCCTATGGCCAGGTCCATCTCGATATGCTCGAGACGCTGGCTGCCTATGTCGGCGTGGCGATCGACAACGCCGAAGCCTATCACCGCCTGAAGGAAACCCAGGCCCAGCTGGCGGCGCAGGAAAAGCTCGCTTCGCTCGGCTCGCTGGTGGCCGGGGTGGCGCACGAACTCAATACACCGATCGGCAACAGCCTGCTGATGGCAAGCACGCTGCGGGAAAAAACCAGCGAAGTGGCCAGCCGGTTCGACGCCTCGACCCTGCGCCGCTCCGAGCTGGCCGACTACATGGCCGAGTCGCGCGAAGCGTCGAGCCTGATCATGCGCAGCCTGCACAATGCCGCGGAGCTGGTCAACAGCTTCCGCCAGGTATCGGTCGACCAGACCAGCGCGCAGCGGCGCCAGTTCGACCTGGCGCAGGCCTGCCATGAAATCTCTGCCACCCTGATGAACACGGTGCGCCTGTCCGGGCACCGGCTGGAGCTGGCGGTGCCGCCCGGGATCGTGCTCGACAGTTACCCGGGGCCGCTCGGCCAGGTGATCATCAATTTCGTGAACAACGCCCTGTTGCACGCGTTCGAGGCGCCGGGCGGCACCATGCTGCTGGCTGCCGCGCCGCTCGATAGTAATACGGTACGCATCGAGTTTCGCGACGATGGGCGCGGCATCGCGCCGGACCACCTGGCGCGCATCTTCGATCCGTTCTTTACCACGCGCATGGGGCAGGGCGGCACCGGCCTGGGCTTGAGCATCATCTGGAACATCGTCACCTCGCTGCTGGGCGGGACCGTGCGGGTCGACAGTGCACCCGGCCGGGGCGCGGTGTTCCTGCTCGACCTGCCACTGCACGCGCCGGATGGACCGGCGCTGCAGCCCATGACGCCGGAGCCGCAGGCTGCCAGTGGGGCTTGAGCGGCGATGCCCGTGGCAATTCAGGAGACCACATTGCGCGGCTTGCCGGCGACCCAGGCCTCGATGTTATCGACCAGCATATCGGCCAGCGTCTGCATGGCGCCGGCGCTGGCCCAGGCCACGTGCGGGGTCAGGATGAAATTCGGCAGCCGCAGCGCGAGCAGCGCATTACCGGAGGTCGGCGGCTCCTGGGACAGCACATCGAAGCCGGCGCCGCCGATCTGGTTTGCCCGCAAGGCCTCGGCCAGCGCCGCTTCGTCCACCAGGCCGCCGCGCGCGGTATTGATCAAGAGGGCAGTGCGTTTCATGAGCGCGAGCTCGCGCTGGCCGATCAGGTGGCGGGTCTGAGGCGTGAGCGGCAGGTGCAGGCTGACCACGTCGGCGCTGGCCAGCAGTTCGTCGAGCGGCAGCTGCACGACCCCGTCCTGCTGGATCGGCGAGCGCGAGGTCGCCACGATCTGCATGCCGAAGGCGCGGCCCAGTTGCGCCACCCTGTGCCCAAGCGCGCCATAGCCCACAATACCCAGCCGGCTGCCGGCCAGGTCGCCGATCGGGTGATCGAGCAGGCAAAAGCGGCTCGAGCGTTCCCAGCGGCCAGCCTCGACGTCGTCGACATAGGCGCGCAGGTTGCGTCGCAGCGCCAGCAGCAGCGTAAAGCAATGTTCGGGCACCGATACCAGTGAATAATCGCGAATGTTCGAGACCACGATGCCCTGCGCGCGGCAGGCATCAAGGTCGACATTGTCGGTGCCGGTGGCGGCGATCGCCACCATCTGCAAACCTGGCAGCTGCTGCAGCGCCGCGGCGCGCAGCGGTACCTTGTTGGTGATTGCGATCGTGGCGCCGGCCAGGCGTTCGACGACCTGGTCGTCAAGCGTGCCGTCGTGGTCCTGCCAGTCGTGGGCGAAGCCGGGCGCCCGTACGCTGGCCTGCAGGCTGTCGCGATCCAGAAAGACGATTCGGTGCATGTTTGCCTCGCGCTGGGGAAAACCGCATTGTAGTCGCAGCCTTGTTCGACAAGCGCGCCAACCCTGCCCGTCGACAGGGTTAGCTGGCGTACAGTCGCCCCGCATCGCCCCGGCCTACACTCTGGACAGACAGTTGCCAAGAGGCTCACATGCCAGACGCGCTCGCACTTTATCAGGCCAAGCGAAATTTCGGCATCACGCCCGAGCCCGCCGATGGCGGGGTTGCCGCAACCGGTGCCTTGAGCTTCGTGATCCAGAAGCACTGGGCCAAGCGGCTGCACTACGATCTGCGCCTCGAACTCGACGGCACCATGAAGAGCTGGGCCGTGCCCAAGGGCCCCAGCTACGATACCCGTGACAAGCGCATGGCCGTGCAGGTCGAGGATCACCCGATCTCGTATGCCGACTTCGAGGGCACCATTCCGGCCAAGCAGTATGGCGCTGGCAAGGTCATCATCTGGGACAAGGGCGTCTGGGAGCCGGTTGGCGATCCGCACCAGGGCTATCGCGATGGCAACCTGAAGTTCACGCTGCACGGCCACAAGATGCAGGGACGCTGGGCCTTGATTCGCATGAAGGGCAGGGGTGAAAAGCAAGCGGCCTGGCTCCTGATCAAAGAGAAGGACGAGTACGCGCGGGCGGCGCACGAGTTCTCGGTGGTCGACGCGCTGCCCGACAGCGTCAAGGCCTTGCCCTTGCCGGCCAGCACAGGCAAGGGCAAGGTGGCAGGCTTGCCCGACGCCGCTGTCGAAGCTGCATTGCCAGAAACCCTCGCGCCCGAACTTGCCACGCTGGTCGAGGCCCCGCCGCAGAACGCGGCCGACTGGGTATTCGAGGTGAAGTTTGACGGCTACCGCATGCTGGCGCGGGTCGAGGACGGCCGGGTGCGGCTGGTGACGCGTAACGACAACGACTGGACCGACAAGCTCCCCGCGCTGTGCCAGGAACTCGAGCGCCTGGGTTTGCCCGACGGCTGGTACGACGGCGAGATCGTCGTGCACGACCAGCACGGCAAGCCCGATTTCGGCCTGCTGCAACAGGCCTTCGATGGCGTACGCCGGGCCGATATCGCTTACTTCCTGTTCGATCTGCCTTACTGCGCAGGATACGACTTGCGCGAGGTCCCGCTGGTGGAGCGGCGTGCTGTACTCGAACGGGTGCTCGAGCGGGTGCTGGACGGGGCTGGTGCCGGCAGCGTGCGCTTCTCGGCCGAATTCGGCGCCAACCCGGACGAGCTGATGGTCGCTGCCTGCAAGATGGGGCTGGAGGGCGTGATCGGCAAGCGGCGCGACGCGCGCTATGTGTCGCGCCGCTCACCCGATTGGATCAAGCTCAAATGCGGGCTGCGCCAGGAATTCGTCATCGGCGGTTTCACCGATCCGAAAGGCGCGCGCAAGGGCATCGGCTCGCTGTTGCTGGGCACCTATGACCGCGAGGGCGTCTTGCGCTATGCCGGCAAGGTCGGCACCGGCTTGAACCACGCTACCCTGATGGACCTGCAGCAGCGGCTCGAGCCGCTGCGCACCGAAGCCAGCCCGTTCCCGCCACGCGCCGTTCCCGGCCGCCAGCATCACTGGGTCGAGCCGGTACTGGTGGCCGAAGTGAGCTTTTCTGAATGGACCAGCGCCGGCGCGGTGCGCCATCCGGTGTTCCAGGGTCTGCGCGCCGACAAGCCGGCACGTGGCATCACGCGCGAAGAGCCGCGCCAGATCGAGGACGGCGCCGGGCCGGCGGCCACCGACACTGCGGCGAAGACGCCCGCTAGCGGCCGGCGCGGCAAGCTGCCGGCGTCGCTGCGGGTGACCAGCCCGGAGCGGGTGGTCGATCCGTCCACCGGCATCACCAAGCTCGACCTGATCGGCTACTACGCGCAGGTGGGCGAGCTGATGCTGGAGCACCTCAGGCACCGCCCGCTGACCCTGGTGCGCGCGCCGGGCGGCATCGGGGCCGGGTTGGTCTTCCAGAAGCATGCCGAGGTCAAGAAGCTGCCCGGCGTCAAGCAGCTGGCCGCAGCGCTCGATCCCGCCAATCCGCCCATGCTCGAAATCGTGGAGGTCGACGGTATCTTGTCGGTGGCGCAGTGGAACGCGATCGAGCTGCATACCCAGAACGCGCTGGCCACAAGCTACGAAAAGCCGGACCGCATGGTGTTCGACCTCGACCCGGGCGAGGGCGTGCAATGGCCCGCGATGCAAGAAGCGGCGCAGATCATGCATGCCTTCCTCGACGAGCTGGGCCTGCCATCCTTTCTCAAGACCAGCGGCGGCAAGGGCCTGCACGTGGTGGTGCCGATCAAGCCCGAGTACGGCTGGGATACGGTCAAGGCCTTTTCGCAGGCCATCGTGCAGCACCTGGCCGCTACGCTGCCGGACCGGCTGGCGTTCAAGAGCGGTCCCAAGAACCGGGTCGGCAAGATTTTTATCGACTACCTGCGCAACGGGCGCGGCGCCACCACCGTCTGCGCCTGGTCGGCCCGGGCCCGGCCCGGCATGGGCATCTCGGTGCCGCTCGAATGGGACGAACTCATGACGCTCACATCGAGCACCCAGTGGACAGTGGCGAACGTGCACACGCGCCTAAGCCGGGGCAACGCGCCCTGGGCCGGGTATGCCAGGGCGGCCAAGCGCCTTGGCAAGGCGATGAAGGTACTGGGCTTCGAGGAATAAGGGCGCGCGCCGCTCAAGCGCCAGCACCCGGACTCACGCCGGTTGGCGCCGCCTTGGCCGTTTCGTCCTGCCGCTTGTCCGAGCGTACCGATGGCAAGCGGTCGACCGCGATCAAGCCCTCGGCGGCGGCGTGCGAGGCCGCGAATACGCTGTCGGGCGAGAGCACCAGCTGTGTGCCGGTGGTGCTGACCTCGTCGATCAGGCGGTCCAGTGCGTCGATCCGCGACGGGTCCGGGTTGACGTTGCGGATGTAGATCATGCGCACCGACTTCGGATGACGCCGCACCACCTCGGTATAGATCTCGGGATCCTGCTCGCCGCTGTCGCCGACCAGGATGAACTGCATCTCGGGATAGAAGTCGAGGATGCGTTCGATCTGTTCGAGCTTGTGGCTGCCGTGCTCGTTGAGCTTGATCACCTGGCGCACGCTCAGCTCGCGCAGCATCAGCGGCCCGAGCGGAATATCTTGCAGCCGCAGGAAATCGGTCAGCGGACCGAACAGATGCCAGGGGCTGCTCGACACATAGAACAGCGGGTTGTTCTCGGCGCCGCCGGCGCCGTCGCGCAGCGCGCGATAGAACGCGGCCACGCCCTTGAACGGCTTGCGCGTGTGGGCGTTGGTACGCGCCAGCATCAGCGCCATGTTCAGCTTATTGGTGACATTGGTCCACAACACTGTGTCGTCGATGTCGCTGATGATGCCGAAGCGGGCGCTGGCGGCCGGCACCATCACCTCGGCTTCGGCGCGCAGTACTTGTCCGTCGGGCTGCAGGTGCTCGGGAAATTCGAGCCCGATCCGGTGCCAGCCGCCGGCCAGCGGCGCGTCGAGCGTGATGTCGAAGGCGAAATAGCCGCCGCGGTCGGTCACGGCCTCGTGGGACTTTCCGTCCACATGGGCCAGTACCCGGGAATGGGCGACTTCGTCCGACTCCAGGCGCCGGTAGAGCGCGATCAGGTTGGCCCAGCCGCTGTCCGCGCCGGACTGCTCGCGAAAAGCCACTTCGTCGAGCAGCCGGCCCTTGATCCAGACGCGCCGGCCGTTGCCAAAGCCAAGATAGGGCACGGCCATCAGCATGCGGCCGACCCCGGGTGTGCGCAGCCGGCGCCAGGCGAGCGAAGCGAGCGAGCCCGCGCTGCGCGCCAGGCGCCGGCGCAGCGTACCAGCAGGCGCCGACACATCCGGCGCGCGCGGACCGGCCGCCAGCGGCAGGCCGCGCTCGACCCAGGCGCTGCCGCCCTCGCCGCGGGTGAGCAACAAGGCCTGCTGGACTTCGCCTGGTTTACGCGGGTCGACCGGCGTCGCCATCACATGCACGGCGGTGCCGGACTCGCGCAGCAGCGCGATGTCGTCTTCGGCCAGCAGGCCGGGATTGAGAAAAAGGGTGGCCCGGCCCAGGTCGACGCGCTGGGCGAGGTCGTCGAAACCAGTACGGGTCAGTACCAGGTAGGGCATGGGTTTGGTGGTCATGGTCGTGCGCGCGAATACGTTGTCGAGATAATAAGAACCTATCCAAGTATCGCTCACGCCACAAGAATCGAACGCACGCTTATCGCCGCCTTGTAAATACTCGGCAATAATAGTGTTTTTAACCATACAAAAAAAAGGAAGCCCTGCCTTGCTTACCACCTGCAGGCGCGCCGGACGCGCCATCTTGATTGCGGTTTGTTCGTCACTGTTACCCTACGGCGCCGCGGCGGCCGATGATGCATCATTGCGCGCCGTGGTCGATGCGGCGGTCGTGCCGCTGATGGCCGAGCACGCGGTGCCCGGCATGGCCGTTGCCGTCAGCGTCGATGGCCAGACATGGTTCTACAACTACGGGCTGGCCTCGCGCGAGACGCAGACGCCGGTCAGCCAGGACACGCTGTTCGAGTTGGGATCGATCAGCAAGACCTTCACGGCGACCCTGGCGACCTACGCGCAGGGGCAGGGCGCGCTCTCGCTGGAAGACCATCCGGGAAAATACCTCGCACAGATCAAAGGCAGCGCGCTCGACCAGGCCAGGCTGTTCGAGCTCGGCGCCTATGCTGCCGGTGGACTGCCGCTCCAGATGCCCGAGACGGTGTCGGACCTGCCGCAGGCAATGGCCTACTTCAGCACCTGGAAGCCGCACGCGGCGCCCGGCACCGTGCGCCGCTATTCCAATCCAAGCATCGGCCTGTTCGGCCATATCGCCGCGCTGGCGCTGAAGACCGATTTTGCGCAGGCCATGGAAGGCATCGTCTTTCCGCAGCTCGGCCTGCGCCATACCTATGTCAACGTACCGCCCGGTGCGCAGGCTCACTATGCGTGGGGCCACCGGGATGGCAAGCCGGTGCGGGTGGGGCCGGGTGTGTTCGCTGCCGAAGCCTATGGCGTCAAGTCGAGCAGTGCCGACATGATCCGCTACCTGCAGGCCAATATTGATCCGGCGCGGCTGCTCGGGCCGATGGCCCGAGCTGTTGCAGCCACCCACCTCGGCTACTTCGACATGGGACCGATGGTGCAGGGGCTCGGATGGGAGCAGTATCCGTATCCGGTGACCTTGACCCGCCTGTTGGAAGGCAATGGCGAGGCCATGCTGCGGCAGGCCAATGCTGCCAAAGCGCTGGTTCCAGCACGCCCGCCGGTCGAGCCGGCCTTGTTCAACAAGACCGGCTCGACCGGCGGGTTCGGCGCTTACGTCCTGTTCGTGCCCCAGAAAAAGCTCGGAATCGTGATGCTGGCAAACAAGAACTACCCCATCCCGGCCCGCGTCAAGGCTGCCTACGCAATCCTGGAACAGGCTGCGCGCATGGTGCAATGAGCCGGTACGGTGACTGTTGAGGGGCGGGCAAGCACCCTCATGGCCCGTTCTTGAAAATGCCGCGGATATTCGTCACCATCAGCGCCGCCTGCAGCGCGAGCAATGCCCAGGCCTGGTCGTGCCAGCCCCAGACGATCCACAACACGTTGCTGAGGATGAACATCGAGAAGCCGAACACGCGTCGTTCGGCGCGTTTCGATCCGATCAGCCATGCCGCAAACAGGGTCACCAGCATGGCTGGCCATTGAAGAAAATCGATGAATCCTTCCATGGGTCAGGCGGCTTTCTTGCGGCGCGCCGGGACCTTGCTCTGCGCGCTGGCGGATTTGGCGGAGGTTTTTTTTGCTGCCGGCTTGGCAGCCGCCTTGGCAGCAGGCTTTTTGCTGGCGCGCTTGGGCGCCGCGCCACTGGCGGCGACCCGGTCGACGCTGTGCGCCGGCTTGCGCGCGCGCGTGGGCGCTGCCTCTTTTTCTTCGTCGTCCTCGGCCGCGGCCTTGCGCTTCTTGCGCGGTGGCGGGTCGTCGTCGTCCCCGTCGTCCCCGTTGTCCCCGTCATCTTCGTCGTCTGTAGCAGCGTCCTGCGGCGCGGCCTTTGCCGGCTTCTTGCCCAGGCTGGCCTGCAGCAGTGCCACCAGGTCGATCACCTTGCCGGTTTCGCGTTTTTTCTCGCCCGCCTCGGGCAAGGTGATGGTCTTGGTCTGGTGCGCTTTGACCTTTTTCTCGATCAGCGCCATGATGTCTTCGCGGTAGGAGTCGTGATACTGCTCCGGGGCCCAGTCCTCGGCCATGCCCTGCACCAGCGCCATCGCCATCTTGAGCTCCTTGTCGGTCACGGCGGCCTTTTTGTCGCTGGTCGCCGGGATCTTGAGTTCGCCGGCGTCGCGGATCTCGTCGGCATAGCGCAGCGTGTTCAGGACAATGGTGTCGCCCACGCAGACCAGCGCGCACAGGTGCTGCTTGACGCGGATGACCACCCGCGCGATGCCGATCTTGCCGGCCTGGCGCAGGGTTTCGCGCAGCAGGGCGTAGACCTTGGCGCCGCCCTTGCCGGGCGCGAGATAGTAGGGCTGCTCGAAATACAGCAGCGAGACGTCTTCGGCGTCGACGAAGCCGACGATGTCGATGGTCTGGGTCGCCTCAGGGTTGGCGCGCCGCAGGTCTTCCTCGGACAGCACGACGTATTCGCCGCTGGCGTATTCGTAGCCCTTGACGATATCGTCCCAGGAGACTTCTTTGTGGTTGCCCTTGTTATAGCGCTTGAAACCGACCGGCGAGAAATCGCGCCGGTCGAGCATGGTCAGGTCGAGGCCCTGGTTCGAGACAGCGGGATACATGTCGACCGGGATGTGCACCAGCCCGAAGCTGATCGCACCTTTCCACATGCTGCGGGGCATGGCGTTACTCCTTATGGTGATAGTGACTTGCCTTATTCGCCCACCACGCCGGTAACCGGCAGCACGATTCCGGTAATGTAGCCCGAGCACACCGCCGACGCCAAAAACACGTAGGCGGGCGATAGTTCTTCGGGCTGGGCCGGACGCTTGTAGGTGGTGCCAGCGCCGAAGTCCTTGATCTTGTCGGGCGACTGGTCGGCCGGATTGAGCGGCGTCCAGACCGGGCCCGGCGCCACCGCATTGACGCGGATGCCTTGATCGACCAGGCTGGCGGCCAGCGACATGGTGAAGGCGTGGATCGCGCCCTTGGTGGACGAATAGTCGAGCAGCTTGCCGGAGCCTTTCAGGCCGGTGACCGAGCCGGTATTGACGATCGCCGCGCCACGCTTGAGGTGCGGCAGGGCGGCGCGCGCCATATGGAAGTAACCGTAGATGTTGGTACGGAAGGTTTCGTCCAGGCGCTCGTCGGTGATGTCGAGCAGCGAGCCGGCATGCTCCTGGAAGGCAGCGTTATTGACCAGCACATCCAGGCGCCCGAATGCGGCCACCGCCTGCTCCACCGCCGCGTTGCAGAAGGCCGGATCCTTGACGTCGCCCGCGATGGTAATGCAGCGGCGCCCCTCGGCCTCGATGCAGCGCCTGGTTTCCGCGGCGTCTTCGTGTTCGTTCAGGTACATCACGGCAACGTCGGCGCCTTCGCGCGCGAACAGCACGGCCACCGCGCGCCCGATGCCGGAGTCGGCGCCGGTCACGATGGCAGCCTGGCCCTCGAGCTTGCCGCTGCCCCGGTACTGCTCGGCCATGAACCTGGGCTTGAGCTCCATCTCGGCCTCGAGGCCGGGCTTGGCCAGGTGTTGCTGGGGAAAGGGCGGTACCGGCTGCTCGATGCCGGTCTGCACGGCCTGTTCGCTCTCCTGTTTCTTGTGCTGCGTATCGTTTTGGTCTTGCTGTTGCTGGATTGCGCGCTGCTTGTCCGCAACCTGGTCTGCGACCCTGGCTGCGGCCCGGGTCACGTCTTTGCCTGTAGTTGCCATCACATGCTCCCATGAACGTTCGATCGACCGCATGAGTATCGGCGCCGGCGCCGGCGCGGACGGTGCGCTCACGTACATTCGGCGGCAAATGCGCCACCGACAGGGGTGGCTTTGTGGCAAACTTGCCTCGGTTTAGCATTCAATGGTTTGTCAGGAGAAAACGATGTCTCAGCAGGAAAACGCGCGTGTCCGCACCACCGGCCTGTACGTCAATCCGGTCGGCCAGCGCCGCGCGGATTTCCAGAAGGCCTGCGCCGGCCTGTTCGACGGCCTGCGCGTGGCCGATGGCGCCGAACAGGCTGCCAGCATGCAGGCGCAGGAGCCGGCCGGGGTGCTGGTGCTCGACCTTGAGCGCTTCGATCCGGAGATCGATTTGCCGGCGCTGGGCGCCCTGGTGGCGGCGCGCGGCGGGCGCCCGCTGCTGGTGCTGTGCCCGTTCGCCAATGCGCGCTGGCTGGCGGCGCTGATGCAGCATGGCCCGCTCGAGTATCTGATCGGACCGCTCGACCCGGCCGCGACCCATGCCCAGGTCGAGGCACGCCTGCGGCAGGGATTCGCGGCGCCGCACGCGCCTGCGTCCGCGCAGGCCGATCTGGCCGCCTTGCTGGCGGTGCAGGGCCAGGCCCAGGCGGCGCTGGCCGAAGCCGACGACAGCGGTCGCTTCGGCGAGCGCCTGTGCGCGGCCTTGCTGGGCTGGCCCGGCGTGGTGCACGCGGCGCTGTTCCAGCTGCATGGCGAGCACGATCTGCGGCTCGAAGCGCAGCAGGGCCAGTCCGGCCTGGACCTGTCCAGCATCCTGCAGCGGCGCGACCGCCTGCTGCAGTCGCCGCTGCGCCATGCCTTTCCCGGCCTGCTGGCCGCGTCCAGCGGCGAGATGGCACTGCTCGACGCGCTCGACAAAGCCGGCGAGCCCGCGCTGGCGGTGGCGCTGGACGCCCATGGCGTGCGGATGGCGCTCGGGCTGCCGATTCCCGGCGCCGGTCCCGGCGCGCCGCGCGGCGCCCTGTCCCTGCTGTTCGATCATGCGCGGCCGTTTTCGCGCGCCGCGCTGGGTGCCTGCGACAACCTGGCGCAGCTGGCCGCATTCGGCCTGCGCATGGGGGAACTGCTGAGCGAAAGCGAAGCGTTGCTGGGGCGCGTGACCCACCTGGCGACGATGGATGCGCTCACCGGCGTGGCCAACCGCCGCCATGGCGAATCGCTGCTGGAACAAGAGATCAAGCGCGCGCGCCGCTACCGTCTGCCGCTGGCCCTGATCGCCTTCGATATCGATCGTTTCCGTAACGTCAACGACATCTATGGCCATCCGGTCGGCGACATGGCGCTGCGGGTGGTGGCCGACACGGCGCGCACGCTGCTGCGTGCCAGCGACGTACTGGTGCGCTCGGGCGGCGAGGAATTCCAGGTGATCGCACCGCATACCAGCGCGATCGACGGCCTCAAGATGGCGGAAAAGCTGCGCGCCGCGATCGCGGCGGCCCAGATTCCCGGCTGCGACCACGTCACGGTCAGCCTGGGCGTGGCCCAGTTGGGCGAGAACGAATCGGCCGATTCGCTGGCGGTACGCACCAACGCGGCGCTGGCAAGGGCCAAGCGGGCCGGACGTAATTGTGTCGAGCTGGCCATGCAGTAAGAAGGGTTCGAAGGGCGACCATCGGTCGCCGCTATGATAGGCTGCCGACTTTTCTTTCAGACATTTTCCATGCTTTCATGGTTGCAGCAATACCGGCGCGCGATGCTGCCGGGCGACATCAGCGCCGGTATCGTGGTGGCCATGATGATGATCCCGCAGGGCATGGCCTATGCCCTGGTGGCCGGACTGCCGCCGGTGGCGGGCATCTACGCCAGCATTGTGCCGCCGCTGCTGTATGCGCTGTTCGGCACCAGCAGCACGCAGTCGGTCGGGCCGATGGCGATCATTTCGCTGATGGTCGCGTCGGCGCTGGCGCCGCTTGCAACCCCCGGCAGCGCGCTGTACGGCGTGCTGGCGGCCCAGCTGGCGTTGATGTCGGGGGCCGTGCTGCTGGCCTGCGGGCTGCTGCGCATCGGCTTCCTGGCCAATTTCTTTTCGCGCCCGGTAATGAGCGGTTTCACCATCGGTGCGGCGCTCCTGATCGCGTGGGGGCAGTTGCGCCCACTGCTGGGCGGCATGCCGCCGGCCGGGCACTGGCCCAGCGCCATCATGGGACTGGGCGCGCTGGCGGCGCTGCTGTGGGCGCGCAGCTTCCTGGCCGGGGCGCTGCGCCGCGCCGGGCTGTCGGCGGCGGCGGCCGACATCGGTAGCAAGCTGGCCCCGATGCTGGTGGTGATCGGCGCTACGCTGGTGGTCGCCGTCACCGGGCTCGATGCGCGCGGCGTGGCCACGGTGGGCGCGGTGCCGGCCGGGTTGCCGGGGCTGAACCTGGCCGCCTCGAGCGCGCACTGGCAGCTGCTGCTGCAGCCGGCGCTCCTGATCGGCTTCATGATTTTCCTGATCAGCATGTCGGCTGCGCAGGCGCTGGCGCGCAAGCGCGGCGAACAGCTGGGCAGCAACCAGGAGCTGCTGGGGCTGGGAGCGGCCAATATCGGCAGCGCGCTGTCGGGCGGCTTTCCGGTCACCGGCAGCATCTCACGCTCGGCGGTGAATTTCGCGGCTGGCGCCAACAGCCAGCTGGCCAGCATTATCACGGCGGCGCTGCTGGCGCTGGCGCTGGTGGCCCCGACCGGCTGGCTGGCGCTGCTGCCTTTGCCGGTACTGGCCGCCACCATCATCGTCGCGGTGCTCGGCATGCTCGATTTGTCGCTGCTGCGCACGGCGTGGCGCTACGACCGCGCCGATGTGGCGGCGCTGGCGGCAACCGGCCTCGGCGTGCTGGTGATGGGCGTCGAGGCCGGGGTGGTGGTGGGCCTGGCGCTGTCGATGGGCGCCCTGATCTGGCGCGCCAGCCGTCCGCATATCGCCGTGCTGGGGCGGATTCGGGGCAGCGAGCATTTCCGCAATGTCGAGCGCTATGCAACCGAGACCGCTCCCGGCCTGCTGATGCTGCGGGTAGATGCTGGCCTGTTCTTCGGCAACGTCGAAGCGGTCAACGCACGCATCGAGGACGAACTCGCGGCGCACCCGGCCACGCGCCACCTGGTGCTGGTGCTATCGGCGGTCAATGCCATCGACACCTCGGCCTTGTTCGCGCTGGGCGAACTCAACAGCTCGTTGTGCCAGCGCGGCGTGCTGCTGCACCTGGCCGAAGTGAAAGGGCCGGTCATGGACCGGCTCAAGCACAGCACCCTGCTGCAGGCGCTGCACGGCCGCCTGTTCCTGAGCGCGGCCATGGCCTGGGACCAACTGGCCGTACAGGCCGGGATGGATCCCGGCGCATGAGTGATAGTCCAGGCGCGAAAAGCGGCGGCAGCAGCTGCCTATTCTGGCAGCATAAAACGCGCTGGAATCCCATATTTTTGTTGACCTGAAGCAGACCCCAACCTAGGATTCCTCCGGCGCCTATCGGCCTTCGACGCCGTGGCAAGGCCATCGCGGCTTGCTGCTGGCTGCGCGCCGCGCGGACACAACGATCACAATAAGGGGCGGGGATGACCCAAGACGCAAGGCCGGCGAGCGCTGTCGCCATTCGCAGCGGCGCGCTGGCGCTGGCGCTGGCCACGATGGCGGCAGGCAGCGCCAGCGCGGCCGAGGTCCAGGTCAGCGGCCGCCTGGTGGCGGGCAATATCTATCGCGTTCAAGATCGCGACCCGCATTTGCTCACCGGCGTGAACGCCGCCGCCATCGGGCTGCCAGGCTTTGGCAGCGGCGCCAACGCCGACGACGGCAATACCAACTACGCCAAGGGCGACGCGGTCTCGCGCGTGGTCAAGGCGGTCGTCGAGGTCGCGGCGCAAGACGGCAACTGGTCCGGCCTGATCCGCGTCAAGGCCTGGCACGATGCCGGCCTGGCGCATGACGGTCGGCCCTGGGGCAATGTGCCTAACCGGTATGCTGCCGGCGAGCCCTTGTCCGACCATGGCGCGCCGCGCCTGACGCGTTTTTCCGGTATCGCACTGCTCGATGCCTGGGTCGAACGCCGCTTCACGCCGGGCGCGACGGCGGCGCTGCTACGCATCGGCCAGCAAAGCGTTGGCTGGGGCAGCCGCTCGCTCACGCCTGGCGGCCTTGAGTCGCTCGATCCGCGCGACCTGCCCGGGCTGCATCGGGCCGCGCCCAGCGCCGCCGAAACCGTGGTGCCGCGGCCAATGCTGTTCGGGCGCCTCGCGCCTGGCGCGGGCCTGAACATCGAAGCCTATTACCAGGGCGCCTTCCGGGCCTCGGCACTCGACGCCTGCGGCACCATCTGGTCGATGGCCGATTACCTGGTCAATGGCTGCGGCAGCATCATGTCGGGCCAGCCTGTACTGAGCGATCGCGGGCGACTGGTCGCGGGTTCCTACAAGAAGCGGCTGCCCACGCCCAAGCCCGAGGCCAGCGAATTCGGCGCCGGGATCACCTGGCGTCCGGGCGGCGCCGCTAGCGGGCACAGCAGCTTCGGCAGCTTCGGCAGCTTCGGCAGCTCCGGCAGTGCGGACACCGAGTTCGGCCTGTATCACGCGCGCTATAACGGGCGCACACCGCAACCCGGACTGCGCCGCAGCACGCGCCCGAATGGCCCGGCGCTGATTGCCGGCGACCCGGATGGGCGCAACCAGGCTTTCTATACCGAGTTTCCCGAGGGCCTGCGCATCAGCGCGGCAACGCTGTCGCACCGGCTTGGCTCAAGCATGCTGCATGCCGAACTGTCCTACCGCGCCGACGTGCCCTTCATGCTGGCGCCGGGCGACGTGATGCCGCCCTTTCTGAGCCCGGTCGCGCCTTCGCTGCTACGCGCGCGCGCCAATGCGGTCGCGCCAGGTGCACTGTTTCGCGGCTATGACCTGTATGCGATGTGGCAGGCGCAGGTCGGGGTGAGCGGGGAGTGGACGGTGGCGGGCCTGCCGCTGGCGGCCAGCGCCGAAGTGGTAGGCAAGCGGGTACGCGGCTTGCCCGACCCGTCGGTGATGCGCTACGGGCGGGCCGACATCTTCGGCGCCGGCCCGGTATTTGGCAACTGCTCGGTCCACACTGGCAATGCGGCGCGCCAGTGCAGCCTGCGCGGCTATGCGACCCCGCATGCCTGGGGCTACCGCCTGCGGGTCGATGCGCGGCTGCCACTCCTGGCGCCGCATCTGACCAGCAACGCCAGCTTGCTGTTCGTGCACGACATGAAGGGCTGGTCCGGCGACCTGCTGCTCAATGAAGGCCGCAAGTGGCTGAGCATGGCAGTGCGCTTCGAATACCGCGAACGCTACCTGGCGGAGCTGGGCTACCAGCCCACCTGGGGTGGGCAATACAACCACGCGGCCGACCGCGATACGGCTTCGGTGGCGGTGGGGGTGCGCTTTTGAAGCCTCGCCCTCACGCGCGGCGGCGCTGCGGCTCGGCCGGATCGCGCGGCGGGGCAAGCGTGATCGGCGCGGCCTGGTCCGGATAGCGCGCCTGGCGGCCCGCGTAGACGGCGGCGATGGTCGCCATGTCGGTCTGGCTGTCGCCGCTGAGCTCCAGCGTATCGACCACGCTGATCAATCTGGTGCCATAGTCAATGTATACCAGCAGCAGCGGTACCCTGGCGGTGGTGGCAAGGTGGTAGAAGCCGCTTTTCCAGTGTGGACGATAGCTGCGCGTGCCTTCCGGGGTAATGCCGATCCAGCACCAGGGCGATGCCAGCATGGTGTCGGCCAGCTGGCGCGTCGCGCCCATCGACGCGCGCCGGTCGACCGCAATCCCGCCCCAGTAACGCATCAGCGTGCCCATCGGACCACGGAACAGCGAGTCCTTGCCCAGCCAGCGAAACTTCAAGCCGATGGCCCACTTTCCAAGCAGGCCCAGCGGAAAGTCCCAGTTCGAGGTATGCGGGTAGACCACCGCGATGCCATGCGGCCCCGGCAGGGGTTTGAAACGCAGCTTCCAGCCTGCCAGATTGAGCAGGCGAAGGGCAGTGCGCTGGCCCCAGGAAGGAAGGTCTGCCGGGCGCAGCAGGTAATCGCTCATTGAATCTCCGTCGCTAAACAAAATGTTGTTTTTCCATCATCGATGTTTCGACAGAAAAATACGCGACGAATTCTATAGGCAGGCAGGGAGGGGAACAAGCAAAAAAACTGGCAGCGCCCATGCGCTGTGGTTATCATGCCGCTCACCTGAGAGCAGCACGGCAAGCAGCCATTTACCTGTTGGAACCCCCATGACGATCACGATCTACCATAACCCGCGCTGCGGCACCTCGCGCAACACCCTGGCCGCGATCCGCGCCGCCGGCCACGAACCACAGGTGGTGGACTACCTGGCAAGCCCGTTGTCGCGCGAGCAGCTGCGCGTGCTCATCGCCAGCGCCGGTCTGGCGGTGCGCGACGCGGTCCGCAGCAAAGAGGCGGTGTTCGCGGAACTCGGCCTGGCCGCCCCGCAAACCAGCGACGAGGCACTGCTCGATGCGATGGCGGCGCATCCGGTGCTGCTCAACCGGCCGTTCGTGGTGACGCCGAACGGCACCCGTCTGTGCCGGCCGTTCGAGCTGGTGCACGAGATACTCTGAGCGGCGACGCGCACAGCCGGGTGTGGTTTGTCCGCTATTCGGGTGCGCTGGATGGGGGAATGGCAACGTCGGGCGGCGTGTAGGGCAGCGCGCCGACATCGGCCTGGCGTGCCGGCCCGGCCCCGGCCTTGACACCAGACCGGCCCGGCTCGCCCGCCGCGGCCGCGACGCCCTTGCCGATTGCCGGCGATCCCGGCTGCAGGCGAAAATCGGATTCGGCGCCGCCTCGCTGGTAGTCGACGAACAGCGGCGCCGCACTGATGGTGCCGACAGGTTCGCGTCCCGCCGGCAGCTTCCAGTCGCCGCCGCTGTTCTGGTACACCAGGTTGTTGCGGTAGCTCAGGTTGTGCCCGGTCTCGCCGCGCTCCACGATGCCCTGGCCATTGTCGTAGACGATGTTGTTGACTGTATGGGTCTGGTCGTTCGGACCCTTGCCGTGATAGTAGTCGCCGCCGCCGACCACGATGCCGATGCCCGACCCGACCACGGTATTGCCACGGATGGTCACGTGGGTGGCGTCATGCCACAGGTGGATGCCCGAGCCCGAGGCCCGGTAGACGATGTTGTCGCGCACGCTCGCGGTGGTACTGATGTAGATGCCGTGCATGGTGCGGCAATCTGGTGGGCCGATGTCGTGCACCTGGTTACCCACCACCTCGGCATTGCTGCCCTTGTAGTAGCTGTCGATCCCGATCCCGGCCCCGCCCTTGCTCTCGCACGGTACGTCGTTGCCGATGTGGTGAACGTGGTTGTGGTGGATGCCGTTGTGCGAGCCGCCGTTGTAGATGCCGCTAAGCCATTTAATTCCGCTCTGGTACTGGGCGCCGTCGATCTCGAAGCCGATGATGTCGAGGTAGTTGGCGCGGTTGACCCAGGCTGCCGGCTGGCGCGAATCGAGCGGCGGCACCAGCCGCGCGCCCCAGCGCTCGGTGGATTCGAACACGATGCGGGCCTCGGCCGTGCCATGGGTGGCGGTGCGCACGCCCCCGAAATAGGTGCCCGGCGCGACATGCACCGTGGTGCCGGGCGTGGCCGCCTGCGCGGCCCGCATCAGCGTGCGGAAGGGTTCGTCGCGGGTGCCGGGATTGCTGTCGGAGCCGGACGGCGCGACATACAGGTGCGTGCGCACCAGCTCGGGGATGACCAGGTCTTCCTGGCCGGCCTCGCGCAGGCGGCAGCCGCCAAGCAGGCCGGCCAGCACGGTTGCCAGTAACAGCCAGGTGAGCGAGACGGCGACAAGTGTCGAATGGCGACGCAGCATTGTTCCCTCATGGGAGCGTAGGTGACCAGGTCAGTTTGACCCGCCACAAGCGGCGACGAGGCCGGATGGCGCAAGGTATTCCTTGAGCGCGCTCAACACGCCGCAGTTTCACCTTGCTTGCCGCGAGCTGCTTGCTGTGCACACCTAGAACCCCAGGCGCGACATTACTGCCCGGCAGGCGGCTCCCACAGTTCGACCTTGTTGTTTTCCGGATCGATCACCCAGCCGAATTTGCCGAATTCGGAGTCTTCGGTGGCGTCCAGTACCTGGCAGCCTTCGTCGCGCAGGACCTGGAGCAGCGCCGCCAGGTCGGCGACGCGGTAGTTGACCATGAACGAGGCGCTGCCCGGGGCGTAGTGCTGGTTGTCGCTGGCGCCGATCGACCAGACCGTGGTGCCGCCGGCCGGCTTGCCGGCGTCGTCGGCCCAGGCGAAGGCGGCGCCGCCCCAGTCCTGCACGTCGATGCCCAGGTGCCGCGCGTACCAGGCGCGCAGGGCCACCGGGTCTTTTGCGTGAAAGAAAATGCCGCCGATACCGGTAACCCGCTTCATGTTTAAGATCCTCGCTCTAAAAAATTGCAAAACCTTGGCACACGCAAGTTGCTCTCAAGACGTCGGCGCCGTCAGCGCCTTCTTGATCGCCACGCAGCGCTGATCTTCCTGCAGCGTATCAAGCAAGGCGCGGCGGGTGCCGGCCGACAGGCCTTTCATGCTGTCGGCGGCACGCGCCAGGCGCTGCACGCTGGCCGCGGTGCAGCCGGCCGGGATCATGCTGCCGGCGTACGAACGCATGTAGACCGGACCGGCCGCCTTGTCGATCGCCGGCAGTTTCGCCAGGCGCGCCGCGGCGCTCTGCTCGGCCAGGGCGTTCTGCTCGGCCGGGTAGATGCTGCCCATCGCGGTGCGCACCCTGGAGAACGGCAGCTTGGTCTGCAGGTCCTGCACGGTGGCCAGCCATTCGGCCTTGAGCTTCGGATCGGGCCGCACCACGGTGGCGGCCAGCGCCGCCCGCTGGCCGGTGTCGGACTTGTCGCGTGCTTGTTCCGCCTCGACCAGCGCGGCGGCGCCGGCCGTGTTGTAGCGGTTCAGGCGGGCGATGATGGCCCAGCGCTGGTCCTGGCCGATGTTCAGGCCTTCGGTGCCGCGTCCTTCGAGCATGCCGGCCAGGCGCGCCAGCGCGTCCGGGCTGCTGGCCAGGCTCAGGTAGGTGGCGAACCAGCGGCGCTGGAAGTTGTCGTTGCCCCGGTAGTCGAGCACGCCCTGCCACGCCATGTCTTCCAGCGCCTTGCCGGTCTGCCTGCTCCAGGCGTTATCGAGCGCCATCGCATCGAGATAGGTTTTTGCGGTCGTGACCTTGCCCAGCACGTCGCCCAGCAGCGTGTAGTCTTTCTCTTGCGGGGCGTTGGCCAGTGCCACCTCGATGAAGTCGTTCAGCGGCAGCTTGGTGTCGCGCACGCCGTCCCACAGGCTTTGCCACAGCATCGCGCGCAGCAGCGGGTCGTCGACGCCGGCCAGGCTGGTGCGGGCGGCGTCGAACGAGCGCTGGTCCAGCTGCACCTTCACGTAGCCCCAGTCCTGGTAGTTCGGATACACCAGGTCGGGACAGGCCGCGCCGATCATGCCGGGCACTTTGGTATTGGCGCCGGAATAGGTGACCGGGACGTTCCTGGCCAGCACCAGCTTGCCATTCTCCCGCGTGAAGGCCGCTACCTGCACGCGCTGTTCGCGCAGCGTCGGGAGATCCTTGCCCGGCGCGGTCTGCTGCAGCGAGAAGGCAGTGATCTTGCCGCCGTTTTTTTCGCCGTTATGTCCACCGCTGCAGGTGTAGTTGGCGGCGATGGTGTTCACGCCGGCCTGGTACAGCCAGTCCTGGGTCCACTTGCCCAGGTCGCGCCCGGCTGCTGCACCGAGGCTGCCGATGAAGTCTTCGAGCTTCGCGTTCTGCCACGAGTATTTCACCAGGTAGTTATGCACGCCCTTGCGAAACACTTCTTCGCCCAGCATGTGGCGCAGCTGCTTGAGGGTCGAGGCGCCCTTGGAATACGTAATCGCGTCGATATTGTCAAAGGCATTGCTCGACGATGGCACCGGCACTTCGATCGGGTGGGTCGAGGCCTTTTGATCCTGGGCGTAGGCGGCCTGCTTGTCGTCCTGGAAGAACGACTGCCAGGCATCCTTGAATTCGGTCACTTCGGCGGTCGCCAGGGTGGCCATGAAGGCGGCGAAGCTTTCGTTGAGCCACAGGCCGTTCCACCACTTCATGGTGACCAGGTCGCCGAACCACTGGTGCGCCATCTCGTGCATGATGACTTCGGCCAAACGCGATTTTTGCGAGGCGGTCATCTCGGACTTGTACAAAAATCCGCCTTCGGCAAACGTGATCGCCGCCGCGTTCTCCATCGCGCCGTACAGGAAGTCAGGCACCAGCAGCTGGTCGTATTTCTCGAACTGGTAGTCAATGCCGAAGTAGTCGTCGAAGAATACCAGGCCGTTCTTGGTGTAGCGGAACCAGTCGGCCGGGGTCACCTGCGCGGCAACCGACTGGCGCGCAAACAGGCGCATCGGGTATTTGCCGCTGTTGTCTTGCCAGACCTGGTAGGGGCCGGCGTGCAGCGAGAAGTTGTAGGGGCTGAGCTTTTTCGTGGTGGGGAAGCTCCAGCGCTTGCCGTCCGCGGTGTCGACGATACCGCTCTCGCGGGTGGTGGTGACAACTTGCCAGTCGGCCGGCGCATTGACGGTGACGGTGTAGGTGGCCTTCAGGTCGGGCTGGTCGAATACCGCGAACATCTGGTGCGCGGCGGCCGGCTCGAAATGCGAGTAGGTGTAGACGCGGCCATCGACCGGGTCGACCATGCGGTGCAGGCCTTCGCCATTGGTGCTGTGCAGGCGCTCGTAGCTGACGCTGACGGTATTGCGGCCCCGGACCAGGTCTTGCGGGGCCAGGCTCAAGAACCACTGGTTATAGCGTGGCGCGACCTGCTTGCCGTTGACGATGAGCGACTTGATGCTGGCCTGGTTCAGGTCGAGCGTAACGGCCGAGTCGACATCCTTCAGGTCGAAGCTGACGGTGCTGGTGCCGGCAAAGATTTCCTTGCCGGCCAGGGTGAAATCGAGCACGTAGTCGACGTTGGCGATGCGCGCGGAGCGGGCCATGGCGTCTTGCTGCGATAAATAGGCATTCTGGGCCCGCGCCGGTGCTGGCGCCGCGTGGGCAGTATTAGAGGCGAAAGCACATGCGATGGCGAGCGCCATGATGCGTGGGACAAAAGTGGTCAACGAGGTCTCCCGGACAGCGCAGGCTAGGTGCGCAATAAAAATAATCGCGCAAGAATAGCATGGGAGACATGGTGTTTACACCAAGTGCATATACGATAAGAGGAAAGGCTTGCTCGCAAGCCTTTCCTCCATTTAGCTGCCTAGCGCCCGATCACGCCAGCGCCGGATAATCGACATATCCTTCCGGACCCGCGGCGTAGAACAGCTCCGGCTTGGGTGTATTGAGCGGCGCGTCTTGCGCGAAGCGCTGCGGCAGGTCTGGGTTGGCGATGAACGACACGCCGAACGCCACCGCATCGGCCTGGCCCGACGCGATCAGGGCCGCGGCGCTTTCCTTGGTCAGCTTTTCGTTGGCGATGTAGACGCCTCCAAATTCCTTCTTCAGGTGTGCGCGCAGGCTGTCTTCGCCGATGGCTTCCCGGGCGCAGATAAAGGCGATGCCACGCTTGCCCAGTTCGCGCGCCACATAACCGAAGGTGTCTTGCGGGGTCGAGTCGCCCATGTCGTGCGCGTCGCGGCGCGGCGCCAGGTGCATGCCGACGCGATCGGCACCCCAGACCTCGATGCAGGCATCGGTCACTTCCAGCATCAGCCTGGCGCGGTTCTCGACCGAACCGCCATACTGGTCGGTGCGCTGGTTGGTGGAATCTTGCAGGAACTGGTCGAGCAGGTAGCCATTGGCGCCGTGGACTTCGACGCCGTCGAAGCCGGCCTTTTTCGCGTTCTCGGCGCCCTTGCGGTAGGCCGCAACGATGCCCGGGATCTCGGACAGCTCGAGTGCACGCGGGGTAGTGAAGTCGCGCATCGGGCGCAGCAGGCTGACATGGCCTTGCGCCGCGATCGCCGATGGCGCCACCGGCAACTGGCCGTCAAGGAAATCCGGGTCCGAGATCCGGCCGACATGCCACAGCTGCAGGACAATCAGGCCGCCCGCCTTGTGCACGGCGTCGGTGACGATCTTCCAGCCCTCGACCTGCTCGTCGGACCAGATGCCGGGGGTATCGGCATAGCCCACGCCCATCGGGGTCACGGCGGTCGCTTCCGACAGGATCAGGCCGGCGGAGGCGCGCTGCACGTAGTACTCGGCCATTAGCGCGTTCGGCACGCGGTCGCCGCCGACGGCGCGGGCGCGGGTCAGCGGCGCCATGATGATGCGGTTGGGTAGTTCGAGTGCGCCGACGCGCAGTGGATCAAACATGGTCGTCATTAGAGATACTCCTAAAGTCCGTCGTTCAGTTGGTCGAGGAAGGTCTTGATCACTTCTTCATTGCGTTGGAAGAAAACGAACTGGCCGACGCGCCGCGTAGTCACCAGGCCGGCTCGCTGCAGCGTCGCCAGGTGGGCCGAGACGGTCGATTGCGACAGCCCTGTGCGCTGGTCGATCAGCTTGCAGCAGACGCCGAAATCGAGCGGGTACTCCTGCTCGGCGAAATGGCGGTGCGGATCCTTCAGCCACTGCAGGATCTGGCGCCGTACCGGGTTGGCCAGGGCCTTGTGGATCGCGTCGGTGTCCATGCATGCTTCCTTGTATCGGGTGGTTTCGATCCGAATATCGTCATCTTACGATATTCGCGAGTTCTTTGCTGGCGGGCCGTGTTTTACAAGCAGGGTAGTGCCGTGCCCGGTGGTATACTCGGCGCCCTCTCGATATTGGGCGCACACGCCGCGAAAGGGTAACGCATGAGCTGGTTTTATCTATTCCTTGCCGGGCTGCTGGAAATTGCCTGGGCCGTCGGCCTGAAATACACCGAAGGCTTCACCAGGCTGATGCCCTCGCTCTGGACCTTGCTGGCGATGCTGGGCAGTATTGGCTTGCTGGGCCTGGCACTGCGCCAGTTGCCGCTTGGCACGGCCTACGCGGTCTGGACCGGCATCGGCACCGTCGGCACCGCCATCGCCGGCATGGTGATGCTGGGCGAGCCGGCCGGCGCCATGCGCCTCGGGGCGATCGCCCTGATCGTCACCGGCATCGTCGCGCTCAAGTTCCTGTCGCCGGGCTGAACGCACGCACGCGCTGCGCTCATTCGCGCCCGAACGACGGGTTCGGGCGTGTCAGGTAATACCACTCGGAATTGGCATTCGCCTTCGCATCGGGGAACAGGATACGCCCGCTAAATTGCGCGGTGACCGGCGTGCCATCGGCGCGCACCCCGATCTGGTCGCCTTCGTGCACCGGGTCGAAGCTGGCCCAGTTGCGGGTGAAGCGGTCGTCTGCGTCGAACTTGTCGTGCACCACCACCATCGACAGCGCTTCCATTTCCTCGAACGGCACCGGCTCCGGGTCTGGCGCCCCGGTCAAGCCCAGGTGCGCGAGCGTATTCACGATGGCGCGGTAGGCGACTTCGGGCGCGGCCGCTTCGTCGTGCTGTCCGCATTCGAGCGTCAGCGCGTAACCGCCGGTAGTGCGCATGTATTCGGTGGTGCCGACACCGTAGCGCAGCACGGTTTCCAGTTCGGCCGCGTCGCCACGGCTGCGGCGCTTGACCCCGTCGCCGTAAGCGGCCAGCCAGCCATCGACGAAACGCTTCACGCCCAGGCGGCGCGCCCATGCGCGTTCTTTTTCGGCATGCTGGAACGGCTGCAGCGCGCCGTCGTTGTTGAGCGGACCGACCATCACGAAGGGCAGGCCACCGCTGGCATTGAACGAATGCAGGTCGAGCAGCACGTCGTGCCGGGCCAGCAGGGGACAGAGCCAGTTGGCGATATGGTCTTCGAAATCCTGCGGCGCGTCCTTGGGGAACAGGTTGCGGTTCAGGTTGCGGTCGCCGTTGCGGGTGTTCTGCTGGTAGGCCTTGGGGTTCACCACCGGCACGAAGGTGACGCTGCCGGCGGTGATCGCCAGGCGCCCGCTGTCGATCTCTTCCATGACGCGCCCGATCGCCACCGTGCCGCATTTTTCGTTGCCATGGGTCGCGCCCATGATGATCACGCGCGGGCCGGGCTGTGGGGCGGTGTAGTTGACGGATTTGAACTGGAAGGTGCTGGAAGAAGTCATTGCGGTGGCGTGCCAAGAGAAGTCGGGTGCCGTCATTTTAGCGGACAAAGCTGGCATGCAGCGGAGGGGCATGGCATGATCGGCCACCTTTTTTCGTCTCGTACTCTCGCATGCCGCAGCTACCCGCCACCGCCCGTATCCATGGTCTCGACAGCTTGCGCGCGCTTGCGGTCACGCTGGTGGTGCTGCACCACTACGGTTTGTTCGTGAGCGGCACGCCGACCTTTGGCTGGATCGGCGAGATCGGCTGGGTCGGCGTCGACCTGTTCTTCGCGCTCTCGGGCTACCTGATCGGCAATCAGATTTTCGCGGCGATGAAGCGCCCGGGCGGCTTTTCGCTGCGCCACTTCTACGCACGGCGCCTGCTGCGCACGCTGCCCAACTACTGGGTGGTGCTGGCGCTGTATTTCCTGTGGCCGGCCTTTCGCGGTGCGGCGCCGCTGCTGCCGCTGTGGGAATACCTGGCCTTCGTCCAGAACATCGCGCTCGAGCCGGGCAGTGCGTTTTCGCACAGCTGGTCGCTGGCGATCGAGGAGCAGTTCTACCTGCTGTTGCCGGCCCTGGCGCTGCTGGGAGCGGCGTGCAAGGGCTCGATCCGGCTGGCCTGGGTGGCCATTGCGCTGATCTTCATCGCCGGAATGCTGATCCGCAGCGAGTTGTGGCAGCAGATGGCCGGTCAAGAGCATAAGCTTTACTTCTATTTCAAGTACATTTATTACTCAAGCTTATGCCGCGTCGACGAGCTGCTGGCCGGGGTGGCACTGGCGCTGCTGCGCAACCACCATCCGGGTGCGTGGGACAGGCTCACGCGCCATGGCAACCTGGCGGCGCTGGCCGGGCTGCTGGTATGCGCGCTGAGCTTCTGGCTATTTCTGTACGACCGGTACGGCCAGCTCGCCACCGTGGTGGGCTTCCCGCTGCTCGCACTTGGTTTTTCACTGCTGATCGTTGCCAGCGTGGCGCCCGGCTCGCTGCTGCGCAGCCTGCGCGTGCCGGGCGCGGGGCCGCTGGCGCTATGGTCGTATGCGATCTACCTGCTGCACAAGCAGGTGAGCGTGCTGGGGGCGCAAGCAATGGCGGCACGGGGCTTCGGCGCGGAGCATCCGGCGACCATCGTGGCGATGATGGGGTTGTCGGTGCTGACCGGGTGGCTGCTCTACAAGCTGGTGGAAACGCCGTTCATGTGGCTGCGCGAGCGCTATGTGCCGTCGAACTAGTCGTGCGCCTCGATCACGCCGAATGCCGCCGGCGCATCGGCCAGGAACGCCAGTACCGCGCTGGCCTGCACCTGCGGCTCGTACATCGAGGCGTCGAGTATCGCGCGCCGCAGGCCCGGAACGGTTTCCACCGTATGCGCACTGCGGTACGCCACTACCAGCAACTGCGCCAGGTCGAGCGGCGCGCCGTGCCCGCGGCGCAGCCGCTGCTCGATGACCGCCAGCAGCGCGCGCTGCATGCGCGGAGTCGGATTGACGATCTCTCCGAACACCAGCGGCGTATTGGCAATGGCCTCGCACAGCGTCGTTTCGATAGCATCGGGCTTGAGGTCCGAGGCGATATCGAAATACGCCTTGTTCCACCGGGTGCGCGCGTAGGCGTGGCCGGGAGGGAAGGAATCGACCGTTTCCAGGCCAAGCGCGCGGCTGGCGCGCGCGAGCAACTCAGACACGGTGTCGATCAAGGGCATGGTGGGGAGCGGTGCGAGTACGTCATGCCGGCAGTGTAGCGCAAGCGGCAGGCGGCGTGCTGGCAGCCTGATCGAAAGCTCGCTACCGAAAGCGCCCGGCGCGCAAGTCGTCGAAGGCCTGTTGCAGCTGCTCGGTGGTGTTCATCACGAACGGGCCGTGCTGGGCGATCGGTTCGTTCAGCGGACGGCCGGCCAGCAAAATCAGGCGGGTCGGCGCGCTTGCCTCGATGCGCACACCGTCGGCGCCGGGCGCATTGTCGAGGATTGCCATGCGTCCCGGTTCCACCTCCTTGCCGTCCACCTGCGCTTGACCGCGGTACACGTAGAAAAACGCGTTATGGCCCTGCGGGATCGGCTGCTCGACGCTGACGCCAGCTGGAATCTCCAGGTCGAGATACAGCGGCTGGGTCGATTCGCGCTGCACCGCGCCGGCCACGCCATGGGTCGCGCCCGCGATCACCTGCACGGTCACGCCGTCGCCCGTGGTAAAGCGCGGCACGTCCTCGGCCGCGATATCGCGGTACCAGGGCGCCATCATCTTGTCCCTGGCCGGCAGGTTGAGCCAGAGCTGGAAGCCTTCCATCAGGCCCTGGTCCTGCTCGGGCATCTCGGAATGCATCACGCCGCGACCGGCCGTCATCCACTGCACCCCGCCGTTGGTGACCACGCCTTCGTTGCCGGCGCTGTCGCGGTGGCGCATGCTGCCATTGAGCATGTAGGTAACGGTCTCGAAGCCGCGGTGCGGATGCTCCGGAAAGCCGGCGAGGTAGTCTTGCGCCTGGTCGCTGCCAAAGGCATCGAGCATCAGGAAGGGGTCGAGGCGGCGTTGCAGTTGCCCGCTCAGCACGCGGTTGATTTTCACGCCCGCGCCATCGGTCACCATCTGGCCGTTCACCACGCGTTCGATGCTGCGCGAGCGTGCGATCGTGGGCGGCTTGAGTTGCTCGGTCATGCTGTTCTCCTGTCGATGCATATCATTTGCGTGAACTGTCCGCGCGTCCTGGCTCAGGCCAGCGCGGCTGCGACCGCTTCGTTGGCCGCCTGCTGGCCTGCGGCCGCGGCATCAAGGCCCATGTTCAGGCCCGACGAATAGATAAAGGTATGGTCGTTCAGGCCCAGGAAGTTCAGCAGCATGCGCAGATGCGGCACCTGCGGGTCTGCCTCAGGTGGATACACTCCGCCGCGGGCGGTCGCCACATATACCTTCTTGTCCTTGAGCAGGCCTTCCGCACCGGTGGCGGTATACCGGAAGGTCACGCCGGAGCGGGCGATCGCGTCGAACCAGCCCTTGAGCTGGGCCGGCATGCCGAAGTTGTACATCGGCGCGCCAATCACGAGGACGTCGGCAGCCTGGACCTGCGCGATCAAAACGTCGTCCAGCGCCACGCGCGCGGCTTGCTCGGCGCTGCGCTGCTGCGCCGGGGTGAACAGGGCGCCCACGGCGGCGCTGTCCAGCAGCGGGTGCGGCTGGGCGCCAAGATCGCGGCGCACCACGGTCGCATCTGGATTGGCCGCGAGCAGTTTGTCGACCACCAGGCGGGTCACGCGGGTCGATTCGGAATCCGCGCCGCGAACGCTCGAGGTGATATGGAGGATGTTCATGATGTGTCCTGGTTCAAAAGGTAAGATGGAATCACTGTAGCGGTTCCATAAACAATCTGGAAGCCAGTAGAATGGATAACATTATGCTGCTGGTGGAACAATCATGGATGTGGAACCGAACGACCTGCTGCTGTTTGCCCGGATCGTGGAGGCGGGCAGCTTCAGCCGCGCCGCCGAGCGCGTGCAGCTGCCCAAATCGACCGTCTCGCGCCGTCTCGCGCTGCTCGAGCAAAAGCTCGGCGAGCGCCTGCTGCATCGGACCACGCGCAAGCTGATGCTCACCGAGTTCGGCGCCAGCTTGCTCGAGCACGCGCGCAAGGTGGTAGAAGAAGTCGAAGCGGCCGGCGCACTGGCCCAGCACCGCCAGGCCGCCCCAAGCGGCAAGCTGCGGCTGTCGGTGCCGGCCGACTTCGCCCACAGCAGCCTGCACGAAGTAGTCGCCCGCTTCATCGCGCGCTATCCGGCCGTATCGCTGGAGATGGACCTGTCGCCGCGCCGGGTCGACCTGATTGCCGAGAATGTCGATATTGCGATCCGCATGGGCGACTTGCCGGACGACGCCTCGCTCAATGCGCGCCCGATCAAGCTCGAATATTTTGGTCTCTACGCCGCACCTGCCTACCTGGCGCGACGCGGCATGCCGCAGCATCCGGACGACTTGCTGGAGCATGATTTGCTGTGCATGCTGGCGCGCGGCGGCGGCGCGCCATCCTGGGTGCTCACGCGCGGCAAGCTGCGTTGGGAGCGCCAGCTGGCGGCGCGCCTGACGGCCAATTCGCCCGAGCTGCTGGCGCGCATCGCCTCGCGCGGCGCCGGGATCGCGGGCAGCGCGCAGACCTTCGCCAGCCCTTACCTGGCCGCCGGCGAACTGGTGCGGGTACTGCCGCAATGGGACTTGCCGACCGCCAGCGGCTGGGCGGTCTTCCCGGGGCGGCGCCTGATGCCGGCCAAGACCCGGGCCTTCCTCGACCTGATGGAAGAGGTGTGCCGGGAGCGCGGCGACGCCCAGGCCCCCGCTTGATTAGCGGAGCAGACTTGGCGGCGCCGACCTGGCGGCGCCGACCTGGCGGCGCCGGCGATCAGCCGGGATGGTTGCCCATCATCTCGCCCAGGCGCACCGAGCGCTCCGGCGCCCAGTCGCGATTGAACGAGATCGCGCCTTTCTTGAACAGCATGACCACGGTAGAGCCGAGCAGGAAGCGGCCCATCTCTTCGCCCTTCTTGAGTTCGACCTGGCCGGGTTCGTAGTTCCACTCGCAGATGCGGGTCATGCGCGGCGGGTTGACGATGCCATGCCAGGTGGTGGCCATGCTGCCGACGATGGTGGCGCCCACCAGGGTCATCACGAAGGGGCCATGCTCGCTTGATTCGAACACGCAGACCACGCGCTCGTTGCGCGCGAACAGGCCTGGAACGCCGCGCGCGGTGGTCGGGTTCACCGAGAACAGCTTGCCCGGCACATAGATCATGCGGGTCAGGCGACCGTCGCAGGGCATGTGGATGCGGTGGTAATCCTTCGGGCTGAGATAGAGGTTGGCGAAGTGGCCGTGCTGGAAATGCGCGGCCAGCGTGTCGTCGCCACCGATCAGCTCGCTCGAGGTGAACTTGTGGCCCTTGGCCTGGAAGATATGGTGGTCGTCGATATCGCCGAACTGGCTGATCGCACCATCGACCGGGCAGACGAAGTCGGCTTGCGCAAGTGGTCGCGCGTCGCTGCGCAGCGGGCGGGTGAAGAATTCGTTGAAGCTGCTATAGCTCGCGATGTCCGGGTTCGCGGCCTCGTTCATGTTCACACCGTACTTGCCCACGAACCAGCGGATCAGGCGCGTGGTCATCGCGCCCCCCTTGGCACCGGCAACGCGGCCGGCGAAATTGGTCATCGCCGTTTTCGGCATCACATACTGGGGCAAGACTTTTAAGCGGGACACTTTGATGGGCCTCTAGGTTTCTATTAGATGGCGAATTATAACGGCCTTCATGGTCTGGATGGCATGTTGCCAAGCTCATATTGCGCCAGCAAACGACCGGGTATGCGCTGGCACGGGCCGCTTTCTCAACCCGGGTGCCGCTTAGTGGAAGTCGAAATTACTATGGCATGGTAAAAATATATCTGGTTCTAGTATCCGAATTGCTCAGTAATAGCATATAGTTATTCGTACAAAACGAATAACTTGATCTGGAGACTAGAATATGTGCTTGCTGCGGCCGCGCCATCTTGCCATCGTCATCGCCGGGCTTTGTGCCCCGGCATTCGCCCAAACATCCTCCGACGGCCCCACCATGCAGCAGGTGGAAGTCAAAGGCAGCAATCAGGCCTATGACCCGCGCCGCGACGATACTGCCGCCCGCATCGTGGTGGGACGGGAGGAAATCGCGCGCTATGGCGATACCAGCGTGCTCGATGTGTTCAAGCGCATCCCCGGAGTCACGGTCACCACCGGATCCGGGCGCAGCACCCAGGTGCGCATGCGCGGGCTGGGGTCGGGCTATACCCAGATCCTGGTCAACGGCGAACGCACGCCCGCAGGCTTTAGCCTCGACAACCTGGCGCCCGAGACCATCGAACGCATCGAAGTGCTGCGCGTGGCCAGCGCCGAATTCTCCACCGCCGCGATGGCCGGCACCATCAACATCGTGCTGCGCAAGACCATCCGCAAGCGCGAACGCGAGGCCAAGCTGGGCTACCTGCTCTCGAGCGACTTTCGCGGACCGAGCTTCAGCACCCAATTGGCCGAGCGCGGCGAGAAGTCGTCGTGGTCGCTCTCTGCCAGCGGCAACCACGACACGCTGGCACGCCAGTGGAGCGGCTTCGAAGAAAATACCCGGCCCGACGGTACGGTGGACCTGCTGCGCACCACCTTCGGGCCCGAGCGCGGGCACATAAACCGCCTGAACCTCGGTCCCAGCCTGCACTGGACGCTGGACAACGGTGACAAGCTGGCCTGGGAGACGGTAGTCAATGGCAGCAGTTTTCGCAATCACCCGCAGCCGCGGGTCACCACGCTGATCGGCAGCCCCCCGCAGTCGCCCGATTTGCAGCTGTTCGGTGAATTCGACGACCGCCTGCTCAAGTCAGACCTGCGCTGGTCCAGGGAGCTGCCCACCGGCGCCAAGCTCGAGGCAAAGCTGGGCCTGGAATGGTCGTCGCGCAAGATGTTCATCCGGCGCGTGGGACAGGACAGCCTGGGCATGCCGGAATCGGACGGCAGCACGCTGCTCGATACCCACGCCAGGGGCGCGAACTCGGTGGGCAAGGCCACCCGCAGCGTCGATGGCGGTCACGCGTTGTCGCTCGGCTGGGACATCGGCGTCAATGCCAGTTCGGACATCCGCGTCGAGCGCGACAGCATCCGCCTGCTGGCGCCCGGGCTGCCGCTTGGCACCGCGCTTGACGAAAACTTTCGCGCCACCGCCACCCGCGCCGCACTCTACGTGCAGGACGACTGGACCGTCACGCCGCAATGGTCGGTCTACCTCGGCACCCGCTGGGAGGGCGGACGCACGCGGGTCTCCGGCAGCGGCTTCGAGCCGGCAACGATCAGCGCCGGGGTACTGAGCCCCATCCTGCAGTCGCTCTACAAGTTCCCCGGCAAGGACGGCAAGCAGGGCGGCGACCAGCTGCGCCTGGCGCTGAGCCGCACCTACAAGGCGCCAGACCTGCACAGCCTGGTGCCGCGCCGCTCGGCCTGGGAAAACAATAGCGCCACCGAAGCCGATTTCGTGGGCAACCCGAACCTCAAGCCCGAGCTGGCCTGGGGCATCGACCTGGCCTATGAACATTATTGGGCGCCAGAGGCGATGGTGTCGGTGAGCGGCTCGGTCAAGCGCATCGACGACTACACCAGCAACCACATCTATTTCGACGGCTGGCGCTGGATCTTCACCCCGGTCAACGACGACCGCGCGATGCTGCGCACGCTCGAAGTCGAGACCAAGTTTCCGCTCAAGTCGCTGTTTGCCGGGGCGCCGGCGCTCGACCTGCGCGCCAGCGTGAGCCGCAACTGGTCGCGGGTGGCATCGGTGCCGGGCCCACACAACCGGATGGAGCAGCAAACGCCGCTGACGGCCAACCTGGGCGTCGACTTCAAGTCGGGCGCACTGGCGGCGGGCGCCAGCCTGGCCCACCGGCGCGGTGGCCCGATCCGCGTGAGCGCCAACCGGGGCTTCTACAATTATTCGCGCACCGACGTCGATGCCTATGCGCTGTGGAGCTTCACGCCGAAGCTGAAGTGGCGCGTGGCCCTGGCCAATCTGCTTGGCGAAGACGGCGGCTTCGAGGTCTCCTACCTGGACCCGGTGCGCGGCCTGGAAAAACGCGGCTGGCGCTACCCGGGCGGCGTCAAGCTGCGCACCACGCTGGAAATGACATTCTGAAGAGTCAGGCCGCGCTGCTGTCGGCGAGCGTGCCGGCGTCGCGCGCGCTGTCGTGCACCCGGTGCGTGCGGAAATAGCGCCAGGCCACGAAGATCGCCAGCGCCTGCAGCGCGGAGCACAGCAAAAAGTGGCTGCCGACGCGCCAGTCGCTGCTGGGCAAATCGCTGACGCTGGCCAGGATCGCGGTGCCGACCAGCGGCGCAATGATCACGCCCAGGCTGCTGATCGATTGGAGTGAACCCATCAGTTCGCCCTGCTCGCTGGCCGGGGTGGCCTTGGACACGATCGCCTGCAGCGCCGGCGCCGCGGCAAAGGCCAGCACATTGCCCAGGATGATCGCATACAGCATCCAGCCCTGGGTCGCCAGGCCGTAGCCAAGAAAGGCGAGTGCGCCCGATGCGATTCCGAGCAGTGACAGCCGGACTTCACCGAAACGCCGGATCAGCATCGCCAGCAGACCCGCCTGGACAGTGGCCGCGACCAGCCCGACGCAGAACATCGCGATGCCGTTGTCGCGCGGCGTCCAGTCGAAGCGGAAGGTGGTGTACAACACCCAGGTCGATTGCAGCATCATCTGGCCAAAGGTGACCAGGGCGATCACGATGACCAGGCCGCGAATATCCTTGCGCTGCACCAGGCGCAGCAGCGCCGACAGCGGATTGAGCCGCTTCCAGGCGAACGGCGCCCGCGCCCCCGGCGGCAGCGACTCGGGCACCAGAAAATAGCCGTACACGAAATTGGCGGCGCTGAGCAGGGCCGCCACGTAGAACGGCAGGCGCAAGTCGGTGTCGCCCAGCAGGCCGCCCAGCATCGGGCCGCAAATGAAGCCCAGGCCAAAGGCGGCGCCGATCTTGCCGAAGCTCTTGGCGCGGTTTTCCTTGGTCGAGATGTCCGAGGCATAGGCCGAGGCCACCGACATGCTGGCCGAGGAGACGCCGCCAATGATGCGCCCAACGAACAGCCAGAGCAGGCTCGGCGCCCAGGCGGTGACCAGGAAATTGAGGGCCATTCCGCCCATTGAATACAGCAACACGGGGCGGCGCCCGATGCGGTCGCTGAGCGCGCCGAGCGCCGGCATGAAAATAAACTGCAGCACGCCGAACGCCGCCGCCAGTGCCCCGAACCACAACGCATGGTCTTCGCGGTCGGGCACGAACTGGCCGACCAGCAGCGGCATGACCGGAACGATCAGGCCGATGCCGAGCATGTCGATGAAAATGCAGACCAGGACGAAATTGAGCTTGCCGGTGGTGGACTTCGGATTCTCGGGAGTGCTGGTCATGCGGGCCTCTGGTTGGGGGACAGGCAGTCAGGCAGTCACCGTAGTCTAGCACCGCGCCGTGCGTTCAGGAATCTTTTGCTGCGTTCGGGGCGACGCCCCATTCGGCAGCGAAGGCGGTGCGAAACGACTCCAGCATGGCCAGCCGTTCGCGGCCCAGCGCGCGCCCGCCCTCGGTCTGCATCGTGCCCGGCAGTGTGGCGAGCTTGGCCGCGATATGGTCGAGCGAATAGGCACGGTCGTCGAGCGCTCGCGCATCCGCCAGCGGATCGTTGGGGTGGGCCAGGGCGCTGCCCATGCGCCCGGCGGTGTAGAACATGCGCGCCAGGCCGACCGCGCCCAGGGCGTCGAGCCGGTCGGCGTCCTGCACGATCTGCGCTTCGAGCGAGGTGGCGTCAATCCTGGCAGAAAAACTGTGCGCCGCGATCGCGTGCGCCACCGCGTCGAGCCGCTCGGGCGGGAAACCCAGCCCCTCCAGATGGTGGCACGCCAGGCTGGCCGAGCGGGTCGATGCCTGCGCCCGCTCGGGATGGTCTTTCGGCAGGTTGACCAGGTCGTGCAGGTAGCAAGCGGCCATCACCACCAGGGCGTCGGCCTGCGGATGGTGCGCGAGCAGGGCTTGCGCATTGCGCCAGACCCGTTCGAGATGGTTGGCGTCATGGGCGCCGTCGCCGCCGCCATCGTCTGTGCGCGCGACCAGCGCCGCCAGGCGCGGGCGCCAGGTGGCAAGGTCGGGGTCTGTTTCAAGTGCCTGGTTCATCGGGTTGATCCGTAGAAGGAAGAAAGACGGCGGCCTGCGACAGGGCGTCGGCGCGGGTGTTCTTGTGGCGCGGAATCCAGCGCAGCGTCGCGCCCGGCAGTCGGGCCAGCAGGGCGCGTGCGCGCGCCCGGTGACTGCGCAGGCTGGGAGCGCTGGCGCAGTCGGGCGCGTTGACGTCGTCGATCACTACCTGGCTGTCGCCGTGGATGGCCAGCGCGCCGGCGCCGTGTTCAAGCGCCGCTTCGAGCAGCGCGAGCAGGGCCAGGTATTCCGCTTCGCTGCTGTTGCCGTAGCCGCAGGCGCGCGAAATCTCGACCAGCACGCTGCCGGGGCCCTCGAGCACCGCGCCGATGGTGCAGCGGCCAGGGTTGGGGTGGGCCGAGCCGTCGAACCAGGCGCGCCAGGCCGGCGCGGGTGCGCTGGCGAGCCGCCGCGAGGCCGAGGCCGCCGCCCGCGCGTGCCGCACGGCCGCCTGCTGCGCGCCGCGCAGGCGCTCGGCCGCGCGCTCGGCCAGCAGCTGATCGAGCCCAGCGCTACCGGCGCGCGCCCGCAAGGTGGCGCGCAGGGCGTCGGCCGGCGTCAGGCCGCTACGTTCGGCGAGCCGGCGGCCGGCGGCAAGCTCGCCCTTGAAGGCGGCGGCGGCAAGGGCGGCGAAATCGGCATCGGGGTAGAGCTCGCGGTCGTGGTCATGGTCGAACATGGCGAGAGCATAGCAAAAAGCCGCCCGAAGGCGGCTGGAATGCTGTGCTGGGTCCCCGCAGGGAATCAGCGACGATAAGGATTGTTCGGATAGTTGTCATGGCGGTTGCGCACCCCGTCGCCGTCGCGATCGCGGTCGCGTCGATTGCGCACGCCATCGTTGTCGAGGTCGCGGTCGTAGCGGTTCGGCACACCATCGCGGTCGAAGTCGCGCCGGCCGCCGCGCTCGTAGTGGTCGGGGATGCCATCGCGGTCGCGGTCGCGTTCATCGCGGTAGCCGTGTCCATAGCCACGGCCGTCGCGGTAGCCATCGCGATAGCCCCCGCGACCGTCGTTATAGCCATAGCCAGCGGCGTACACCGGCTGGTAGTCGCGGCGCTCGTAGCGGTCGGGTACGCCATTGCGGTTACGGTCGCGGCCATGCTGGCGCCAGTGGGCCGGCTCCATGTACCAGCGGCCATGGCGCTGATGCCAGCTTGGCGCCGCATACACATAGCCTGGACGGGCGACGATGTAATGACCTGGGACCCAGTGGTGGCGATGGCCGCGCCATGCCCAGTAGCCGGGAGCCCAGACCTGGCCGCGCCGCGCCACCGGGATGCGTTCATATACCGGCGCCGGCGGGGCCGACCCGATGTAGAGTTGGAAGTCGGTTTGTGCCAGGGCCGGCAGCGGCGCGAAGGCGGCGCCAGTGGCGATCAGGGCTGCAACGGTAAGAGTGCGTGTCATGTCGGTCTCCAGATCCAAAACGGATGACCCACTATATCGCCGCCCTGGCTGGAAAAGGGCGCTTGAAGCAGATGCTTACAACTGAAACAGATGGCGATGTTGCGCCAGGGGGTTGCTGATACAAATGGCACAGCCTGCAGCCGCCCGCTGGCGCGCGGGGGCGACAGCGGGGGCGGCTCGCGGCACTCATCCGCGGCTGCCTGCAGACTGCTGTTCTGCACTGGACAGGCGTTTGGCGCTCACACTGACCACGGCCATCTTGGCGCCGCTGGCCACCTGCGTGGCATCGGCGCTGCGATCGCGGGCCTGGGCCTCGGGGATGGCGTCGAGCAGGTAGCTACCGGAGACGCCAAGGCTGATGGCGACGACGAAGACGGCTTCCATATGTTTCATGAGCTTCATGGTGGTTCTCCTTGCGGTTGGTTGCTGTTGGTTGCGGTTATCTGCTGTAGCAGGTGTCGACGGCTGGTCGATGAATCCACTGTAGGCCAGGCTGGTACGGGCCGCGAGCAGCTTGCGACAAGACGCGCGAATCGCGGGATGACCTGTCGAAAAGCGCGCGCGAATGTGTTCGTGCCTGCGCGCGGCAGCACCTGATTGATGGGTTTTCAGCGCCCCTCCGCTAGGCGTATGCGAGGCGGCCCCCTGGCCGCGCCAGCGAGCAGATACCGGATGACCAACCCCCTTGCCCAGTTAGCAGCGACGATGTCTGCCACCTTGATCAGGTGGCGGCGCGCACGCAATCTGCGCGCCGCATCGCGGGTCGCATCGCGTGTCGCATTGCGCGTCGCCAAGCGCGCGGCCGCGCCACGGCGGTTCTGGCTGGCCCCATGGGTGATGCTCGCGGGCGTGGCGGCGCTGCTGTGCGCCGGGGTGCTGGCACAGGCGGCGCGTGCGCTGTCCGGTACGGCGTCCGGTACGGCGTCCGCTACGGGTTCCGGTATGGCAAGCGCTACGGCGCTGCATGACCCGGCTGCCGGCGCCTCAGCCCTGGCCGGGCTCCAGCCGCTGCTGGGCGGCGCGCGCATACACGTGCCGCACCAGGCCGGCATTGCCATCGAGCAGCACGGCGCTGTGGCCCTGGTAGTGGCTTCCAGCATGCAGGCGCAGGCGCCGCTGCGGATCGACTTGTGCAGCCAGCTCTCTGGTTCCGGGCGCTCCATGCTGCCGCTGCGGATCGGGTATCCGTTTTCCGAAACGCGGGTAGCGGGCAGCGCAGCGCGCAATGCCCTGCTGGCTGCGCCCGGTTCGGCCATGCCGCGCATCGAACTGCGTGGCGATGCACGCGCCGCCTTGCGCCTGAGCTGGGATGCGGGCGCGGCGCAGGCAGCATGGATCAGCGACGCCGGCACGGGCGCGGTGATGCGCGCGGCGCGCGGCCAGGCGCGGCTGGGCCAGGCCGGCTGGCTGGTGTGGAACGACGGCGCGCTGCGCCTGACGCGGCGTGCGCTCCAAGCCTGTCCGCAGGCGGGCGAACTGGTGGTGCAGGCCTACCAGCCGCGCAGGGGCGGCTCCGGCGCCGGGCTGGTGCAGGCATTTGGCGGCGGGGCGGTCTCGCCGGCGCTCGCACTAGCTCCGGGCAACTACCAGGTACCGGCCGCGCCGGCGCGGGCGCTCGAAGATGCGCAGCTGTTCGAGCGCCTGCACCAGCGGGGGCTCATCCGTCTGGCGTCGGGCGGCAGCGGGCTGGTCGAGCTGGCACCGCGCGACCTGGCTGCGTGGGCCGCGACGGCGCCCGGCCAGCGCCTGCCGCTGCCGGGCTGGGACAGCCTGCGGCTCGACGCGACCGACCGCAAGCTGCTCGAGCGCCTGTACTACCGCGCCGACGGGGCCTTCGTGCGCGAGCAGGTCAGGGTGTTCAATAGCGAGCGGCGCCTGCTGGCATGGCGCCTGCGTCCAGAAGACCGGTCGACCTGGCAGGCCAGCGTCGGCGGCATGCCGGTGGCCCAGCTCGACGCCTTGCCGGTGGCGGCCATGCGGCTGTTCGCCCGCCTGCCGCAGGGCTGGGCAGGGTGGCGGCGGGTCGCGGCCTGGGATCATGGAGACGCCGCCCAAGGCAGCGTCACAGTCGCGCCCCGCAGCGCCTCCCTGAGCCTGGATGCGGGCCGGCCGGCCGAGCTGTTGCTGGTGGGCCGGGTGCGCAAGGTCAGTGGTGCCACCGCCAGCATCCGCGGCGAATGCGACGGTCGGGCCTGCGCCAGCCGCGACGCGGTGCAGCATGTGCTGCTGGCGCCGTTACCGGGCGCGCGCCGTATCGTGCTCGAGGTCGAACCACTCGACCTGGATGCCTTGTCAGGCGGCGCCAATGCGGCCTACCGGCACTTGCACAACGATGGGGGCCGGCTGGCCTGGCGCGCGCTGGCGGTGGCGCAGGTGCCGCTCCGCGCTGCCCAGGCCGACGTGCAGCTAAGCGACCGCAACGGCGTGGCGCTCTGGGTCGACGGCCAGCCCAGCGCAGCGGCCAGCAACGCCGGGCTGGGGACGCTGCTGGGCGTGCACCGCGATCACGCCGCCAGCGTGGCCGGCATGCTGGCGCGGGTGCCGGGGGCGGCGCATACGGCGCGCCTGAGCCTCGACCTGGCCATGCAGGTCCAGGCGCAGGCGGCGCTCGACTGCATCGGACTGCGCCAGGGCAGCCTGGTGGGCGCGCAATGCAGTGGCGCGCGCGCCGTGCCAGCCGGTCGCCAGGCTGGCCTGGTCGTGCTCGATGCCGGCAATGGCGAATTGCTGGCAGTGGCAGGCGGCGGCGTGGGCGACGTGCGGGCGTTCAAGTGGCCAGAAGTGCGCGATTTCGACCGTGCCGACCCGGCCCGCAGCCTGCTACGGCTGCCGGCCTTGCAGCATGACGGCGGTGCCCAGCGGGCGCCCGGGTCGACCTTCAAGGTGGTCAGCGCGCTGGGCCTGGAGGGGGCGGCGCGTACCGATCGGCGGCTTGAGCGCCTGCTGCAGGGCATGCCGCTGGCCGACATCGACCGCCTGCCCGGCGCACACGACTACGGCTTTCGCACCGCGGCGGCGGCCTACCCGGGCCCGAGCGGCGCGCGCATTACCAATTTTCGCGAGCAGCCGGCGGCAGCGCGGGCGCAAGAGGGCCGCTTCGGTCTGGAGCAGGCGCTGGCGCACAGCGTCAATACCTGGTTCGCCTGGACTGCCGAACTGAGCGACCGCAGCCTGGGCGCACGGGCGCAGGGCGGCGCACCCGGCGTGCGCGCACTCGAGCCGGGCGCTCTCGACGCGCTGCGGCCGATCGCGGGCATGGCGCGCAAGCTCGGGTTCGGCACGTCCCTGCGCCTTGACGGCGGCCTGCTGCCGGCCGACTTTCACTGGTCGGCCTGGGATGCGCTGCAGGCTAGCGCGGCGGCGCTCGACCCGATCCAGACCCGCCACGAAGTGCGCCAGATGGCGATCGGCCTGCGCATGCAGGCAACGCCGCTGCAGATGGCGCTGGTCGCCGGCGCGGTCGGGCAGGGCAGGGTGGTGACGCCACACCTCTTGATGGAACTCGACGGACGTGCGGCCGCCACCCAGGCGGGGCCTGAACTCGGGGTGCGGCTCGATCGCATCCGGGCCGGCATGAAGGACGTCATCGACAGCGGCACGGCGGCCGGCGCGTTCCGTGGCAGCGAATTGGCGCGCCTGCGCGCCGGCCTGTTCGGCAAGACCGGCACCGCGCCGACCGGAGACGACGGCATGGCCACGGTGTGGTTTACCGGCTGGCTGGAGCCGGGCAGCTTACCGGGCCAGACCCGCCGGCTCGCGTTCGCCGCCTTTGTCAGCCAGTCCGGCTCGAGCGGCGGCGCCCATGCCGCGCCGATGGTCGCTGCCATGCTGCGCTCGATGCAGGCCCGACCGGCCGAACAGAAGGCCGATTAGCCCTCTACTGCGCGCCTTGCAGATGTGTTTGTATGGCATCATCTGTTGACATGCCGCCCTTGCGCGTCCTTGCGCGGCCGGCCATCGAGGATGAGGAAAGCATGCGTTTGCCGGGAACCCGGTACCAGGAACACGGCTGGGAGCAGGTCCGCAAGTTGCTGGGCCAGTGCTCGCTGGCGGCGCTTGCGCGAATCGACCCGCTGCGCCTGCTCGACGCCGACTGCGACGCGGTGCTGCCCGACTATGTCGACCTGGTCGCTCACCTGCTGGCCGCCAGCGGCAGCCGCGGCGCGGTTTGCGCCAACAGCTATGGCGAGACCGCCATGGAACTGGCCTTGAGCCTGGTCTACGAACTGCAGGCGCGCCCGGCCGACTGGCACGCCTTGTGCGGCGCGCTGGCGGCCGAGCATGCGCGCATCGGGGCCTTCTGGAGCGCGCCCGGGGGCGAAGCCTCCCTGCGCAAGAAATTCAACGACCTGTATGCGCTCCTGCGCGACAAGGTCGACAGCGACAACTACCAGGCTGCCTGCGGCCGGCCCTGCAGTCCGAACCGGATTTACGCCTACCGCATGCTCGATACCGCCTATGGCGAAGTGGCGCGCCTGTTCGGGGCCTGGCGCGAGCACCGTGACCAGGTCGGCGCCATCCTTGGGCGCAGCCTGGATGCGGAACCGATCGAAGCGCGCCAACTGCGCTCGGTGGCCGACTGTCGCCCCGAGTGGATCATGCGCTGGAGCGAGACGCTCGAAGCCCATAGCGGCGCCCGCGGGCCGCTGCATACCCGCTCGAAGCGCTTCGCCAGCCTGAAGACCAGCCCTGACAAGATCGGCGCCATGCTGCGCGAAATCGGCGAATACGGGGCCCTGTCGTCGAACCAGGACCGCGCATGGCTGCACGACGCCAGCGACGCCAGCGTCTGGCTCGACGATTACTGGCGGGTGCTGGACGAGTCCGAAGCGGGCGCCACACCCGGACCGGACCAGTTGCTGGAAGCGCGCCAGGACGAGCTCGACCTTGCGCCGGTGGAGGACGCAGCCGTGTTGGCGCCCACCGACCCGCCGATGCCGCTCGAGCCGGACCTGGCGCTGCGCGTTTCACTCCCCCCCAGCTATCCTGCAATGGCGGCGGCGGCGCAAGATAGCGGCAGCTGGGCGCTGCGCACGATGGCCGGCGATTCGCTGGCGGTGCGGCTGGCGGTCTACCTGAAACTGCTCGGCGCGTTCGACGACAGCTATCCGCCCGCCTGGCTCGATCCGGCAACCGGCGCCTTGCCGACGATGCAGCAGCTCGCGCTGATCGATGGCGTGTCGCTGCCCACCCTGCGCAAACGGCGCGACGCCGCCATTGCCCGCCTGGGCGAGACGGCAGGCACCAAGGAGAACAACTGATGGCAACGACAGAACTGGACCGCAAACTGCAGGCGCAGCTGCTGGGCGCAAGGCGGCTCGAGGGCGACCGCTTGATGCTGGCCGATGCGGTGCTGTTGGCCGCGCTCGACGGCACCCGCCCGCTGACCGGCGCTGAGCGGGCGGCGCTGCAGGCTTCGCCGCTCACCGCGCGCCGGCTGCGGGTGCTGGCCACCGAGCGCCGCCAGGCCTCACGCCGCGAGCGGCCGGGCTGGCAGGGAAGCGCCGGCATGCTGCGCGCGGCCGACGGCGGTGCGCCGCTGGCAGTGCTGGTCACGGACGACGGCGCCTGGCGCCTGCACATCGTGGAAGGCCAGGTTATCTTGCAGCTCGATGCGCAATCGGCACTGGCGCCGCAATTGCTGCGCAGCGGGCAGGTGCTGCGGGTGCGCGATGGCGCCGGTGCGATCGTGCTCGAAGGGCAGCTCGACAGCGACGGCGAATGCGAAGGCCGGTGGCCGTTCGCCGAGGCGCCGAGTCGCCACTTCCAGCGTCACGGCGGCGCTTTTACCGTGGAGCCGGCGGGAGCCTGACATGCTGACACCAACATGCTGAACCTGTTCCCATGGCGCGTGCAGCAAGCCCCTGCCGACCTTGCCGGTCTGGGGGCGCAGGCGATCGCGCTGCCGCTTGCCAAAGGCTGCGCGGTGCCGCCGGGCTGCTTCGCGGTGCTGGCCAATGCGCAAGGCCATACCCGGCGCCAGGGCCAGGGCGCGCGGCTGGCGCCGATCGCAGGCGAGAGCACCTGGTGCGTCCATCCCGGGCCCTATGGCGCCGACCTGCTGCCGTTTGCTGCCGCACCCGAGATCGGACTGCGGGTCAGCTTCGCCATCGATAGCGCCGATCCGCGCCAGGCCCAGCAGCGCTTCGACCTGTTTCTGGCCAGCGAAGGCGGCGCCCGGGTGTCGCTGGAGGGCTTCACGGCGGCGCTGGAAGCGGCCTTGCAGCGCGAACTGGCGCAGGGCAACCTGGACCTGCCGCCCTGTACCAGTTTCGAAGAGTGGAACGCCTTTCGAGGCGGTTTCAATCAACTGCTGTACACCCGCTTTGGCGTGATGGTGGACGATTGCGTGCCGGTCGACCTGGGCGCCACGCGCGATCTGGCCGCGCTGCTGGCCGCACGCCTGGCGCTGCAGCCGGCGCCCGCGCTGGCCGTGGCGCCGCCGCAGGCCTTCGATGCGCCAGCCGAAGACGCCAGGTCGCTGCGCCGCCTGTTCCTGGAACTGCCGCGCATCCTGTGCGGCTTGCGCCTGGCGGTGTTCCCGCCCGATTGCGCTACCTTCCGACAGCATCAGGAGCTGCTACGCCGGCTCGACCTGGTGGGCCTGTCGGCCGCCACCATGCCGGCGCTGGCGCTGGCCGGCCCGCAGGTGCCGCTGGACGCTTCCGAACAACTGCGGCGCGCGCGGCATGCCCGCCGGGCCGCTGCCGCGCTGGACGAAGCCTGGGCCTTGCTGGCGCGGATCAAACAGCGCGAAGGCGCAATGGCGGGTGCGGTGGTGGGCAGCTTGCTGGACGAAGCCGACCGTATCGTCGCCAATCTCGAATCGGCTTGCGCCGCGCGCCGCGCGATCAGCGAGGTGGCCGAATGAACGCGCCGGCAAGTACCGGGGCGGTCACCTGCCGCAGCATGGCGCCCGATGGCGCGCTGCTCACCGTCACCGCCACCGTGCGTGCGCGCGCCGGGCGGGCCGAGGTCAAGTGCAGCGTGCCCGGTGCGCCGGAAGTTGCGCAGCACATGCAGCAGGTGGTGCGGCTGGCGCGCCATACCGAGCCGCGCTTCGACAGCCGCGACCAGGTGGTGCTCAGCCTCGACCGCGCGCCCGAACCGGGACAACGCGACTGGGAACTGGCGGCCGTGCTGGCCGACCGTATCGTGCGCGGCGTATATGTGCCGCCTGGGGTGCCGCCTGGGCCGCCTGGCCGATTGATCGCCAACGGCTGGTCCGACGCCTGGCATCTGGGACGCATCGACGGCCACGACCTGCGCCAGGTGCCGGTCGGGGTGCTCGCCGGCGGCGCCGACTTGCCGCATCTGGGCGCGCTCAATGGCCACCCCGACCCGGCCGCCGCCGTCTCTACTGCGCGCGCCTGGTTTCCGCTGCATAGCGGCGGCGCGGCCGACTCGCTGTGCTGGGTCGAGGCCAGCGTGCGCCCGGCGCAGCATGAGCAGGGCGCAGGCGCGGACGAATCCAGCGAAGAATCGAGTATTGCCGCGCCCGGGGTGGACGCGGCGCTGCAGGCGCGGGTGCGGGCGGTGCTGGCCGGCGCGCGCCATTACGACGGGCGCGGCTGCAACGGGTGGCGCACCACGGTGCGTTTCGGCGAAGCGCGCTTCCAGGGCGGTTCATTCGAACTGGCGCTGGTGATGGCCGACCGCATGGCGCGCGGGCGCGACTTTCTGCCACGCGGGCGGCTGCTGGCTACCGGACAGTCGTCGGGCTGGCATGGCGGCCGGGTCGAGACGGTCGAGGCCCTCGCGCCGAAATGCGCGCTGCTGCTGCGCGAAGCCGCGCCCGGCGACCGCATCCTGGTGCCGCGCGCCTGGGAGCCGCAACTGCCGCCCGGCTGGCGCGAGGCCGTGCGCGAGCGCGGCGCCAGTGTTGCTTGCGTGGAGCGGATCGGTATCATTTAGATCGCCGGTACGCCTGTTAGAATCGATCGCAGCAGTTCCTTGCTGGTCTTGATATGGAGTCGGATATGTTCCAGATGTTCGGAGTGAAAGGCGCCAGCTGCCCCCGTTGCGAGCGCAAGCAAGCTGGCGAAGCGCGTTACTGCGCCGGCTGCGGCATGATCCTCGGCGCTCCGCGCAATGTCCCGGTGCTGCGCGAGAACCGCTGGGTGGCCGGGCCCGACGAACTGGCCGTGTTCTTTGGCGTGCGCGAACTGTCCGGCGTGTTCGTCAAGACGCTGCGGGTGCCTGCCACGGCGCGCGCCTTTATCTTGCAAGGCGATAAAACTACCGAGGTGCCGCAGGGCGAATACGAGATCGAAGGCTTCTTCACGCGGCTGAACCACTTGCTGCGCGACCAGCACGCCGAGATCCTGGTTACCCGCACCGGCGCGCTGCCGGTCGAATTTCGCTTCGACGATGTCGCTACTTCCGAGCAGCTTGCCGTCAGCGCGCGCCTCACGGTCAGCCTGCGCATCGAGAACGTGCCGGCCTTTGCGCGCCATTTCATGACCATGCCAGGCACCATAGGCGGCGCCGAACTGGCCGCGCTCCTGGCCGCCCCGGTGCGCCAGCTGGCCGAGGAATTCGTCGGCGCGCGCTCGATTCGCGAAATGGCCGGCAACCGCGAACTGCGCGAGCAGATCGACGAACGGCTGCAGGGCGGCCTCAAGCTGCTGCTGGCCGAATACGGACTGGCGGTGGCCAGGGTCGATACGCTCGAACTGCGCCACGACAAGTACGACGCCAACCGCGCCAGGGTCGGCAGCCTGTGGCTGGCCGCCGACGAGCGCCATGTGCAGGTCGAGCACCGCAAGCACCTCGACGACTTGTACGATGCCGAAGAATGGCAGCGCCTGCGCCGCAGCGAACAGCAGGCGCGGGTGCGCCTGCGCGAGGCCGAGCTGCGCCAGGACGACGCCATCGGGCGCGCCGAGCTGTCGCTGGCCGGCGCCGGCCGCGCCCATGCGGTGCGCTCGCGCCAGATCGAGCTGTACGCGCGCATCCTCGACGCCCAGTCGCGCAAGCAGGCACTCGAGCACGGCGCCGGCGACGTGCTGGCCGAGCTCGAACACGACCTGGCCAAGAAGGGCGCCGCACGCTTGGACGAGACCCAGCAGTGGCAGCACCTGCGGGCGCTGGCGCAGCTGCGCATGCGCAGCGAACTCGAGCTGGCGCAGCAAGAAGCCCAGCAGGCACGCCAGGTCGCGCGCCAGCGTTTCTCGCAAGACCTGCTGCAGCAGCAGATTCGCAACAAGATCGAGCAGGCGGCACTGATCGAGGACGCCAGCCGCAGGCAGGCCGAGCTCGTGCGGCTGCGCGCCAGCGAAGAAGATGCCGCCCGCCGCGCGCAGGCGATCGACGAAGAAGAGCACGTTGCCCGCCACCAGGTGCTGGCGCTGGCCAACGCGGCGCGCCTGCGCGAGGCGCAGCGCCTGCAAGAATGGGAAGACGAGCGGGCGCGCCAGCAGGTCGAAAAGACCCGCAGCGCGCTGCAGCAAGACAAGCTCGAGCGCACGATCGCGCTCGATGCGCGTCAGTTGCGCGAGCAGGGAGCAATCGAGCTCGAGGGCGAAGAACGGCGCCACGCGCTGCACCTGCAAGAGGGCGAGGCCCAGGCCGGGCGCGAGCTGCGCCGCATGAATGCCTTTGCCGCCATGGACGATACCGCCAAGCTGGCGCTGGCCGCCGCGCCGAATGCCGCGGCCCTGAACGACTTCATGAAGACCCGCGTGCATGCCACGATGGACGCCGGCCAGTTGGCGGGCCTGGCCGCGGTTGCCGGGGCCGCCAGCCTGACCCCGGCCGAGGCGCTGGAGCAGGTACGGCAAGAGCAGGCGCGGCGCGATGCCGAGCTCGACAAGGATCGCCGCTACCAGCTCGAGCTGCTGGCGACCCAGGCCAGCCTGGCTGGCGCACTGGTGTCCGGCACTGTGGCAGCCGTGCGCCAATGCGCCCACGGCCATCCGGCGCGCGACGATGACCGCTTCTGCGCCCGCTGCGGTGCGCCGGTGGCGAGCTGACCCAGGCAATGCAGACAGCCATCGACAAGATCCGCGAACTGCGTGCGCTGCACGAAGATGGGCTGTTGAGCCGGCATGAGTTCGACCAGCGCAAGAACGCGATCCTGGATGCGGTGTATGCGCCCGCCGCGGTGTCCGCCGGGCTCACCTCAGAAGCTGCGCCCACGCGTTCCGGCACCGAGATCGGCCTGATGGCAGGGCAGGAACTCGGGCCGCAGAACCGGCGCTACCGGCTCGAACGCCTGATCGCACTTGGCGGCATGGGCCAGGTGTGGCAGGCCACCGACCTTGCCACCCACGCGGAACTGGGTCACAGTGCCCAGGTGGCGCTCAAGATCTTGCCGCCGCACCTGACCGAGTCGGCCAGTCATGCCAAATTGCTGATCCAGGAAGCCACCCGGGCGCGGCGCCTGGCGCACGAACACATCGTGCGGGTCTACGAATGGGCCCAGGACCCGGCCACCACCAGCTTTTTCCTGATCATGGAATGTCTCGACGGCGAAGACCTCGATGCCCTGCTGGCGCGTGAAGGGCGCTTGCCGTTAGAGCGGGCGTTGGCGCTGCTCGAGCCGGTGGCCGCCGCCCTCGACTACGCCTGGGACAAGCACGGCCTGGTGCACCGCGACATCAAGCCCGGCAATGTGTTCGTCACCCGGCGCGGCGAGGTCAAGCTGCTGGACTTTGGCATCGCGGCGCGCGTGCGCGCCAGCGGCGCTGCGGCCTTGCCACTTGAGCCGCCGGGAACGTCCGGCACTGCCGGCTACCGCGCGCCGGAGGCAGGCCGGCAGCAGGGCCAGCCAGCGCCCGCGCTCGACGTATATGCGGTGGCAGTGATGGTGTACCAGATGCTCGATGGCGCCTTGCCGCCGGGTTCAGGCAGGGCGCCTGGCGGCATGGAGCCGCACCAGTGGCAGGTACTGCGCACCGGCCTGGCCCGTGATCCGGCGGCGCGTCCGGCCAGCGTGCGGGCATTGCTGGAAGCCTTGCGTGGCGCCACCGGACCGACCCCGGACCAGATTGCAGCCCAGGCCGCGCTGGCGCAGGCCGCGCATGCGCAGCGCGAACGCGAGCTGGCGGCGCGGCAGCAGCAAGAAGAGCAGGAACAACTGGCCGCGCGTGCCGAAATCGACCGCCAGCGCCGCGAGCAGCAGCGCCTGGCACGCGCCAGCGCCGAACAGGCCCGGGCGGTGCGCAAGGAGGCGCTGCGCCAGCAGCTGCTGGCCAAGCGTGACGAAGTCACCGCCAAGACCCGAGAGGCGCAGGAACAGGCCCAGCGCAAGCTGGTACAGGCGCGCGCAGCCGCCAGCTACCTCGCCGAGCATCAGCGCGCGCGCGACCTGCAGGCGGCGCGCACGGCCGACGATCTCGCCAGGCTGATACCAGACGCTGCCAGCCCGGTGGCGGATGGCGAGGGTGTGTTGCGCGATGCTTTCCTGGCTGGCGCCGGCCGTGGCCCGGCGCTGGTCCTGATAGCGGCCGGCCGTTTCCAGATGGGCTCGCACGAACACGAACGCAAGATCGCGATGCAGGCCGGCGCGCAGGAGAAGTGGCTGCAGCGCGAAACGCCGCAGCGCTGGGTCGGGATCGAGCAGCCGTTCGCGATGGGGCGGCTGCCGGTGACGGTGGGTGAGTGGCGTGCCTTCGTGGCGGCCAGCAGCTGGCAGCCGAAGGGCGAGGTGCACTGGGACGCGCCGGGTTTCGCGCAGACCGACGCGCACCCGGTGGTCGGCGTGAGCTGGGACGATGCCCAGGCTTACCTGGCCTGGCTTAGCGCGGCAACCGGCCAGCGCTATCGCCTGCCGAGCGAAGCAGAATGGGAGTACGCCTGCCGCGCCGGCACCAAGAGCGCGTTCAGCTTTGGCGACACGATCAGCCCGGCACTGGCCAATTACGATGGCCGCTTCAGTTATCACGGCGGGGCGCTCGGCGCCTACCGGCGCGGCACCACCCCGGGCGGCATGTTCCCACCCAACGCCTGGGGACTGTACGACATGCATGGCAACGTCTGGGAATGGGTGCAGGATGCGCTGCATGCCAATTACGAAGGCGCGCCGCTGGACGGCAGGGCCTGGGAAAGCGGCGGCGACGCCAGCCGCCGCATCCTGCGCGGCGGCTCCTGGCAATATCATCCGCGCTACCTGCGCTCGGCGCTGCGCAATGCCTATGCCGGCACGCTGTCGAACGACATCATCGGCTTTCGCGTGGTGCGCGAACTGAACTGAACCCTGGCGCAGCGCGACAGGAAACCAATGCGAACCGCGCGATGTCCAATACAGGTTTCCAGTTCATGCATCGCGAGGGCGCCATGAAAATTCCTGAACACCTGCAAATTCCGTTTGTCGTCTTCGCCCTGCAGGCAGCCCTGCTGGGCGGTATTGCGCTGATCTTCCTGGTGCTGCGCCCGGCTTGAGGCGAGTGGGCGGGCGCCGGGCCGGATCAAGCGTCGAGCCAGGCCGGCGGGGCGAGTCGGCGTTCGCTGCTTCGCGGGGTGCGCTCGCGCATTTCCGGATACGGCCGCGCGACAAAGCGCACTCCTTGCCCAAGCCCGCGGGAGCGATCAAGCGCCATCCCTGGTGCCAGCGGCGTGTCTTGGCCACTTGCCCGGTCGCGGTGCCAGAAGCCGCCGTCGCGGTGGAACAGCAGCGGCATGGCGGCGGCGCGCGGCAGGGCACTAGCACCCGCCTTGCCCAGGGCGCCGCCCGGATCGCTGTCTGGTGCCAGGATATAAAAGGCTTCGGCCCCGGCCCCGGCGTCGGCGCGATGCAAGATGACCCCGTTGGGCAGCAGCGCGCTGACTTCGAGCTCGACCACACCGCGGATGCTGGCGGTGAGCGCAATGCGCATGCCCAGGCGCAGCGGCACCGGTACATGCTTGCCGGGCCAGCTGCCGTCGAGCAGCAGGCCGTAGCGCGACACGTCTTCGATCTCGAAGCCGTGGCGGCTCGGCCGGATCACGGCATGGCGTGCGGACAGGCGCCGCGTCAGGCCGCCGAGCTCGACGCCATGCTCGCCATGCTGCGCCAGTAGCAAGTCGGCTTGCAAGGCAGATGCTTCGAGCCGTCCCAGCACGCACTCGTCGAGCGCGAACAGGCGCAGGTGGCGCGGGGTGGCCGAGTCCGGCTCGGCATGCACCAGGCATGCGCTGGCGGTGGCACAAGGGTGGTCTTGCACGGCCGGCGGCACGTCGATCTCGATCAGGTCTTCGTCCCAGGCGATGGTAGAAAAGCCCAGGGCGACCTTGCCGCTGTCTTCGCCCAGGTTCACTTGCGCGATCGAGGCGTTGCGGGCGGTGACGTCGATGTCGACGCGCCCGCCGCCGGGAGCCTGGACGCGGGCGATGCCGGCGTCGTCGGCCGTCACGCGCACATTTTTACAAGTGGCAAGAAAAGTCTGGTGGATCTCGCTCAGGCTGGCGTCCTGGCGCGGCACCAGGATTACCGGGGTACAGGTCCAGGTGCGGCCGGCGTCCGGGCGCTGCGCATGGCGGCTGTGCAGTTCGATCTCGACCCGGTACTGGCCATGCTCCAGGCCGCGCGAGGAAAACTCGAGGAAGACCGGGCGCCAGTCGCCGCGCGAGGTGCGCTGGAATGCATAGCTTTCGCCGTCGCGCAGGCGCAGGCCCGAATGCACCAGCATGCGCACCTCGGGGGCGCAGTCCATCGGCATGCCGCGCAGTTCGAGTTTGATGGCCTGGCGCCCGCCAGCGGCGCGCGGATCGAACCCGCTGATGTGCAACTGGGGACGCTGCAAGCCGACCCTGGCCGGCGCCGGCTGGGGCGCAAACGGCGTGGCCGCTACCGGACCGCGCCCGGCGCGCAGGGCGCTGATGGCATCGAAACTGGACGGCAGGCCTGCTGGCGGAACCACTGGAGCCGGGGGCGGCATGGCGCTGGCCACCGGTAGCGGGGCTTGAACCGGTTGCGCATGCCCGTGCGCGCACACGCTGTCGCCAGGCAAGACCCAGACAGTGCAGTGCGGATGGTCGGGATGGCGGCAGCGGTTCATGATACAGGTGACGTATTGTGACGTTTTTCGCTCAAGACTGGAGCTTACGCGGTTTTGACGGCGGGCGGCGCGCTGAATTCATTGCAAGGCAACATTATTTACTAATGGGAATCTTTTAGTCCCGGCCATCGTGAGGTAGAGCTGTTTCTTCGCCTTCGCAGTGGCGAAACAGCAACGGCCGCAGCACCAGCGCGGTCAGGTTGTCGGCTTGCAGTCCGGCGGGCGGCGCCCGGTCCAGCGCATCGAACAGGCGCGTCACCATGGCGCCGGCATCGGGCGCGTTGGCCAGCAGCGCCGGCCACCCGGCAACGAAGCGCTCGGGCGCGGCGCAAGACCAGAAACCGTCGGTTGCCAGCAGGTAGGCAGCGCCGGCGCGCAGGGTCAACACGCGGCGGTCCGCCAGCTCGCCCAGCCAGGTTGGCAGGTTCAGTGGCGTCAATCCAAGCAAGGGATCGGACAGCTGCGCCGGGTTGCTGAAGGTATTGCCGAGAATAAAAGCCTGGGCGATGTGCGGCGAATGCGAACCGTGCACCCGCTGGCGCCAGCCGTGCTCGTCGATCTGTCCGGCCATGGCCGCGGCAGTAGCGGGCACATGGTCGACCGTCAGCGGCCTGGCCTGTTGCGGCCCGATTTCGTACAAGCGCGAGTCGCCCACGTGGTAAAGCAGCGGTGCGGCGCCGGGCGGCAGCTCGAGCAGGGTCAGGGTGGTGCCGGGCCGGGCCCCAGTGGCCAGGGCGGCGGTGGCGAAATGGCGCTGCAGCCGCGCGTGCAGCAGGTCGAGCTGGCCGGCCAGTTCGGCCACCGTGCGGCAGGGCGGCAGCGCCAGCAAGCCTTCGGCCACGGCTTCGGCCGCCTCGCGTCCATGGCCGTGCCCGCCCATGCCGTCGAGTACCGCCACGCGCCCATGGCCGGCGGGCCAGCCGGCCAGCTGCGTGCGGCGTACCCTCTGTTCGAGCAGGCAGCAAGCCTGGCCGGCGAAGTCGATGACGACGAAATTGTCCTGGTTCTCGGCCCGCTGGACCGGCCCGCAGCCACGCCGGCTGGCGACGGCGACGTCGTAGTAGGGGGCAAACTGGAACTGGGCGAGGAGAGCGGACAAGGCTGGCGGCATGGGTTGGGGGGCGATCCGGTGACGATCCCGACACTTTACACGCAAGCCATTGGCACGGAGCCCGGCTCAGATGGGGTTGTCCCGGTTCTTTCCGCTTCCGATGGCCAGCGTAGCCGCATTAACTAGTACGCAGGCCCCGGCGGCGGCCAAGGCCGCCGGCACGCCCCAATGGTCTGCAACCTGGCCCCAGAACACGCTACCCATGACATAGCCGCCCGACATCACGAACAGGTAAATCGACAGCGTGCGCGCCCGCACTTCGGCCGGAAACGACAGCTGGGCCGCGGCATTGAGCGTGGAGACCGTGGCCGACCAGGCCATGCCGCCGCAGATGGTCATGGGCACCAGCAGCGCCAGCGAGCGGCTGCCGGCCAGCGCCAGCAGCATCAGGCCATATACCAGCAGGGCGCCGACCAGGACCCCGGTCTTGTCGACCCGGGCCCGCACTTGGGGCAGGAAGAAGGCGGCGATGACTGCGCCGCCGCCCAGGCAACCCATCAGCAGGCCATAGGTGCTCGACTGCCGCTGCAGCACGTCGCGCACGAACACCGGCAGCAGGCTGGCAAAGGCGATGGTGGCAAAGAACACCGAGCACACATTGCGCAGGATGCGCCGGTAACGCGCACAACCAAGGGCGGCATCGAGACCGCAGCGCAAGCGCTGCTGGAAACTGGCGCGCGCGCTTGCCTGCGGCGTATGCTCCTGCCACCAGGCCCAGTACACCCCAAGCAGTCCCAGGAAGGACAGCGCATTGGCCAGGAACAGGGCGCTGGCGCCGATCCAGCCGAACAGCAGCCCGCCCAGCGCCGGTCCGATGATGGCCGACAGGTTATACGACAGGTTGTTGAGGGTGGCGGCGGCTTCGACTTCGTCGGGTTCGACCAGCCCCGACATTGCTGCCTGCCAGGCCGGCCACACGAAGGCGGTGCCGACACCCACGCAGAACGTGATCACCAGCACCGCTGTGCTCGAGACCAGCCCGGTAGCGGCCAGCAGCGCCATGGCGGCCGCGCACAAGGCCATGTACAGATTGCAGAAGAACAAAAACTTCGGCCGGTGCACGGCGTCTGCCACCACGCCGGCGAGCAGTGCGCACAGCAAAATCGGGACATAGGTCGCGGTCTGCACCAGCGAGGTGATCGAGGCCGACTGTGTCATCGAGGCCACCAGCCAGGCCGAGGCGAAGGTCTGGATCCAGGTGCCGAGATTCGATACCATGTTGGCCAGCCAGAGCTTGCGGTAACGCGGATGGCGCAGCGGCTGGGTCAGGGGCACCCTGCGGCGCGCGCTGGTGCGCACGGCAGGTGAGGGTAGGGGCGGCGCGATGGTGGCGCTGGCGCTGACGTTTGTACTGTCTTGGGTGCAGGTAGAGGGGTAGGGGCCCGGGCATGGGCTGGCATTGGGCATGGTCAGGACAGTGTAGAAGCCTTCCCTGCCGCTGGTCAATAAAATTGCCAAACAGAAAGAGCTATTCTAATATCTTGATCATATTGTTGCTTTCCGAGAACACGCGCCCCATGAACCAGATGCTGATCCGACCATTGCAAGCCGGGGATATACCAGCCGTGGCCGCCATGCTGCGCGAACTGGCGCGCGAATTCATTGTCCACGAATCGACGCTTGAAGGCGCATCAACCTTTCTCGCAGAGAACAACGCACAAGGCATACGGGGCTTCCTGGCCAGCGGCCATGTCTACCATGTGGCGCTGATCGAAGGCGAGCTGGCCGGCTTCGTGGCGATACGCGGGTGCAACCACCTGTTTCACCTGTTTGTCGGCAAACGCTGGCAGCGGCGCGGGGTAGGCCGGGCATTGTGGGTGACCGCGCGCGCGGCAGCGCAGGGCAGTGGCGGCGATGGCAGCTTTACCGTGAATGCCTCGAATTTCGCGGTACCGGTGTACGGGGCTCTTGGCTTCGTACGCACCGGCCCGACCGCGTGCGTCAAGGGCCTGTATTTCAACCCGATGCGGCTGGCCAGGCGCGATTAATGTCCCTCGTGGCGCTGGCGTAGCCACAGGCTGCTGGCCCAGCCCTGCTGGCGCTGTCCGTCGAGCTCGACACTTAGCTGCCACCAGTCTCCCTGACGGCGGCCGGTCGCAATCACTTCTGTGCCGGCCGGCACCACCGCCAGGCGCGCCGCGTTGACGCCCACGGCGGCACGCAGGTTCAAATCGTCGCGCACGCGGTAGCGTTCGCCCGCGAGCGGCGTGTTGCCATGGTGCGCGGCCGCTTGCACGCCCGCCGGCGCGCCGAACAGGCCTTGCAGCAGGGCGCCAACGAGCGCCGTGCCGCCAACCAGCACCGCCAGCGCGCGCGCGTTCGGCCGCCGCCACCAGGCGCGCGGCGTGAACCAGGCCCCCAGGCACAGTGTCAGCAGCAGGCCCGCGGCGTACCACAGGTACGGGCCATAGTGAGAGATCGAAGCGGTCGGTTGCATGGCTGGCTCACGCGTCGAAGCGCAGCACGTAATGGCCGGCGACCAGGTGGTGGCCGGGCGGTATCAGGTAAGGCTGCTGGGCGCTTGCCTCGAGCACCTGCGCCACCAGGCCCAGCTCGCCATCGAGGTGGAACAATGCCTGGGTGTCGGACAGGCGCACGATCCGCATGCCGTCGCTGGCAGCCTCCCAGCTGAAGGCATTGCGCGACAGCCCGAGCCGGTCGGCGCTGGCGGCGGCGCTGCCGTCGGCGTGGCGCAGGAACTGCGGCGCATCGAGCACACGCAGCGCAGCCAGCGCGGGCATGCCGCGTCCGAACACCAGGCTAGCGCCGGCCGCGGCCGGCTGGACCGGACCCTGCTCCAGGCCAAGCAGCGCGCAGTAGCGGTCCGCCATCTGGGGCGGCACCGCGTGCAGCCGGACGCTGGCGCCGTCTTGCGGTGCAAAGCTCGATGGCACGCTGACGCGCTGGCGCCCGGCTCCGGTGATGGCATGCAGCTGGTCGGCGGCGTCGACGGCAAAGCCGATCACGTCGTCCTTGCCGGGTGCTACCGGGTTCAAGGTCGAACCGTTTGCGGGTCCGAGGCCGATCTCCAGTGACTCGGCGCCGGTGTCGCGATAGCGGCTAAGGCGCGGTAGAGCCAGCGCGGCCAGCGTGATGCGGTGGCGCGCGACCGGTGCGTAGGTGGCATCGTTTTCCGAAGCACTGATTCGATCGGCTGGCGCTGCCGCCAGCGGCATGGCGGTCGCTTCGCCACCAGCGAGCTCGGCCACGGCAGCACGCGCCTTCCAGACCGAGGGGCCGCGCGCCGGGATGGCGCTGTCCGCCATGGCCGGCGCCGCCAGCGGCGCGCCGGCCGCACGGCTGATGCGCAGCAGCAGGCGCTGGCCGGTGTTGCTGGCAGTGCCGTGTTTGGCGCGCACCACGTAATAGCCATTGGCCTCGTCGAAGCGGCAGTCGAGTGCATCTTTCGGGCGTACCTGCACCTCGATCGGCGCGTCAAGGCCATCGTTGATCAGCAGGATGCCGCCATCGGGCCCGAATGGCCAGCCCGGCACGCAGAAGGTGGCGTTCGCACCGTCCTGGCCGACTACGGTCAGGCGCTGGTTCGGATACACCACGCACACCGGCTGCCAGATCGCACTGTCGCGCGAGGCGCTCACCGTGTACAGGATCTGTTCGCCCGGCGCCGGCAGGTAGACCGCGTGACCAAATTTCACCTTGACTTCGCCCTGCGCGACTTCGTCGGCGCCGACCACGTGGTAGCGCACTTCGTCGCCGCCGAGCAGGTCGCCGAAATCCTTCTGGTGCAGCGCGGCCAGCGACTGCGCCAGGTCGCGCACGCGCGCGCCGCGGGTCAGGTGGCGGTCGTCGTCGACCTGCTCTTGCGGCAGCATCAGGGTGACGTGCGAAAAGCAGCGGGTGGCGGCGCGTCCGCGCTGCTCGCGCGGCGAGCGCTCGAGCAGGTCGCGCAGCAGCGGACGGCGGGAGAACAGCGACAGGCCGGGCGCCTGCCACAGCGCTTCGGCATTGAACACATCGTCGACCCTGGCTAGCACTTCGTGTTGGACATAGACCGGCATAATGGATTCTCCTCGGATGATTGAACGCTCGCCATGCCGAACGCTAGCAGGGGGCAGATGAAAAACAGCAGGTGCGAGCCGCCGCTGGAAAGAAAACTCATCGGCTGCCCCATGATGGGAAACAGGGCCAGGTTGGTGCCCCACGACAGCAAGAAGTGCCCGGCCAGGAAGGCAGCGCCGCCGCACAGGGCAAAGCACTGGAAGCGCCCGAGCCAGGCGCGCCGGAAATCGCGGGCGCCGGCTGCCACTTGCCAGGCGCGGGCGGCCGCATGCAGCAGTGCCGCCAGCAGCCCGGCCTGCAGCAGCCATACCAGCAGGGCGCCGACCAGCCCGTGGCGATACAGCAGGAACGAGGGCGCGAAATCGTCCTGCACCGCCGGGATGCGCAGCGCCTCGCCGGCGGACTGGCCAAGCGTGGCGAGGCCGAGCAGGCCATCGGCCCCGACCCAGGCGCCTGCGGCGACGGCGCGCGCGCCCAGCAGCATCTGCTGGCCGGTATGGGGATGGGCAGTCGGGTCGGACCAGACCTGGAAACGCTCGGTATAGAAACCGGCCGCACCGAGACCGGGCGCGGCCTGCTGCAGTGCCGCCGCGCCCACCAGCGCGCCGAAGCACAGCGCGCCAACGATGGCCGCGCCACGCCGGCGGCCACTGGCCAGGCACCAGGCCACGAACGATACGGCGGCCCATACCAGCAGCAGGATCAGGGGCGAATAGTCGTCGACCTGGATCAGGGCCACCGCCAGCAGCAGTACGAATAGCAAGGCCGGCGCGATGATGCGCAGCCAGGCCTGCCAGTGGCGCGCCGCCGCCACGGCGGCCGGGGCCGCGCCGCCGGTAGCCAGCGCCAGGCAATGGGCGCTCAGGGCCGCCAGTGCGAGCTTGGCAAATTCCACCGGCTGGACATCGAATACCCCGGTTTCGTTGCCGAAAGCTACTTGCAGCACCAGCGCGCCCAGCGCGCACAGCGCCAGCGCCACCAGCAAGTACTCGGTGGCCGGGCGCGACACGCTGGCGCGGGCCACGCCCTGGAACAGCAGCAGCCCAAGGGGCAGGCCGATGGCCAGCAGCACGCAGCTGTTTTCGACATGGCGCAGCCAGGCCGTGTCGCGCGCGCCCAGCCCGAGTTCGAGCTGTACCAGCAAACCGGCGCCGAGCAGCAGCACGGCGAGCGCGCCCAGCACGGCAACCCGCGCCGCCCAGAGCAGGGCCAGCCACAGCGCGGCCCAGGCCAGCAACAAGGCCCAGCCGGCGCCCGGCGCGGCAGCGCTGCGCTGCATGACCAGCATCAGCACCGCCAGCGCGACAATGGCGACCGCCGCCGCGATCCGGATCGCTGGCGCCAGGCCGCGGGTAGGTTCGGCCAGGCGCCAGCCGGCCAGTGCGGCCAGCAAGGCGGCGGCCAGCGCCGCGCTCCAGGCGGCGGCCGGTGGCGCCTTGACTTGCCACAGCGAGCGCTCTTGCCAGTGCCAGCGCAGGCCCGGAGCGAACTGCGACTGCGCCTGCGCAAACAGTTCGACCTGTGCCGATGGCACCAGCGTAAGCCTGGCGGCCTGCGTGCTGACAGCGTCGAAGGACAGTGCAAACGCGGTGCGTCCCACGGCAAGGCCGGTGACGCCGTCGAGCGCATGTTCGCGCTGCGCCACGTCGCTCCAGCGACCGTCTTGCCGCACCAGCACCGGCTGCGACCCGCGCACGGTCAGGGCGACGTCCTGGCTGCCACGCTCGCCCCGGCTAGCGGCGCCGGCAGCGGCGCGCGCCAGGCTGACATTGCCGGCCTCGAGGCCCGCCACCGGCAACCGGTTGCCGCAATACAGGTGGCCACCGAAAGCCAGCGGACGGGCGAGGCTGAGAATGGCCGGTGCGATCCGGTTCCAGTAGGCGCCCAGGCGGGTGCCCGCGCCGGCGCCGGGGCAGGCAGGCTGCATCGCGCCGTCGCGCAGCAGCAGCGCGCCATCGTAGTGCCAGCGCTGTCCGGCGGCGCGCAGTTGGGCGGTGCCGTCGCCCGCCTGCGTGACGTCGAAGCGGGTGGCGCCCACCTGCAACTGCTGGCCGGCAGCCAGAACGATGCTGCCGGTGTGGCGCCGCGCGCTCCCATGGCGCAGCACGGCGCCTTGCGCCGGATTGGTGTTACGCAGCCACCAGCTGCCTTCGGCGTCGCGGCGCACACTGAACTGGTGTGCACCGGCGCGCGGCGCGGCCAGCTCTGCGCGTCCCAGCATGGCCGATTCGCCAGGCCGGAGATCGAGTGTGATCGCGGCCGGCAGCCAGCGCTGCGGTGCCAGCGTCAGCGCAGCCAGATGCAGTGCGCAGACCAGGCCAAGCGCCAAGCCTGCTGCCGCTAGCCGGGTATTCATGCGGCCCTGCGCAGCGCGAGCGCGCGCTGGGGCAGATCCTGGTTGCAGCGCGCCAGGCTGTCGCGCACCGCGCTGAGCATGCGGCTGATGTCGAGTGCATGGCGCGGACGTTGGTCGGGCGTGGACCCCAGCAAGCTGCGCAGCAGCGCCAGCGCCGGCGCCTGCGCGGCGCCAAAGACAGCGCCGAAACTCGCCGCTTCATCGTGCTGCAGTGATGGCGGCGGCCCGCCATGCCGTGCCCACAGGACGGCGGCGCCTTCGCGCCCGTGTGCGCGGTAGGCTTCGGCGCACGCCGCGCCGTAGCGCAGCACCTGGCCGCAGGCCAGGTAGTACAGCAAGCCGCCAAGGGCGAAGTAGTCGCTGCGCGCGTCGCCCCCGTACAGGCCGCCGGCCTGGGGGAAGAACTGTTCCGGTGCCTGCCAGCTGGCGGTGCCGGCATACACTGGTGTGGGTTGCTCGAGCAGTGCCCGGCTGGTGCCGAAGTCGGCAAGCTTGAGGGCGCCAGTGAGGCGGTCGAGCAGCAGGTTGCCGGGCTTTAGGTCGAGGTAGCGAAAGCCGGCGGCGTGGACCTTGCCCAGCGCCTGGTTGACCTGGGCCACCCACGCAAGTGCCTGGCCGGGAGTGGCGGTGCCCTTGGTGGCCCCGGCGGCCAGCAATCCGGCCAGGTCGCCATCGAGCAGTTCCAGCGCCATCGCCGGCAGGCCGTCGTGCTCGCCGCTGTCGAGCAAACGCACGATGTGGCGTCCGTCCCAGGGCGCGAGCCGGGCCAGAAAGGCGATTTCATTGCGGGCGCTGTCGCTCCAGTGGCTGCGCAGCGCGGCAGGCGCACGATACATTTGCCCGGTGTTGACCAACTTGAGGGCGACTTCGCCTGCGGCACCTGCGCGCTCGGCCCGCCATACCAGGCCGTAAGCCGATTTCCCGAGCAATTCCCGCAGCCGGTACTGGCCCTGTGCCAACGAAACAATACTGCCTTGCTCGACCATGCCAGTCTCCGCCACCGGCGCGCTGCGCCCTTGCACAAAACAAGCGGGGGGAAGGAGAAAAGCGGCGGGCGCCAGGCCCGGCGAAAAAAATGCCGCGCAGTGCGCGGCATTTAAAATCAGCGATCGTAACGGTCGTAGCGGTCGTAGCGGTCGTAACGGTCGTAGCGCTCCCAGTCACGGCGCTCATGGCGATCGCGGCCATGCTTGACCCAGCCATGATTTCCGACGTAGACAGCGCGCGGCTGCACATACACCGGGCGCGACTGGACGTAAACGGCACGCTGTTCGACGTACACCGGACGCGGCTCGACGTAGACCTGGCGCTGCTCGACATATACCGGGCGCGGCTGGTGATAGCCACCGGTGCCATAGGCTACCGCTACCTGGCCACGGTTGTCGTAGTAGCCGCGGTTGTCGTGGTTGCCGCGGTAGTTGCCACGGTAACTGTCGCGATAACTGTCGCGATAATTGTCGCCGTAATAGCCGCGGCTGTCGTGATAACTGCGGCTGCCGTGCCCGGAAGCCGAGTGACCCGATACCGAATTTCCCAGTGCCGCACCGATCGCGCCGCCTACCAGGGCGCCGCCCGAGCCGCCGGCACTATGGCCGATGGCGGCGCCGATCACGGCGCCAATTGCAGTGTTCACGCCACGGTCGCCAGCATTCGCTGCGGGCGAAACGGCAACCGCGGCCAGCACCACCGCACCAAAGCATTTAGATTTCAACATGGCATAGTCCTCGTGGCCTGGGCGGGGATCAGGATGATCGTATCGTCGCCAAGCATGGATGCACTATAGGGCCAGGTATCCGGCGCGCCACAGCTATATACAGATTATTACAAATGGACATGTTTCGGTAACAGGTAAGGCATGGCCCTTGCAGTGCGGGCAGGCTGCCCCATCTGATCAGTGCTGAACTTCAGCCGCGCGCCCGGTACCTTGTATCGTGCTAATACATGTGTTTCGACAGGGCCCTGTGTGAACCGTTCCTTTGCCGCCGTGCTGTCCCTGCTGGTCCTGTTGCAAATTTACGTAGGCATGCGCCTGTTGCCGGACCTGGCGCCGGGCGCTCTCGGCATGCTTTTGGCCGTGCTGGCTCTGGTTGTGCTGACCCTGCTGGTGCCGGTCGGGCTGATGTCGGCGTCGCTGCGCCGCCGCCGGTGGCCGCAGCCCCTTGCCTGGGCCGGGCTGCTGTCGATGGGGCTGTTCTCGTCGCTGCTGGTGGCGACGCTGGCACGCGACCTTGTATTGCTGGCACTGCATCTGGGGGAGCTGGCTGGCCTGCCCGGCATCACCTTCACGCCCACTGCCATGCAGGCCAGCGCGCTGGCGGTGCCGCTGGTGGCGCTGGGCGTGACCCTGCTCGGTTTTGTCAATGCGCGCCGCCTGGCGCGGGTGGTGACAGTGAACGTGCCGATCGCCGGCCTGCCGCCCGCGTTGCAGGGCTATGCGATCGCCCAGGTATCCGACATCCACGTCGGCCCCACGATCGGCCGCTCCTACCTCGAGGCCATCGTCGGGCGCGTCAACACGCTCGGTGCCGACGCGATTGCGATTACCGGCGACCTGGTGGACGGCAGCGTGCAGCGCCTGGCCGCGCAGGTTGCGCCTCTGGCGCACCTGGCGGCCCCGGACGGGGTGTTCTTCGTGACCGGAAACCACGAATATTACTCAGGGGTCGAGGAGTGGGTCGCGCAGCTGCGCCGGCTCGGGATCACCGTGCTGATGAACCAGCACGTGATCCGGCGCCGCGGCGCTGCCGCCCTGATGATTGCCGGCGTGGCCGACTATGGCGCCCACCATTTCCATCCGGCGCACAAGAGTGATGCGCGTGCTGCCGCGGCGAATGCCCCGGCGGACCTTGGCGTGCGCGTGCTGCTCGCGCACCAGCCGAGAAGCGCACCCGACGCCGCCGCCGCCGGCTTCGACCTGCAGTTGTCCGGCCACACCCATGGCGGCCAGTTCTTCCCATGGAATTTATTGGTGCCATTGCAGCAGCCTTTCGTTGCCGGCCTGCACCGCGTGCGTGGCATGTGGTTATACATCAGCCGCGGTACCGGATACTGGGGACCGCCGAAACGCTTCGGGGCACCGTCCGAGATTACGCTCGTACGGCTGGTCGCCGCCTAGCGTATTGTAAATACGACACTTTTTTGCGGCGGGCAGCGGCTGCATGCGCTAAGCTGCGTGTCCTGTTCTCATCGCCCAAGGATTCCACGCATGATCCGCAGTGTTCGCCATATTCACCATATTCGCCGGCTTCCCGTCCTGTCCATGCTTGCTGCCGTGCTGATCGCGGGTCCGGCCACCGCCGCCAGCCCTGGCAACGATCCAGCAGCGCTCGCCAAGATTCGCGATACGGCCATGAGCAGCGATTACGCCTGGGAGCGGCTGGCGGACATGACCGACCTGATCGGCCCTCGTTTGTCCGGCTCGGCCGGGGCGGCGGCGGCAGTGACTCAGGTGGCCGATGCGATGCGCAAGCTCGGCGCCCGGGTTACGCTGCAGCCGGTCAAGGTTCCGCACTGGGTACGTGGCCAGGAAACGGGCGAGCTGGTGGATTACCAGGGCCGTCCGGCCGGCCTGTCGCAGCGCGTGGTGGTGACCGCGCTCGGCGGCTCGGGCGCGACGCCGGCTGGCGGCTTGACCGCGCCGGTGCTCATCGTCGGGAGTTTCGATGAACTCAAGGCGCGCAGCGCTGAGGTAAAGGGCAAGATCGTGTTGTTCGATGTGGCTTTCGACCAGGCCATGGCCGACCGCGGCTTGGCGGGGCCGGCTTATGGCCAGGCCTCGGCCTACCGCCGCGACGGCCCACGCCTGGCGGCGGAGATGGGCGCGGCCGCGGCGCTGGTGCGCTCGGTGGGCGGCGCCAATTACCGCCTGCCGCACGCTGGCAGCACCGCCCTGGCGGACGGCGCACGGATCCCGGCCGCGGCCGTGACGGCCGAAGACGCCATGCTGATGGCGCGCCTGTCGCGGCGCGGTCCGGTGCGCATGCGCCTGCTGCTGACCCCGCAGACCCTGCCGGACGCCGACAGCTACAACGTCATCGCCGACCTGCCAGGCACCGACAAACCGGACGAAATCGTGATCGTGTCGGGTCACCTCGATTCGTGGGACCTGGCGACCGGCGCCCATGACGACGCCACCGGTGTCGCCAGTGCGATGGCGGTGCTGGCAACGCTGAAGCAACTCGACTACCGTCCGCGCCGCACCATCCGCATGATTGCCTGGATGAACGAAGAAAACGGCATGCGTGGTGCGCGCGGCTATCTGGCAGCCGAGCAGGCCAATGTCGACAAGCATATTGGCGCGATCGAAAGCGACAACGGCGCCGGCCGGCCGTTTGGCGTGCGCGCCAGCGTGCCGGCCGCGTCGAACAAACTGTTCGCGCCGCTGCAGGCGGCCTTGCTGCCGATAGGCGCCGGCGTGTTCCAGCGCCAGGATGCCTTGTCGACCGGGGATTTGTCGGGGCTGGAACGCGCTGGCGTGCCGAGTTTTGCGCCGCTGCTCGACACCTCGCGGTATTTCGATTACCACCACACAGCGGCCGATACCCTGGACAAGGTCGACCCTGACCTGCTGCGCCGGCATGTGGCATTGATGGCGGCGACCAGCTGGTTCCTGGCCAATATCGAACAGCCGATCGGGCGCGCGAACGTTCCTGGGGCCAACTGACCCGCGCCTGCGCGGCGCGTGGCCTCGGGCGGTAGCTAAGATGACGCCGGCTTACGGCACCATGATGCGCCTGACTGCGCGCGCGTGTCCCCGGTACGGTCGCCCGTAGATGGTCTGGATGCCGCTGGCGAAATTCTGGCCCCAGACCAGTTGCGAGCGGGTCTCGTGCGGCTCGCAGGACCAATACCAGTTGCGCTCGAAGCCTTCGCGCTGGTTGGCAAACAGCAACGCCAATTCGCGCCGCGTCGGCAAGGCGCCGCCGCGCGCGCCAGCCCATTCGGTGGCGCTGGGCCAGCTGACGTCGGCGGCTTCGCCAGGCAGCAGGATCAGGTGGTAGTCAGAGTCGTCCTTGCCCAGGATCAGACCCGCATAAGCCTCGCCTTCTTGCAGCATGGCCCGCACTTGCATGAACTCGCCCATATAAAATTTCCTCGTGGTTGGTAGCGTTCCATTAAGACCGTGCGGATTCGGCTTTGGTTGCGTCCACTGTTCGATTTGGCTCATACAAGTGTTTAATTTCACTCAGGAATCACACTTGGGGCTTTGTCACGTTGCGCAGGTATTTTTTCAAAAAGTTGAACTAAGGCAGTTTCCACGTCTCAAAGTTATTCATTCATTTGATGATGTAAGGAACTTGCATGAAACAATATGACAGGCTCGCGCGCTTAGGTTTGAATACGGCGTTCTGCTGCGCCGCTGCTGCTTTGCTGTCCGCCTGTGGCGGCGAGATGACCGAGGATGCGGGGCTCGGGCAAACGACCAGCATGGCGCACGTCAGCAGCGTACCCGGCTCCGCCGCCGCCGCGGTCGCCGAGGCTGAGACGCGCCTTGATCGCGCTGCAGAATCGGTGCCAGCGCAGACGCCAGTGCAGGCGCCAGTGCCGGAGCCTGCCGGCGCTACGGTCGATTCGCCGCTCGAGTACGATGTGGGCCAGCAAGACAATCAAGCCGGACCCGATGGCGAGGCCGGTGATGGCGGCGGCATGCCGGCGTCCACCAACGAGCCCGAAGTCGGCATGCCGACCGAGGGCATGGAAGCGCCGCTGCCCGCAAATTGAACGGGTCGGTAAATTTTTACAGTTGGCAAAAATTTAGTCGAGCAGTGGTACAGCCATCTGCGGGTCTTGATTTCCGGCGCGGTTAACCGCAGTACTGACCTTGTACCACTCGAAGGCTGCCGGGGGCAGGGCGGCGCGCCGGGCCAGGTCGAGCGCTTCTTCGGGCGAGCGCGCCGGGTCGAGCCACAGTTGCGCGTCGGCGGCCTCGAGTACTACCGGGCGTCGGTCGTGGATATCGAGCATGCCGTCCTGCGCATCGTCGGTCACCAGCACGAAACCGGCTTCGGCCCGGTTCTCGGTAAAGCCGCCGAAATTCGCCAGCGCCAGCAAGAACAGCGGTGCGCGATCCTTACGGTGGATATGCCACGGCTGCTTGGCGCCTTTCTCGCCGGTCCATTCGTACCAGCCCTCGGCCGGAACGATCGCCCTGCCCGACTTGAGCAGGGGCTTCCAGTAGCGGTTGGTCAGCTTGTCGATGCGCGCATTGACCACGATCGGCACCTTGCCTTCGGCCCAGCGCGCCCGATAGCTCCAGAACACGTCGTCGATACGGTGCTCGCCATCCTGGACGTGCATCAGCGGCCGGTAGCTGCCGGGAGCTACGTTCCACGCAGGTGAGGCCTCGCTGTCGAACACCGCGTCGGGCCAGCCAAACACGCTGGCGTAATAGCGAGCCGTCTGGCTCTGGTCAAATCGTCCGCACATGGGCGCATGGTAGCGCAGTCGCGGGCAGGGCGCGGTACGCCTGCGCTACTACGGTGCCCGCCCGTCACCGCGCGCGGTGGTATGCTCGTGGATGAATTGATAACAGGAGAAGACGGTATGGCAACTGGCTGGTGGAGTGTTTTAAGGACCGTGCCCTGGAGCGAAGTGATCAACGCCGCGCCGCAGGTTGCGACCGGCGCGCGCAGGCTGTGGGACACGGTGGCGCGCAAGTCCGGCACGGCGCCTGGCACGGCGCCCGGCGCCTACGTGGATGACGCGCCGCAGGACGATGTGTTTGGCACGCTGGTCAATCGCGTCGAAAGGACCGAATCGACCCTGGCCGACTTGCGCAACCAGATGCTGCAGGCATCCGAGATCATCGCCAACCTGGCCGACCAGAACGCCCAGCTGATCGCCAAGATGGAACTGGCGCGCACCCGGCTGCTGTGGCTGGGCGTAGCCACCGGCGTCTCGTCGGTGTTCGTGCTGGTGGCCCTGGCGCTGGTACTGGCCCGCACCTGACCACCCCGGGAACAACATGAAATTCGTGCTGATCGTGGCGACGCTGTTCGTGTTCGTCTGGATGCTGATGAACGCGGCGCGCCGCCGCGGCAAGCTCGACGCCAACGCCAATCGCGCGGTGGCGGGGCTGGCGTCGTCGATGCGGATCTTCGTCTACGGTCTGCTGGCCTTCGTCGGGGTGGTGTGCCTGGCGGTGGCGTACCAAAGCCTGTAAGCCGTGGGCATTACGGGCTGTACACGCGTGAGAGACATTGATTTGAGTTTGTGCGACCAGACTGACAGCGCGGCGAGCCGATTCGGCGCTTGAAGACCGGATTGGCGACCTTATCTGCAGAAGGTCCTTCGATGGATAGTCTTACCTCTCCGTGTGTCTCCAGCTCGGCTGCAACCGAGTGATTTGCCGCTGCCCTCAGGCAGCGGCTTTTTTACGTGCCTGACTGTGTCGACATTCTTTACATACGTATCGGCGCACACCTGCCTGCCGAGTAAATTTCGCAAGAATACAAGGTCTTACATTCAGGCATAAATCTTGCTCTCCCAAAGTGCACCATAACAAGGGATTGCCATGAAATCTATTCAAAGTCTGATCGCCTGCATGTTGCTCATGTTGTCGGGCTCGGCAAACGCTGGTGTCTGGTACCAGTGGCACGCAACCAACGATGTCACCCCGCTGGGTATCACGCTTTCACTCGAGTTCGACACGGCCGTGGTGCAATCTGGCGCATTCCAGATGAATATTGCGATACAAAATAATGGACCCTGGCTGGACACGATCTTTCCGCAATCCGGGCTATTAAATTTCAGTTACGGCACCGGCACTGGCGGGGGAATTCATTACGCGCCACGTCAAGGCATCAGCAGTCCAGGGCCGGTCATTCTCGACATGAGTGTCGCGTTCGGCCCTGGCAACCACCTGACCGGGCACATCCATGCCCACAATTTCGATAGTCAATTCCGTATGGCTACGAGCGGCGAAACCGGACCGAACTTTACCATCTACGAAGCCGAAAGCGATGCCGGTATGCGGGGCTGTGGATGGGCGGCACCAGGCAAGCTTCCATGCTTCGGCGCCAGCGGTCAAATTCGGCGAATTCCCGAGCCTGCCTCGATCGCCCTGCTCGGACTTGGCGCCCTTGGCATCATCACTGTCCGTCGCCGAACAGCGCAAAGAAAAGCCCGCGACCTTTCGGGGCGGGCTTCGGGCTTTTGACCCATCTTGAATGGTGGTGCCCCGAGCCGGAATCGAACCGGCACGCCCTTGCGAGCACGGGATTTTAAGTCCCGGGTGTCTACCAGTTTCACCATCGGGGCAGCGCCGGAATTCTAACATATGCTGCTATACAACACGGTTAAAATGCAACTTTCCTCCTGTTGCGCACTGCTTGTGGGCGCCAGTCTAGGGGCTCGGGCTTTGGTCCGGATGGCGCGATGGTGTAGCATGCCGGACGGCGTGCCGCACCGGGTGCGCCGCAGCAAGAGGACCTATTTTGAACATCATACTCAACGACGACTTGCGCGCCTTTGTCGACCCGCTCACTCCTGTTGAACATGCTGCGCTCGAGCGCAGCCTGCTTGCCGAGGGCTGCCGTGACGCGCTGGTTCTCTGGGGCGAGACCCTGATCGACGGCCACAATCGCTACGAAATTTGCCGCAAGCATGGCATCGAATTCCGCACGGTCCAGAACAACAGCTTTGCATCCATCGATGACGTGATGCTCTGGATGATCGACAACCACCTGGCGCGCCGCAGCGTGTCGGATTTCCAGCGTGGCGTGCTGGCGCTCAAGAAAAAAGACATCGTCAGCGCCCGGCTGGCCGAACAGCTGGCATCGAGCCCGCCGCAGCCGGAAGCCGACGACATGGACGCGCGTCCGCCACCACCCTGGAATACCCGCGAAGACGTGGCCAAGGCCGCGCGCGTGTCGAGCAATACCATCAGCCAGATCGAACGCATCCAGAAAGCGGCGACGCCGCAGCTGCGCGAAGCCGTACGCAGTGGCACCATTTCAATCAATGCCGCCGCCAACGTGGCCCAGCTGCCGGACGAATTGCAGATTGCCGCCGTGGCCGGCGGACGCAAGCAATTGCAGCAGGCCGCGCGCGAAGTGCGCGAGCAGAAGATGGCCAGCCGCCCCCGAAAAGAGGGCGCGGCGCTCGATCCGTCCGACCAGATGGCCGCCCTGAAGGCCGAGCTCGCGTCGCTCAAGGACCGCGTGGCGACCTTGCTGACCGAAAACGAAGTGCTCAAGCAGCGTCTGGTGCACGCCGGCGTGGCCTAGACGAAACCGATCGACAAGCACCGACCGCAGACCCTTCACCAGGAGACACCGCATGCCCGTATTTCGCCTGTTCGCCCCTGCCATCCTCGGCGCCGCCTTGTGTGGCGCCGTCCTGCCGGCAACCGCCGCGCCGCTTGCGGCGGCCGTGCCGGGACAGCCCGGGGCCAGGCCGGGCGCCACTGCCGCCGAGCTGGCGCGCTGGAAGAAAACGGCAGAGCAGGTAACGATCATGCGCGACAAGTGGGGCATTCCCCACGTCTTTGGCAAGACCGACGCCGACGCCGTCTTCGGCCTGCTGTACGCGCAGGCCGAGGACGACTTCAACCGCGTCGAGCTCAACTACATTAACGCGATGGGCCGCCTGGCCGAAGTCGAGGGCGAGCAGGCCATCTGGCGCGACCTGCGCATGAAGATGTACATCACCCCGGCCGACCTGCAGGCCAGGTATGCCGCCAGCCCGGCCTGGCTCAGGCAGCTGATGGACGGTTTTGCGGACGGCCTGAACTATTACCTGCATACCCACCCCGAGGTGAAGCCCAGGTTGATCTCGCGCTTCGAACCGTGGATGGCGCTGAGCTTCAGCGAAGGCAGCATCGGGGGCGACATCGAGTCGATCGACCTGAAGGAGCTGGAAGCTTTCTACAGTAAGCCGAGGACAGCGGCGACTTCGTCGGCCAGATCGGCGGCGCCCGTCAAGCAGCTCGATGCCGAACCGCGTGGCTCGAATGGCTTTGCGATCGCGCCCAAGCTGTCGGCCTCGGGCAATGCGCTGCTGCTGATCAATCCTCATACCTCGTTTTATTTTCGCCCGGAAGTACACATGGTCAGCGAGCAGGGCTTGAACGCCTATGGCGCCGTGACCTGGGGCCAGTTTTTCATTTACCAGGGTTTCAACGAAAAAACCGGCTGGATGCATACTTCGGGCGGCGGCGACGTCATCGACGAATATCTGGAAACGGTGCGCGAGCGCGGCGGCAAGCTGTATTACCGCTATGGCGAGCAAGAGCGCCTGATGAAATCCAGAACGGTGAGGCTGCCCTACAAGACGCCGTCCGGCGCCATGGCCAGCAAGACCGTCACCGCCTATTTCACCCACCACGGCCCGGTTGTCCGCGAGCAAGGCGGAAAATGGGTGTCCGTCAAGATGATGGACGAGCCGCTCAAGGCGCTGATCCAGTCGTACACCCGCACCAAGGCGCGCGACTACAGCGACTTCTACAAGACGATGGAGTTGCGCACGAATTCTTCGAACAACACCGTGTATGCCGATGCCAAGGGCAATATTGCCTATTTCCACGGAAATTTCATCCCGAAGCGCGATCCGCGTTTCAACTGGAGCCAGCCGGTGGACGGCAGCCTGCCTGCCACCGAGTGGCAGGGCCTGCACGCCATCAAGGACACCATTACCTTGCTTAATCCCGCCAGCGGCTATATCTCGAACACCAACAACTGGCCGTTCAGTGCCTCTGGACCCAGCAGCCCGCGGCGCCAGGACTATCCCGACTATATGTGGTCGTTGCCGGAGAACGCGCGAGGCCGCCATGCCGAGCGGGTGCTGGGCGATGCCGGAGGCTTCACGCTCGAAAGCCTGATCGCCGCCGCCTACGACAGCCACCTGACCGCCTTCGAGCCGCTGCTGCCACAACTGCTGCAAGACCATGACGCGCTGCCCGCGGCCGATCCGCGCAAGGCGGCGTTGGCGGCCCAGCTTGCCGCGTTGCGCGGATGGGACCTGCGCTCGGGCGTCGGCTCGGTGCCGACTTCGCTGGCCGTCTATTGGGGCCAAGAACTGTTGGCCCAACACGCGCCGCGTGCCCGCGCCGCGGGCGTGCCGACGGTCGACTTCATCACGGCCAGCCTGACTGCAAACGAGCGCCTCGATGCGCTGGCACGCGCCTCGGACAAGCTGGTGGCAGATTTTGGTTCCTGGCAGACCCCGTGGGGCGAGATCAACCGCTTCCAGCGCATCAGCGGCGAGATCGACCAGCAATACGACGACAGCAAGCCGAGCTGGCCGGTTGGCTTCGCCTCGGCCAACTGGGGTTCGCTGGCGTCGTTCGGCATGGTGGCCAAGCAAAAGACCAAGCGCATCTACGGCGACCGTGGCAACAGTTTTGTTGCGGTGGTGGAATTCGGACCGCGCCTGCGTGCCAAGAGCATCCTGGCCGGCGGCAATAGCAATAACCCGGCCTCGAAGCATTTTGCCGACCAGGCCGAAATGTACAGCCGCGGCGAGTTCAAGGATGTGCTCTTCTACAAGGAGGATATCGAGAAGCAGCTCGGCCGCAAATACCATCCGGGACAATGAGCCTGGCGGGGTAGGCAAATTCCGAAAACCGACGCACCTTATAGGCAGCTCAAGCTAACGAAAAAACAAGATTCATGACATGGTAGCGCGTGACAGACGCAGGTCTACTGGAGGCGGCAGTACCCACGTCCCGATCGACTTCCCTCTACCGGAGTGCAATCATGTCTACCCGCCTGAATACCTTGACGATGGCCGCAATGCTGTGCTGCGCGCTGTTCACCCATCAGCGGGCTCACGCCCAAATCACTGTCTTTACCGACCGCGCGGCCTTCCTGGGGGCGGTCGGCGCGGCCGGTGTCGACACCTATGACGACCTGTCCGTCGAGTTGTACGCGCCGACCCTGCAGCGGATGGCTGGCGCATTCGACTACACCGTATCCGCCGGGCAGGGCCTGTACGGCGCCGGCGCCGAGGGCGATGGCTGGTTGTCCAGCAATTCGCCTTTTGATAGGATTACCTTCAGTAACTTTTCATCTGGTGTGGTCGGGTTGGGCGGCGAGTTTTTCGGCAGTAACCTGCTTGGGCAGTTCACACCGGGTACCACCATCATCCTGACGGCGCTGGACGGCAGTTCGATCACCTGGGTATTGCCCGAAAGCGAGATCAGCAGCTTCGTCGGCTTCGTCTCGCCCTCGCCCCTGCAGTCGGTGGTGGTTGGAACCTTCGGCGAAGGCTATTGGCCTACCGCGAACAACCTGACCCTGGCCGCGGCCGTGCCCGAACCTGGCGCCTATGGCATGATGCTGGCCGGCCTGGGCGTGGTGGGGTGGTGCCGCCGCCAGCGCCGTGCCCGCGTCCAGGCATGACACCCTGCCGCCGGCGCCGCGCCTGGCGCCGGCGCCTGGGCCCTTGCTATAATCGCGCCATTTTCAGGCAGCGATTTTCACCAGCTTACGGGGCAGGGTAGTGGCAAAACTATATTTCAGGTATTCGGCAATGAACGCCGGCAAATCGACCGCCCTGCTGCAGGTCGCGCACAACTACGAAGAGCAGGGCCAGGCAGTCAAGCTCTACACGGCGGCGATCGACAACCGCTACGGAGTCGGGATGATCACCTCGCGCCTGGGCCCGCAGCGCGAGGTCGATACCTTCGAGCGCGATACCGATTTCCTGGCGGCGGCGCAACCGGTTGCGTGCATCCTGGTCGACGAAGCCCAGTTCTTGAGCACAGCCCAGGTGCAGCAACTGCACCAGGTTGCCCAGGTGCGCGGCATCCCCGTGATCTGCTACGGCCTGCGCAGCGATTTTCGGGGCGCCCCGTTTCCCGGCTCGGCCTACCTGCTGGCGCTGGCCGACGATATCGAAGAAATCAAGAACATCTGTAGCTGCGGCAAGAAGGCGACCATGAATATCCGCGTCGATGCCAACGGGCGGCGCATCCGCGAAGGCGAGCAGGTCAGCATTGGGGGTAACGAAAGCTACCGCCAGGCCTGCGGGCGCTGCTTTTACGCGGCTTGAGCCTGGCGCCGGCAGCCGGCGGTATGCTCGACATGCTGCTCTACCTGGCGCCGTCCGCCGCGCTGGCGCTGCTGCTGTGGATCGCCTCGGGTGCCCATCCTTTCTTTTTCGTGTTCACCGCAGCCGGCACACTGTGCCATGAACTGGCCCACTTCTCGGTCGGCCTGCTCACGAATGCCGAGCCGGTCGCGCTGAGCGTCTGGCCGCGCCGCATCAAGCGTTCTAGCAGGGGAAGCAGGCGCGGCGAGCGCGGGGGGCATAACTGGGAACTCGGCTCGGTCAGCTTCGCCAACTTGCGCTGGTACAACGCTGCCCCCAGCGCGCTGGCGCCCTTGACCATCCTTGCACTGCCGTTTGCCGTAGCCTGGTGGCGCACCCGGCACGGCTGGGTATTCGAACCGTTCGACCTGTTGCTAGCGGTTTTGCTGGCGCCGCAATTCCTGTCGTTCTGGCCGTCGCCGGTCGATTGGCGCCTGGCGGCGCGCTCCTGGCCGTGGATTCCGATTCTGCTTGTTGCCTGGCTGGCCATGGGATACGGCATGCAACTGCTCCAGCTTGTCAAAGGGTGAACACCAGGCTTATGGCAGCCTTAAAACGGCGCGGGAAATGCATGCAAGCTGGCTGTGACTGCTTGCGCCTTACTGTAGAATGGACTGCATAGGGCGTACTGACCGGCATGCCTCGCCGGTCTCGCCGAAGCAACACACGTTTCGGAGAAACGACGAATGAAAAAGCACCATCTGATCATGGCCGCCATGGCCTTTGCCATGTCGGCCCATGTGGTTACCGCCCAGCCCGAAAAGGCTGCCTCCGTCCAGCCGGCCAAGGTCGCCGGCTCAATGCAGATGAAGCCGCTTGCGGAGCAGACCCAGGCTGCGCTGTGGGCATCGCGCGTGCTCGGTCGCTATCACTACAAGGCGACGCCGCTCGATGATGCGATGTCGCAAAAAATCTTCGACAACTACTTCGATACGCTCGATGGCGAGAAGCTGTATTTCAGCCAGTCCGATGTCGACCAGTTCGCATCGATGCGCACCAAGATGGACGACGCCATCAACAACGAGAACCTGACGGTGCCGTTCGCGATCTACAATCTCTACCAGCAGCGCTTTGGCGAGCGCATGGCCTATGCGCGCCAGTTGCTCAAGACCACGCCTGATTTTTCGCTCAACGAAACGCTCCAGCTCGACCGTGAGAAGGCGCCATATGCCAAGTCCGAAGAAGAAATCCGCGAGCTGTGGCGCAAGCGCGTCAAGAACGACTGGTTGCGCCTGAAACTGGCGGGCAAGGACGACAAGGGCATCCGCGAGACGCTCGACAAGCGCTACGATAATTACGTCGGCCGCATTCGAAAGCTCAACAACGAAGACGTGTTCCAGATGTTCATGAACGCGTATGCCACCGCGATCGAGCCGCATACCAATTACCTTGGTCCGCGTTCGGCCGACAATTTCGACATCGCCATGCGCCTGTCGCTCGAAGGCATCGGTGCCGTGTTGCAAACGCGCGACGAATACACCATCATCCGCGAGATCGTGCCGGGCAGCCCGGCCGCCATGTCGGGCAAGCTGAAGGTGGGCGACCGCATCGTCGGGGTGGCGCAGGGCGGCGGTGTATTCACCGACGTGCTCGGCTGGCGTCTCGACGACGTGGTCCAGCTGGTGCGGGGCCAGAAGGGTACTACCGTGCGCCTGGACGTGCTGCCGGGCGACGCCGGCCCCGATGCCAAGCCGGTGGCCGTGTCGATGGTACGCAAGAAAATCAGCATGGAAGAACAGGCCGCGAAGAAGTCGATCATCGAAGTCAAGGATGGCGGCGTCAAGCGCCGGGTCGGCGTGATTTCGCTGCCGACCTTCTATCTCGACTTCGAGGCGCGCCGCCGCGGCGACAAGGACTTCCGCAGCGCGACCCGCGACGTGGCCCGCATCCTTGCCGAGCTCAAGAAAGATAAGGTCGACAACGTCCTGATCGACCTGCGCAACAACGGCGGCGGTTCGCTCACCGAGGCAATCGAGCTGACCGGCCTGTTCATCGACAAGGGCCCGGTAGTGCAGCAGCGCGACGCACAAGGCCGTATCGAGGTCGAATCCGACATGCAGGCCGGCCTGTCCTGGGATGGCCCGATGGGCGTGCTGATCAACCGTGGCTCGGCATCGGCATCCGAAATCTTTGCTGCGGCGATCCAGGATTACGGCCGCGGCCTGGTCATCGGCGAACCGAGCTTCGGCAAGGGCACGGTCCAGACCCTGATCGACCTCGATCGCTTCGCGCCGGGTGAAAAGGTGCGTTACGGCGAACTCAAAATGACGATTGCACAGTTCTTTCGCATTAACGGCGGCACCACCCAGCTGCGCGGCGTAACGCCGGACATCAAGCTGCCAGTGCTGTCCGATGCCGACAGCTTTGGCGAATCGTCCTTCGATAATGCCTTGCCCTGGGTGGCAATCAAGCCAGCGACGTATGCCGCGGCGGGCGACCTGAAAGAGCTGATCGCGCCGCTGCAAAAACGCCACGAGGCGCGCATTGCCAAGGATAAGGAGTTTCAGTTCTTGCAAGAAGACATCGCGGAAGTCATGAAGCTGCGTAAGGAAAACGCGATCTCGCTTAACGAAACCGTGCGCCGCAAGGAGCGCGATGCCCAGGATGCACGCTCCAAACTGCGCGAGGCACGTCTGGCTGCGGCAGGCGGCATTACCAGCGACGAGCCGGCGAGTGGCCCGGCCGCCAAGGAAGCGCGCGGCAAGGTGCCGGCCTCGACTAAACCGCAAAAACCGGCGGTGGCAGTACGTGGCACGCCACGCCAGGACGACGGCCTGCAGTTCGACGAGCGCGACTTGAAGGCAGAACTGGCGGCGGAGAAAGCAGCCAAGGACGCAAAGGACATCATGCTGCAAGAAGCGGCCAATATCCTGGCCGACGAGGTTGGAATGCTGCGCACGGATACCCGCATGGCTTCGCGCACAATGCCTTACATGGTGGCGCCGCGCAGTAATTGAGTTGTCACGGCAACGCGTTGTCATCTGACGATGGCCGGACCTGCATGAGCAGGCCGGCCATTTTTTTTACTGATGCTCGATACGAATAATTGCGTACCGATAAGTAAAACAGCGTAGTTATGTTAGTTAGCGAACAAACGGAGTAAGATTAATCCTACTCCAAGACGGCCATTTATCTGAAATTCATACCCCGCGCACGCTTGAGTTACACAATTGCTTATCTTTTTTTTATTTATGTTAGGATATCTCTACGTTGCAAGAACAACAATTGAAACTCAACCTAGGAGTATATTCCATGACAATTCGTCACCTCGTCGTTGCTGCACTGCTGGTCGGTGCAGGTGCCGCCCAAGCTGATACGATCCCGTCGAGCACTGCGCCGACCTTCCTGTCCGGCTGGTCTGCCGGCAACGGGGTCGATGTACTCGGTTCCGGCGTTCTGCAGGGTAACTATAAATTGATGGGCGGCGTGGCCCACTCGTCCGGCGCATCGTCGGAAGCTACCCTGGCCGACATTGTCGGCGGTAAGGCGGCCGCAACTATCTCCCAAGACAACGGCCAAACCACGATGCTGTTCAAGCGTGGCATCGCCGGCGACTACCTGCTGAGCTCTAACATGGCGATCATGGCGGTGTCGATGGGCACCACCGTGTCGTTGGTCAACTCGGCTGACGGCGCCAAGGTTCAGGCAGGCAGCGCCGGTGCAGCGCCAGCAGTGCGCTCGACTTCGGGCGGCGGCGCGGCTAGCGGTCCGATCGGTTCGGGTAGCAGTTCGGGCAGTGGCTCGGCTGGCACGTCAAACGGTAGCGGCGCCAGCGCATTCATTCCTGGCGCGGGCAATAGCGCGGTCCAGCCGAATGCCGGCGTCGGTGCTGGCGTAGGCGGTGGCAGCGCCAGGCTTGCCGCGGTCGACGTGCCAGAGCCAGCCAGCCTGGCGCTGATGTTGGCCGGTATGCTGGGTGTTGGCGCACTGCGCCGCCGCTCACGCTAATCCGGAGTACGCGGGGCGGCACTGTCCGTCCCGCAAGACCGCAAGTGTTCCACTTGGCGGTCAGTCCAGTTGCGGTACAATCTTGTGAACGGTCGTGCTTTTTCAAGCGACCCCTAACAAGGAGACCACATGGACCTGCACTACTCGGATGAAGACCTGGCGTTTCGCGACCAGGTCCGCGCCTTTCTCGATTCCCACCTCCCCAAAGATCTGCAAGCCAAGGTACTCCAGCACCTGCGCCTGGATAAGGACGACTTCGTGCGCTGGCACCGGATACTTGCCCGGCAGGGGTGGGTAGCACCGGCCTGGCCGCGCGAATTCGGCGGCCCGGGCTGGACGGCGCTCCAGCGCCACATCTTCGAAGAAGAATGCGCGCGTGCCGGCACCCCGCGCATCATGCCGTTCGGCATCGACATGGTGGCACCGGTGATCATGGCATTCGGTAGTCAAGAGCAGAAGGCACGTTTGCTGCCGCGTATCTTGTCCTGCGAGGATTGGTGGTGCCAGGGGTATTCCGAACCGGGCGCCGGTTCCGATCTTGCCTCGGTCAAGACCACGGCAGTGCGCCATCTCGACGCCGATGGCGAACACTATATCGTCAACGGCCAGAAGACCTGGACCACCCTGGCCCAGCATGCCGACATGATCTTCTGCCTGGTGCGCACCGACGCGTCGGTGCGCAAGCAAGAGGGCATTTCATTCTTGCTGATCGACATGCACGCGCCGGGAGTGACCGTGCGCCCGATCATCATGCTCGATGAAGACCATGAAGTGAACGAAGTGTTCTTTGATAACGTGCGGGTGCCGGCCGCCAACCTGGTGGGCGAGGAAAACCGTGGCTGGACCTATGCCAAATATTTGCTCGGACATGAACGCACCGGCATCGCCGCCGTTGGCCGCAGCAAGCGCGAACTGGGCTTGCTCAAGCGCCTGGCGCGCCGCGAACACAAGAACGGCCGTCCGCTGCTGGAAGACCCGCTGTTCGCGGCCAAGGTGGCCGCGCTCGAAATCGAGCTGATGGCGCTCGACATGACGGTGCTGCGAGTACTGGCGCAAGCTGGCAAGGCTCCCGGCCCGGAAGCGTCGGTGCTCAAGGTGCGCGGCACCGACATCCAGCAGATGCTCACCGAACTCATGCTCGAGGCCGCGGGGCCGATGGCGCTGCCCTTCGACGCGGCCTATCTCGAGGGTGAACAGGAGCACAGCGTGGCCGGCGACGACGCGGCCGCGCCGCTGGCTTCGTACTATTTTAACTATCGCAAGACCTCCATCTACGGGGGCTCGAACGAAATCCAGCGCGGAATCATCAGCCAGATGATCCTGGGCCTGTAAGGAGAACCAGATGCACTTCAATCTCAACGAAGAACAGGTCCAGTTCGCCGATGCACTGAAACGCTGGATTGGCCGTGACTACAGTTTCGAGCAGCGCCGCGCCATTATTGCCAGCCCCGAGGGAACGTCAAGCCAGGCCTGGGCCAGGCTGGTGGAGCTGGGCATGACGGCCTTGCCGGTGCCGCAAGAGCAGGGTGGCTTTAGTGGCGGCGCAACCGACATGTTCGTGGTGATGCGCGAACTCGGACGCGCGCTGGTAGTGGAGCCCTACCTTGCGACCGTGCTCGGCGCGCAATTTCTCAAGCTCGGCGGCGGGCATGGCGCCCTGCTCGAAGCGGTGGCCACGGGCGAGCTGAAAATGGCTTGCGCGCTGGGCGAGCGCCAGTCCCGTCACGATCTGCGCGACATTCTCACCCGTGCCGAGCGGGACGGTGCTGGCTGGCGCCTGGACGGTGAAAAAAACGTGGTGATCCATGGCGCCGAAGCCGGTGTGCTGGTGGTGTCGGCGCGAACCGGCGGCGCGCAACGCGATGAAGACGGCATTACCCTGTTCGCGGTGCCGGCCGACGCACCCGGGCTGAGGCAGACCGCCTACCGCGGCCTCGACGGGCTGCGCGCGGCCGACCTGCGCTTCGATGGCGTGGTTCTACCCCCGGATGCTGTCATCGGCCAGGCCGGCAATGGCTGGGAGTTGCTCGAACACGGCGCCGATTACGGCGCTGGCCTGCTGTGCTTCGAGGCGCTCGGCGCGATGGAAGCCCTGTTTGACGCTACGCTCGAGTACCTGAAGACGCGCCAGCAGTTCGGCGTCCCGATCGGCAAGTTCCAGGCGCTGCAGCACCGCATGGCCGACATGTACATCCACCTGGAACAGGCGCGCTCGATGGCCTTGCTGGTCGCCGTCAAGCTCGACGGCGCGGATGCGGCCGAGCGGCGCCAGGTCGCGGCCGCAGCCAAGTACCGGGTTGGCGAAGCGGCGCGTTTCATTGGCCAGCAGGCGGTGCAGCTGCACGGTGGCATGGGCGTGACCGACGAACTGGCGGCTTCGCACTACTTCAAGCGCTTGACTACCATCGACCTGACGCTGGGCGACCGCGACCACCACCTGGCGCGCTTCATGGCGCAGCCGGGCTTCCAAAGGGCGCCGTAACGGCGGCGCCTTGCTACTGGTGAGCCTGGCCAGGCTGGCGGGCCGCGTGGCCGGCAGGCTCAGTGCCCGTGCGCCTTGGCGTACTTTGCCAGCTCCAGCTTGGCCACGGCATTGCGGTGCACTTCGTCGGGCCCGTCGGCCAGGCGCAGTGCGCGGTTGCCGGCCCACTGCCAGGCCAGCGGAAAGTCTTCCGAGACGCCGGCCGCGCCGTGGGCCTGGATCGCCCAGTCCAGCACGTCCTGGGCCACGGCCGGCGCCAGCACCTTGATCATCGCGATCTCGGCTGCCGCCTGCTTGTTTCCGACCGTGTCCATCATGTAGGCGGCCTTGAGCGTGAGCAGACGCGCGGTATCGATGCGGATGCGCGCTTCGGCGATCCGTTCGCGCCATACGCCTTGCTCTGAAATCTTGCGCCCGAATGCCACCCGCGAATCCAGCCGTTTGCACATCAGTTCGAGTGCCCGCTCGGCCACGCCGATGGCGCGCATGCAATGGTGAATGCGGCCTGGCCCCAGGCGGCCCTGGGCGATCTCGAAGCCGCGTCCTTCACCGAGCAGCATGTTGGCAGCCGGCACGCGCACATTCTCGAAGCGGATCTCGCAATGACCGTGGGGCGCGTCGTCGTAGCCAAATACCGGCAACGGGCGCACGATCGTGATGCCGGGGGTATCGGCCGCGACCACGATCATCGACTGCTGCTGGTGGCGCGCCGCATCCGGATCGGTCTTGCCCATCACGATGAAGACCTTGCAGCGCGGATCGCCCGCACCCGAGATCCACCATTTATGCCCGTTGATGAGGTAGTCGTCGCCGTCGCGTGCGATGCGGGTGGCAATATTGGTCGCGTCCGACGAGGCGACGTCGGGCTCGGTCATGGCGAAAGCCGAGCGCAGCTCGCCGCGCAGGAGCGGCGCCAGCCATGCTTGCTTGAGCGCTTCGGACGCGTAGCGCTCGAGGGTCTCCATGTTGCCGGTATCGGGCGCCGAGCAATTGAAGACCTCGGGCGCCCAGGGCACCCGGCCCATGATCTCGCACAACGGGGCATAGTCGAGGTTCGACAGGCCTTCCGGTGCGTGCGCCGACCTGGGCAGGAACAGATTCCATAGCCCGGCTTCGCGCGCGAGTGGTTTGAGGCGTTCGATCAGGTCGAGCGGCAGCCAGCGGCTGCCCTTGTCGCGCTCATTGGCGGCGATTTCATCGTGATAGGCGCGTTCGTTCGGATAGATGTGCGCGTCCATGAAGTCGAGCAGGCGGGCCTGCAACTGCTGGCAGCGCGCGGAATAAGCGAAATCCATGTGGGGTCCTTGTCTGTGTTCGGGTGCGGTGGCGGCGGTGCATTGCAGCTCATGCGCGGCTCAGGCGCGACTACGCGAGGCGAACTGCCATGCCATCTCGGCCATTGGCCGCGCCGCCTTGCCGTTTTCCAGGGCCTGGGCGCTGGCGGCGGTACCGTCCACGTAGCGCTTCATGATGCCTTGCATGATGCCGGCCAGGCGGAACATGTTGTAGGCGAGGTAGAAGTCGAAGTCCTGGGTGCGGATAAGCTTGCCGGTGCGCTCGCAATAGCGCGCTATATAGTCCTGCAGCGACGGAATACCCAGTTGCGCCAGGTCCAGTCCCGCGATGCCGCGCAATTTTCCGGGGGGGATATGCCAGCTCATACAGTGGTAAGAGAAATCCGCGAGCGGATGGCCGAGCGTCGACAACTCCCAGTCGAGCACGCCGATGATGCGCGGCTGCGTCGGGTGGAAGATCAGGTTGTCGAGCCGGTAGTCGCCGTGCACGATGGCCGTGTCTTCGCCGGGCGGAATGTTCTGCGGCAGCCAGTCGATCAGGCGGTCCATCGCCTCGATCGATTCAGTGCAAGAGGCCTGGTACTGCCTCGTCCAGCGCTCGATCTGGCGCGCAAAGTAATTACCAGGCTTGCCGTAGTCGCCCAGGCCGATGGTGGTGTAGTCGGTCGTATGCAGCAGGGCGATCACGCGGTTCTGCTCGTCGTAAATGGCGGCGCGCTCGCCCGGGCTCATGCCCGGTAGCGACTGGTCCCACAGTACCCGGCCCGCGACGAATTCCATCACGAAGAAAGCGCGCCCGATGATGGATTCGTCGGTACACAGGGCCAACTGGCGCGGCACCGGGAAGCCGGCGCCATGCAAGGCTTGCATCACGCGGAACTCGCGCTCGATTGCATGCGCGGAGGGCAGCAGCTTGGCCGCGGGGCCGGGCTTGGTACGCAGTACGTAATGGCGCTGGCCGGCGCCGCTGCCGGCGGTGAGCTTGAATGTGGGATTCGACTGGCCGCCCTTGAATTGCTCGGCCGTGAGCGTGCCCGGGCCGCCGGCATAGCCGTCGACGTGGCCGCTGAGCCAGGCGTCGAGCACGTCGACATCGAACTTCTGGCGTTCGGACACCGGCTTGGTGCCCATCATTTCCTCGAACATCGCGTCTCCATCGGTATGGTTGTTCAGGTGAAGCCGCAGCCATTCTAGCGCGCCCGAGCAGAAAATTGTACGTGCGTGCTATTTTTCTGGGGCTTCAGCGGCCTTTGCGGTATTGCTCGAATAATTGTTCCATCGTGGTGGTGCGGGCGCCCGGCTGCAGTGGCCCGGGCGGCACGTAGTTGACGAAGCGGACCACCCAGTCGCGCGGCTCGTCGCCGACGTCGAGCGCGTTGATGCACCCGGGCGCCTGTGCCAGTCCGCCCAGGAACAGGCGCTGTCCGGTCAGTGCCAGCGACAGGATCGCGCAGTTGACGCCGCCGTGCAGTACCAGCAGGACCGTGTCCCAGTCGGGCTGGGCGCGCAGGCGTCCGATCGCCGGATGCACCCGGTCCATCAATTCGCCGACCGACTCGCCGCCAAGGAAGCGCTGGTCGTGCTCGACCAGGCCTTCGAACGCACCGGTGAAGGCGCGCCGCAGCGCATCTGGCGGGATCGCCGACAGGCGCCCGCCGCGGATCTCTTGCAGCTCCGGCCACGGTTCGGGTTCCGGCACGGCTTGGGCGTCCTGGGCATACGCGGCCAGCACCTGCTGCGCCGTTTCGATGGTGCGCGGCAGGCCCGAGGTGATCACGCGGTCAAAGCGCACGCCGGCGTCGAACAAGGCGCGGCCGGCGGCCTCGGCCTGGGCCAGGCCGGTGTCATTGAGCGACACGCTCTCGGGCAGATGTGGTTTTCCGCTGTCGTCGAAATAGGTCACGCTGCCATGTCGCATCAGGTAGATGCGGCGGCGCTGCGGACGGGCTCCGGGCTCGGTCATGCTCGCTCCTTGTTGTTTTGGTGCATTACTGTGCATTGCCTTGCTGGCCGGCCGATCTTACACGCGATGCTATTGTGGCGAGGCCAAACAGCGACACTCGCAGCGTCAAAACAATTCCAGCAGTCAATTCTTGCGCGTTCTGGCATAAAATGTTCGTTGCAATAGTTAAAGAGGAAATTCATGGCAAGGCCGGAGAAAATTCGACTGGGAGAAGTGCTGATCCAGCAAAAGCTGCTGTCCGAAGAGCAGCTGATGCAGGCCTTGGCGGACCAGAAGCGCACCGGACGCAAGCTCGGGCGTGTATTTGTCGAGAGCGGCTTCGTCACTGAAGAGCAGATTTCCGGCGCCCTCGCACGCCAGCTCAATATCCCCTATATCCACCTCAAGTTCTACAACATCAATGCCGAGCTGGTGCGCCTGCTGCCAGAAACCGCGGCGCGGCGCTTTCGCGCGCTGGTGCTGGAAGACCGGCGCGAAACCATGCTGGTGGGCGTGTCCGACCCGACCGACCTGTTTGCCTACGACGAGATTGCGCGCCTGCTGAAAAAAGGCATCGAGCTGGCGGTGGTCAACGAGACCGAAGTGCTGGCAGCGATCGACCGCATCTACCGCCGCACCGGCGATATCACCGATTTCGCGCGCGAGGTCGAGGCCGACCTGGGCGATACCTCGATCGACTTCGGCGCGCTCGCTGCCAATCCGGGCCTGGAAGAAGCGCCGATCGTCAAGCTGCTGCAATCGGTGTTCGACGACGCGGCCCAGGTGCGCGCATCCGACATCCACATCGAACCGCAGGACGGCCGCCTGCAGATCCGCTTCCGCATCGACGGGGTGCTGCACCTGCAGACCGAAGCCGACATCAAGGTCGCCACGCCGCTGGCGCTGCGCCTGAAGCTGATGGCCGACCTCGACATTTCGGAAAAGCGCCTGCCGCAGGACGGCCGCTTTGCGGTCAAGGTGCGCAACCAGCGCATCGACGTGCGTATTTCGACCATGCCCACCCAGTACGGCGAATCGGTGGTCATGCGCCTGCTGAACCAGGGCGGCACCCGGCTGGGCCTGGACGCGATCGGAATGCCACCGCGGATCGTCGAGCGCTTCCGGATGCTGGTACAGCGTCCCAACGGCCTGGTGCTGGTTACCGGCCCTACCGGCAGTGGCAAGACCACGACCTTGTACAGCGCGCTGTCCGAACTGAACTCGGTCGAGAAAAAACTCATCACGGTCGAAGATCCGGTCGAATACCGGCTGCCCGGCATCAACCAGGTGCAGGTCAACGAGAAAATCGAGCTGTCGTTCGCCCGCGTGCTGCGCTCGGCGCTGCGCCAGGATCCGGATATCGTGCTGGTGGGCGAGATGCGCGACCAGGAAACCGCCCAGATCGGCCTGCGCGCCGCCATGACCGGCCACCTGGTGCTGTCGACGCTGCACACGAACGACGCCGCCAGCACGCCGCTGCGCCTGATGGACATGGGGGTGCCGCGCTACATGGTGGGCGGCTCGCTGCAAGCGGTGCTGGCCCAGCGCCTGGTGCGCGTGATCTGCGAGAGCTGCGCCGAACCGCATCCGGCCACGCCGGCCGAAGTGACCTGGCTGCAGGCCGAGCTCGGTGAGCTCGCCGCCAGCACCAGTTTCTTCCACGGCAAGGGCTGTTCGCACTGCAACGGCACCGGTTTTCGCGGCCGTACCGGGGTCTACGAGCTGCTCGAGATGACGCGCGCCGTCACCGACGCCGCGAATCACCCGGACCCGGCGCATTTCCTGAAAGTGGCGCAGGCCCAGATGGAAGGCGAGACCCTGCGCCGCCACGGCGTGAGCCTGGCGGTGCAGGGGCGCACCACCATCGCAGAAGCGATGCGCATCAGTAATCAGCTCGACGACTGATGCCCTTCTTTGCCTACAAGGCGCGCGACGCGCGCGGCGAACTCCTGCAGGGCATCCTCGAAGGCGCCGACAGCGCCGCCGTGGCCGACCAGTTGTTCGGCAGCGGCGCCACGCCGATCGACATCCATCCCAGCCGCAAGGGGCCGGCCGCGAAGGACGGGAGCGCAGGCCTGTGGGCACGCCTGACCGACAAGCGCGTCACCTCGATGGACGTGCAGCTGTTCAGCCGCCAGATCTACACCCTGCTCAAGTCCGGCGTGCCGATCATGCGCGGCCTGGCGGGTCTGCAGGAATCGGCCATCAACAAGACCTTTGGCCGGGTCATCAAGGACTTGCGCGAATCGCTCGATGCCGGGCGCGAACTGTCGGCTTCGATGGCGCGCCATCCGACAGTGTTCAATACCTTCTACCTGTCGATGGTGCGGGTAGGCGAGATGACCGGCCGCCTGGAAGAAGTCTTCCTGCGCCTGTTCGACCACCTGGAATTCGACCGCGACATGCGCGAGCGGGTCAAGACGGCGCTGCGCTACCCGAGCTTCGTGATTGCCGCCATGGTCATTGCGATGGTCATCGTCAACATTTTCGTCATCCCGAGCTTTACCTCGGTGTTCAAGCAGTTCGGCTCCGAACTGCCCTTGATGACCCGCATACTGATCGGCACCTCGAAGTTCACCGTCGATTACTGGCCCTTGATCGCGGGGCTGGCTGCCGGCGCCGTGCTGGGATTCCGCAAATGGACCGCGACCGCCCGGGGCCTGCTGGCCTGGGACCGCTACAAGCTGCGCTTGCCGATCGCCGGGAAGATCATCCACAAGGGAACCATGGCCCGCTTCGCCCGCAGTTTCGCGCTCGCGATGCGTAGCGGCGTGCCGATCGTCCAGGCACTGACGGTGGTATCGCAGACGTCCGATAATGCCTACCTGAGTTCGCGCATCGAGCAGATGCGCGACGGCGTCGAGCGCGGCGAGAGCATCACGCGCACGGCCACTGCCGCCAATGTATTCACGCCGATCGTGCTGCAGATGATCGCCGTCGGCGAAGAATCCGGTTCGCTCGACGACCTGATGGACGAAATCGCGCAGATGTACGAACGCGAAGTCGACTACGAGCTCAAGACCTTGTCGAGCCAGATCGAACCGATCCTGATCACCTTCCTGGGGGCGATGGTGCTCGTGCTTGCGCTGGGCATTTTCCTGCCGATCTGGGATTTGGGCGAAGCGGCCCTTGGTCCGAAATGACGCCCGAGGCACGCATGAGGGCAAGGGCAGGGCGCGGGAACGGCTATAGCTTGATGGCCCTTGCCGCGTGCGCCTTGGTGGCGGCGCTGCTGGCGGGATTGCTGCTGGCCAGGATGCTGGAATACCGCGCCTTGCTCGAGCGCGCAGCCGCCATGCAAGTGGTGTCGGCAGCGCGCACCGCCATGGCCGTGCGGGTGGCGCGCCTTGCCGGCCACGGCGGGCAAGAAGCCCTGGAGGCGTTGGCACAAGAAAATCCGGTCACCTGGCTGGCGTCTTCGCCAAAAAATTACCAGGGCGAGTTTTACCGCCCGGATGCTGGCGCGATCAAGCCTGGACACTGGTATTTCGACCGGGCCGACAAAACCATCAATTTTTTGCAAAGTAGCGACACTTTTTCTCCTGAGACATCAAAATTGCTCAAGTTCAAGGTAGAATTGTTGCGTGAGCTCGAGCCGGCCGACAACCAGGGACGGAACGAAGCAATTCTCGGGTTGGTGCTTGGTCAGGTGGTCGACCGGGTAGCCTCCAATCACCACTGAAAACGCGGGTCGTCCGCACCTTATTTAACGGAGAGCTTCATGAACAAGAATTTCAAGGCTGGCAAGCAAGGCGGTTTTACCCTGATCGAACTGATCGTCGTGATTGTGATCCTGGGCATTCTGGCGGCGACCGCGCTGCCGCGCTTCGCCAACCTGGGCGGTGATGCCCGCGAGGCAAGCCTGCGCGCGGCGCGCGGCGCGCTCGCTTCGACCTCGGCCATGGTGCACTCGGAAGCCCTGGTCAACGGCATCGTCACCGGCAACGTGGTGCTCGAAGGTGCAACCGTGGCCCTGTTCAACGGCTATCCCGCAGCAGCGAGCCTGGCTCAGGCACGTCAGTTCGCCACTGCCGCCGGCCTGGGTGCAAACGACTACACCATCACGCAAGCCAACGGTGGCCTGACGGTCTCCCCGGTAGGCACGGCCACCCCGCTTACCTGCGCGGTGATCTACCGTCCGGCAACCGCAGTGAACACGGCGCCAGTGTTTGCGACCCTGCCAGCCAACGGCAATTTCGTCTGCGACTAAACCGATGTGCCAGGCCCGGCGTTGCCGGGCCATCGACGCAACGCCCTGCCTGCCAGGCCGACTTCCTCCGGGTGGATCGGGTCTTGCAGGCAGGTTTTTTTTCGGGCTGATCAAGACCTCATGTGCTGCGCTGAGCAGGCCCCTGCATGCATCAGCCACGAAAGACGGTCCCCGGCATGTCCAGCGCGGATCTTTTCATTGGTGAGCGTTTTTTTTATACGCTGATACGACGAGTCTTGAATATAATCAAGCGTTTGCAGCATAAAGCTTTTTCTTCTCCGACAGGACATTCGCCGCTTGATGCGCTTTTTTAGAAGAACTAAAAAGAAAGACGGGTGGTTGACACTTGCCATTCAGCGCGATGGCATCGTTGCGTGCAGCGTCGAGCGCGCCGGCGACGGCAAGCCCTCGGTGCGCTTTGCGCATTTTCTGCCTGGACAGCCCGAAGACGTTCTGGAAAAAGCGGGCCGCGATGGACAGGCTGGGGCAATGCATTGCGTGACCCTGCTGGCCGGCGGCGAATACCAGGTCATCAGCGTGGAGTCGCCCAATGTGCCGAAAGAAGAAATGCGCACGGCGATCAAGTGGCGCCTCAAGGACATGCTGGACTTTCCGGTAACCGAGGCGACCGTCGACGTGCTCGATATTCCGCTCGACCAGGCTTCCGGCGCACGCTCCCAGCAATCGCTGTTCGCCATCGCCGCTCGCAACAGCGTGATTGCGCCGCGCCAGAAACTGTTTCTCGACGCCAAGATCGACCTGTCCGTGATTGACATCCCCGAGATGGCCCAGCGTAATATGTCGGCAATGCTCGAACCCGAAGGCCGGGGCGTGGCAATGCTTTCGTTCGAGGCTGAAGGCGGCTTGCTGACCGTATCCTTCCGTGGCGAACTCTACCTGTCGCGCCGTTTCGATGTCAGCTTCGAGCAATTGCTCGAAGTTGAACACGAACGCAAGCACGCGGCCTTCGACCGCATCACGCTCGAACTGCAACGTTCGCTCGACAACTTCGAGCGGCAGTTTTCCTTCATCAGCGTCTCGAAACTGCTGCTCGCGCCTTCGCGGGCGACCGGTCTGGACGACTACCTGTCGAGCAACATGTACATGCCGGTCGAGACGCTCGATCTGGCCAGTGTATTCGACTTCACGCGCACTCCTGAACTTGCCGACATGGCACAGCAGGCAAGGTTCTTCCTGCCGCTGGGCGCGGCCCTGCGCACCGAGGCGCTGACATGAGCAAGCTGTCGCGCCAGCAGGTCAACCTGTTCAATCCGGCTTTCCAGCCGCAGAAGAAACGCCTGAGCGCGCCGATGATGGGGATCGCGCTGCTGGTGCTGGCGTGCGGAATCGCAGGCTTGAGCGTCTTGCTGCGCGCGCAGACCGCGCGCATGCAGGCAGAGGCCGATGCGGGCGCCGCCGAACTGGCGCGCAAGCAGGCGCGCCTGACATCGGTGAACGCCCAGTTTTCTCCGCGCAGCAAGTCTGCCGAGATCGACATGCAGATACGCGAGGCCGAGACCGCGCTTGCGGCCATGCGCCGCATCTCGGATGTGCTTGAACGGGGCGAACTGGGCGACACGGGCGGCTACTCCCGCTATTTCCAGGCCTTTGCACGCCAGAGCGTAGCTGGCCTATGGCTCACCGGTGTGAGCATCGCCGGCAGGGACATCGGCCTCGAAGGCCGCACGACCGACCCGGCATTGGTGCCCGGCTATATCAACCGCCTGACGCGCGAACCGCTGTTGCAGGGCAAGTCCTTCACCAGCCTGCAGATCGGCCAGGCCGAAGCCTTGAGCCGCCTCGATGCCGACGGAAAACCGGTGAAGACGCCCGCACCGTACGTGGCTTTTAGCCTGCAGGCAGTTCCTGTGGCAACCCCGGTTACGGTGAGCCCATGAAACAGCGCCTGATCGAGCTTGGCGGCCGCATCGACGCACTGACCCTGCGCGAGCGGGCTCTCATGTTCGCCGCCGCCGTGGCGGTGTTCACCTTTGTGGGATTCCAGCTGGTGCTGTCGCCGATCTATCGCCAGCAAGATGCCTTGCTCGAGCAGATTCTCCAGCAGCGTAACAACATGATGGGCATCGATGGCGAGATCATTGCCAGGCTCGAGGCCTATCAGGTGGATCCGGATGCGCCGGCGCGCACCCGTCTCGATTCCTTGAGGCAAGACAACGCCCGGCTGGGTGAATCGCTGCTGGCGATGCAGCATGGCCTGGTCCCGCCCGAGCGCATGGCGCCGCTGGTCGAGGCGATCTTGCGTGCCAATGGCCGCCTGCAGCTGGTGAGCCTGCGCACGCTCCCGGTCGAGACGATCGGGGCAGACGCGCAGGCAGTTGGCACGGCGCCGCCCGCGGCGGCTGCTCCCGCAACGATTGATTCAGACAAGCCTGCCGGCTTGCTGTACCGCCACGGCGTCGAAGTGACTGTCCGCGGCAATTACCTTGACATGGTCAACTACATGAGCGCTCTCGAAGCGATGCCCACCCAGCTGTTCTGGGGCAGGGCGCAGCTCGACGTGGAGGAGTACCCGGCCTCCCGCCTGACGCTGACACTCTATACCCTGAGTCTCGACCGGAAATGGATGAAGCTGTGAATACCTTGATGACACTGACCGTGGCCGCCGCGGTGCTGGCCTGCCCCTTGATGGTCGCCAGCGCGCACGCGCAGGCACTACCCGACCCGACCCGGCCATCGGGAACACTCTCCGCCCACGCGAACCCGGGGGCCGCCGAAGGCGAGCTGCCGCGGCTGCAATCGGTGCTGATCGCACCGCGCCCGGGTGGGCGCCAGGTAGCCGTGATCGACGGCGAGACCGTGCTTCTTGGCGGCAGTTTCAAGGGTGCGCGCGTGGCCCGCATCACCCAGGCCGAGGTAGAACTGGTGCGCGGGCGCGAGCGCCAGGTGCTGCGCCTGTATCCAGCAACAACGCCGGCAACATCGCCTGCAACATCGCCTGCCGATGCCGGCGCCGCGCTGGCCAACTGACGGGAACACGATGCGCACTTTCCTGTTCATTCCCGGGGCCCTTGCCGGCGCCTTGCTGCTCACCGGCTGCCAGAGCGCGCCGAAGCACGATACCTATGCTGCGATCGGCCGCGAAATGGCGCGCGCCAATACCCAGCCGGCCAGCGCGCTTCCCGTGAACGATGCCGTGGCCAACGCCCTGTTGCCGCCTGCGGCTGCCCTGGCCAGCACGCTGCCCAAGGCCCGTCCGGCACTGGAAGAGCGTTTCAACGTCGCCTTCAACAACGTCCCTGCGCAGCAGTTCTTCCGCTCGATCGTCGCGGGCACCCGCTACAACATGCTGGTGCACCCTGAGGTGGGCGGCAACATCAGCGCCCACCTGAAAGACGTCACGCTGACCGAGACGCTCGAAGCAGTGAAGGAGATGTACGGCTACGATTACCGTATCGACGGCACCCGCATCACGATCCGGCCGCTGACCATGCAGACCCGCATGTTCCAGGTGAACTACCTGACCGCCCAGCGCCGCGGCAGTTCGAACCTGCGCGTGACTTCCACGTCGGTCCAGAACGCCGGTAACAGCGGCAGCGGCGGTGGCCAGAACGGCGACCAGCCCAATAACGGCAATACCGGGAATAACAGCGGCCAGAACGGGGGCAATGCCCAGGTCGAGAGTACCGACGTCAACACCACCTCGGTCAATGATTTCTGGGGCGACCTGCGGGCCGCCGTGGAAGCCATCGTTGGCTCCAAGGAGGGCGGGCGCAGTGTGGTCATGAGCCCGCAATCGGGCGTGCTGGTGATCCGCGCCATGCCGGACGAACTGCGCAACGTCGACATGTATCTGAAAGCCACCCAGTTGTCGGTCGACCGCCAGGTGATCCTGGAAGCCAAGATCCTCGAGGTGGAACTGAACGACAGTTTCCAGAGCGGCATCAACTGGGCCTCGTTCGCCTCGTTCCGCGGTGGGCATGCCAACCGGGTGTCGGCCGGCATCATCTCGCCGGGGGCCAACCTGGCGCCGCTGCCCTTTAACGGCGGCCAGCCAGCGCCGATCAATAACGGCGACGGCTTGAGTGCCAGCACCGGTTTCTCGCTGTCGCAGGCGGCCAATGCCGCCGGTTCGCTGTTCGGTTTTGCCTTCCAGACGAATAATTTCGCGGCCTTGATTAGTTTCCTCGAGTCGCAGGGAACCGTGCACGTGCTGTCGAGCCCACGGGTGGCGGCAATGAACAACCAGAAGGCTGTGCTCAAGATCGGCACCGACGAATTCTTTGTCACCGGCATTACCACGACCACCGACACCACCGCCGCCGGCAGCAGTACCACTCCGAGCGTCACGCTGCAGCCCTTCTTCTCGGGCGTGGTGCTCGACGTGACGCCGCAGATCGACGACAAGGGCAACATCTTGCTGCATGTGCACCCATCGGTGAGCCAGGTCACGACCGTCAACAAGGGGGTCAACCTGGGCAGCGCCGGCACGCTCAACCTGCCGCTGGCCTCGTCGTCCACCAGTGAACTGGACAGCATCGTGCGCGGCCAGAACGGGCGCGTAGTCGCCATCGGCGGCCTGATGCGCCAGGCTTCCAGTGGCGACACCGACCAGTTGCCGGGCGCCGACCGGGTGCCGTTGCTGGGCGCGCTGCTGAGCAACAAGAAGCGCGTCAACCAGAAGCGCGAGCTGGTGGTGCTGATCAAGCCGACCATCGTCGAAGGCGCCAGCGACTGGAGCCAGGACCTGCTCGACACCAGCCGCCGCATCGATAGCCTGAACCCGACCCAGGGCGCGCTGGCGCCTGTCGAGCCGCCGCGCCCAGCGCAGCCGGGCCGCCGGTAATGTACGCGGCACATTTCGGCCTGCGCGAGCTGCCGTTCGGGATCACGCCCGACACCAGTTTCTTCTTCGGCAGCCCGCGCTCGCAGGAAGCGCTCAACACGCTACTGATCGCCGCCCGCAGCGGCGAAGGCTTCATCAAGATCACCGGCGAAGTCGGCACCGGCAAGACGCTCCTGTGCCGCAAGTTCATGGCCACGCTGGGCGATGGTTTCGTGACCGCCTATATCCCGAATCCCTACCTGGAACCGCGCACGCTGATGCTGGCGCTGGCGGACGAACTCGAGATCGGGCTGGCGCGTGATGTCGATCAGCACCAGCTGCTCAAGGCGATCAATGGCCGCCTGCTGGAGCTGGCCGGGTACGGCTTGCAGGTGGTGCTCTGCCTCGACGAGGCGCAGGCGATCCCGGTCGAGAGCCTGGAAGCGCTGCGCCTGCTGACCAACCTCGAGACCGAAAAACGCAAGCTGCTGCAGATCGTGCTGTTCGGCCAGCCGGAACTGAACCGCAAGCTGGCACTGGACCAGATCCGCCAGCTGGCCCAGCGCATCACCTTTCATTACCATCTCGGCCCGCTCTCGCGTGACGACCTGGACTATTATGTGGCGCACCGCCTGCGCGTGGCCGGCTACGGCGGTGCGCGGCTGTTTTCGCGCGCCGCGATCCGGCGCCTGTTCAAGAGCAGCGGCGGGGTGCCGCGCCTGGTGAACATCCTGGCGCACAAGTCGCTGATGCTGGCCTATGGCCAGGGCAAGCAGCAGGTCGGCGGCGGGCATGTCTTGACGGCCGCGATCGATACTGTCGGCGCGCGCCGCCGCTACTGGCCATGGCTGGCCGTCGCTGGCGTCCTGGCCGGCGCCGCGGGCGGCGTTGCCTGGACCTTCGTTCGATGAGTTTGCGATGAGCTTAATTAACAAGATGCTGCAAGACCTGGACGCGCGCGGCAGCCAGCCAGGCGCGGGCGCGGTCTCGCCCGAGATCCGCACCGTGCTGGCGCCGGAGCGCGCTTTTCCGCGCGGGCGCACGGCGCTGCTCGGCGCTGTCGTGGTGTTGCTGGGCGCGGGTGCCTACCTCGCCTGGAACGTGCAGCAGTCGGCCGCGATCGTGGCCTTGCCGGTCGAACCGCAGCCTGCGGTAGCGGTTGCCGAGCCACTGGTTCCTGCTGCTGCTGCTGCCGCTGCTGCTTCTTCTGTTACTGCTGCCGCTGTTACTGCTGCTGTTACTGCTGCGCCAGCAGCGCCGCCGCCAGCGCCGCAAGCGCTGCCGGAAGCAGTCGCGCCGGCACCCGAGGCAGCGCCGCCCGAGCCGGTCAAGCCGGCACCCGCCCGCCAGCGCGCGCCGGTGCAGCCCGTGTCCGCGCGCGCCGAGGTCCCCGCCAGGGTGGCTGGGGCACGCGTGGAAACCACCTCGCAAAGCGCGGAGAACAGCTACCGCCGCGCGCTCGCCAGCCTGGAGCAGGGCCGCGTCACCGAAGCCATCTCACAGTTGCAAAACGCGCTGCGCGCCGACCCGCGCCACGACGCTGCGCGCCAGACCCTGGTGAGCCTGCTGATCGAGGCCAGGCGTCCGGACGAAGCAGCGCAGCAGTTGCAGGCGGCCTTGGCGCTCGATCCGCGCCAGCCGGCGCTGGCGATGCTGCTGGCGCGGCTGCAGATCGAGAAGGGTGGCCCCGGCATCGAGACCTTGCAGCGCAGCTTGCCGTACGCCGCCGGCAATGGCGACTACCATGCCTTGCTGGCTGGCGCGCTGCAGCGCGAACAGCGCCACCGCGAGGCGGCCGAGCATTACCAGGCGGCGCTGCGCAGCGCGCCGCACAACGGCGTGTGGTGGATGGGGTTGGGAATGTCGCTGCAGGCGCAGGATCGGCCGGCCGAGGCGGCGGTGGCATATGCCAAGGCCCGTGCCAGCGGAACCTTGTCTGCGCAATTGCAGGCGTTCGTCGATGACAGGCTCAAGGGGCTGGCCTGGTAGTGCGGCGCCGCCGTTACAGCCGCGCCAGGCGCTCGAGCGCGCTGGCCAGCGTAGCGTCCTGCTTCGCAAAGCAAAATCGCACCACCCCCGATTCGGTCGGCTGGCTGTAAAAGGCCGACACCGGGATCGCGGCCACCTTGGCCTCGGCAGTCAGCCACGCCGCGAATTGCGCGTCGGGCAGATTCGAGATGGCGCCATAGCGCACGCACTGGAAATAGGTTCCGTCGCAGGGTAGCAGTTCGAAGCGCGAGTTGGCCAGGCCAGTGCGGAACAGGTCGCGCTTGCGCTGGTAAAAGGCGGGCAACCCAAGGTAGGGGCGGGGGTCGGCCATGTAGGCGGCGATCCCATGCTGCATCGGCGTGTTCACCGTGAATACGTTGTACTGGTGAACCTTGCGAAACTCGTCCATCAGGGCGGCGGGCGCGGCGACATAGCCGACTTTCCAGCCGGTGACGTGATAGGTCTTGCCGAAGCTCGAAATCACAAACGCGCGTTCGGCCAGTCTCGGCTCGCTCGCCACCGACGCATGCTGCTCGCCGTCGAACACCATGTGCTCGTACACTTCGTCGGACAAAATCAATATGCCGGTGCCGTCGACGATGCGCGCCAGCGCTTCCAGGTCGGCGCTGCGCAAGATAGCGCCAGTCGGGTTGTGCGGCGAGTTGATCACCACCATGCGCGTGCGCGGGCCGACCGCGGCGGCCACCGCCGCCCACGGCACGCTGTAGCCGGCGGCGCCGATCTGCATCGCCACCGGCACCGCCACGCCGCCCGCCAGGGCGATCGCCGGCAGATAACAGTCGTAGGCCGGTTCGATGACGATGACTTCGTCGCCCGGATGCACGCTGGCCAGAATCGCGCTCTGGATCGCCTGCGAGGCACCGGTGGTGACCGTGATCTCGCTCGCCACGTCATAGCGGCGGCCGTACAGGGCCGCGATCTTGGCGGCGATGGCGGCGCGCAGCGCCGGCACGCCGGCCATCATCGGATACTGGTTATGCCCCGCGCGCATCGCCTCGCTGACCAGCCCGACCAGCGCCGGGTCGCAGTCAAAGTCGGGGAAGCCCTGGCCCAGGTTGACGGCCTGGTGCTCGGCGGCGAGCTGGGACATGCGGGTAAATACCGTGGTGCCGACCGCGGGCAGGCGTGATTGGAGTACCGGTGTGGTCATGGGCGAAGTGGCAGGTGAACGATGCCGCTATTCTAGCGCGGCGGCCCGGGCCTTGAGCCAGGCTTCGGGCAGCAGGATCGTGAACATGCCATCACGCACCGTGCGCCGGTTCAGCTTGAGCAAGGCCCTGTCCTTGGTGATCAAGGCAGCGGCGCCGGCGTCGCGCGCCAGTTCCAAAAATTTCTGGTCGTCGCGATCGGTGCATACCGGCAGCCGCACTTGCCTGGCGTCGGGCGCGACCACTTTGAGCAGGGCATCGAAGCGGGCCGCGGCTTGGGCGCGCGTGGTCTCGTCCAGCGGCAAGTGAGGATAGCGCAGCACCGCCAGGTATTCGTCGCGGCAGTCGGCGCGCGTGACGGCTACCACTTCGCCGGCTTCCAGCGCCAGCAGGAGTGCGTGCCAGCGCGGGTCGCGAAACACGAACAGGTCGAGCAGCACATTGGTGTCGATGACGATGGGTTTGCTGGGAACGGGTATCATGGCGGAAATATTTTCTCTGAATTCACTGCGTAAAGCTGTTTGAAACAATGCTGATAGTCCTGTCGCCCGCCAAATCCCTCGATCTCGATACGCCACCCACCACCCGCAAGCATTCGCTGCCTGAGTTCATCGGGCAGGCCAGCGAACTGGTCGACGTGCTGCGGGCCTGTTCGCCCGCCGCGATCGCCGAACTGATGGACCTGTCCGACAATCTATCCATGCTCAACGTCGCGCGCTATGCGCACTGGAGCGAAGACCACGCCAAGGCGCGCCAGGCCATCATGTCGTTTGATGGCGACGTGTATGGCGGCCTCGACGCGCGCAGTCTCGCCGCACGAGAAATCGACTATGTCCAGCGCCACCTGCGCATCCTGTCGGGCCTGTATGGTGTATTGCGCCCACTCGACCGCATGCATCCCTACCGGCTGGAGATGGGCACGCGCCTGGCGAATCTGCGCGGCGCCAACCTGTATGCCTTCTGGGGCGACACTGTAAGCGATGCACTGAACCGGCAGATCGTGGAGACGAAGGCGAAAGTGCTGCTCAACCTGGCCTCGGAAGAATACTTCAAGTCGGTCAAGCCCAAGCTGTTGAAGGCGCCAGTCATCACGCCGGTGTTCGAGGACTGGAAGAACGGCCGGTACAAGATCATCTCGTTCTTCGCCAAGCGCGCGCGCGGACTGATGGCGCGCTATGCGGCGCAGCACGCGATCAAGGACCCGGAGCGGCTCAAGGGTTTCGACCTGGATGGCTATGCCTTCGATGCCGCGGCATCAGGCGAGCGCAACTGGGTATTCCGGCGCAGGCAGGTCGAATAGGACGGTGCAGCGCGGCAGAGGCTTGCCGCGCCGCGCCATTACAGCGCGTCTTTCGGGGAAGGCTTGGGGCCGGACTTGGACCAGAATCTCCACCATGGCGCGTCGCCGGTTGCATTCGGGTTGAGGAAGCGGCTGTTGGGATAGTTCGCCACAAACACGCGCTGGGCGTCGTCGCGCAACACCGGCATGCCGAGCTTGTCGTAGGCGCGGATCATGAGAAACAGTGCTTCCTCGCGCGCCGGCGCGTCGCTGTAGTCCTTCACCGCAGCCTGGGCCCGGTTGAGCGAGGCGAGGAAGGCGCCGCGGCGGTAGTAATAATTCGCCACGTGCACTTCGTACTGCGCCATCGCATTGACCAGGTAGCTCATGCGCGCAACGGCATCCGGCGTATACTGGCTGTTCGGGAACTTGTCGACCAGGGCCTTGAAGGCGGCAAAGGCTTCACGCGTAGCGCGCGGGTCGCGCTCGGTCGGGTCTTGAGAATAAATAAAGCTCAGGAAACCCAGCTGGTCATTGAAGTTGATCAGGCCACGCAGGTAATACATGTAGTCGACCTGCGGATGGTTCGGATGCAGCTTGATGAAGCGCTCGACCGCGGCCAGGGCCTCGGCCTGGTCCTGGGCCTTGAAATGGGCGTAGGCGATTTCCATCTGCGCCTGCGCGGCATAGGTGCCGAACGGATAGTTAGATTCCAGGCGCTCGAACAGCTTGATTGCCGATTCATAGTGGCCGCCATTCATTTCATCGCGCGCCTCAGCGTATAATTTCTCCGCTGACCATTTTTTGGTTTCATCGGACCGTTCGGGCAACATACTGCACGCGGACAGGCCGACCAGGGCGCAAGCGGCGACCAACACAGACAATTTTTTTTGCATAGCTCTTTGCAAGAAAGTTTTACCTAGATTCAACGAACGGCTGATTATAGCCGATGGGACTCACGTGATATTAACTCCTGCGCCGAATTCGGCGGAAATGCCTTTTGACCCTGACCTGGAGACGCTCCTCGACGATGACCTCGAGGGCGGGCTCGAGCTCGCCCCGCAAGGCATCGACGCCTCGCCGATCACCCTGCACCTGACGCCGGAGGTGTGTGGCCAGCGGCTCGACAAGGTGATCGCCGGCCTGGTGCCGCAATTCTCGCGCGCCAGGCTGCAGCTGTGGTTCGAGGCTGGCTTCGTCAAGGTCGACGGCAAGCCGGCGCGCGGCAAGGACACTGCCTATGGCGACGAACTGGTCGTGATCGAGCCGCAAGCCGCGCCCGAAGACACCGCCTTTACGCCAGAAGCGATGACGCTCGACATCGTCTACGAAGATCACGATATCCTGGTGGTCAACAAGCCGGCCGGGCTGGTCGTGCACCCGGGCGCGGGCAACTGGTCGGGCACATTGCTCAACGGCCTGTTGCACCATGCGCCGCAACTGGTGGGTGTGCCACGCGCAGGCATCGTGCACCGCCTGGACAAGGACACCAGCGGCCTGATGGTGGTCGGCAAGACCCTGGCCGCGCAGACCGACCTGGTGCGCCAGCTGCAGGCACGCACGGTCAAGCGCGAATACTTTGCGCTGGTCTGGGGCACGCCGAAACTGCGCGGCACCATCGACGCCGGCATGGGGCGCCATCCGAAAGACCGGATCAAGATGGCGGTGTCGTCGAGCCCGTTCTCCAAGCCGGCGATCACGCACTACAAGCTGGTATCGACCGGCAACCTGGACCGCCGTCCGGTGTCGCTGGTGCGCTGCAACCTGGAAACCGGCCGCACGCACCAGATCCGGGTGCACATGCAGCACCTCGGCTTTGCACTGGTGGGCGACTCGACCTACGGCAAGCAGCACCTGGTGCCGGTCTTCCATCGCCAGGCGCTGCAGGCGCGCCGCCTCGGCCTGGTACACCCGGCTACCGGCGAGCCTTGCGAATGGACGGTGCCGCTGGCGCCCGACTTCGCCGAGCTGATCGCCACGGCCGGGATTCCGGAGCCGGGCGACCTCAACGCCGACGACCAACAATGATGGTGGACCTGGCGCGCGCGGACCTGGTCTGGCCGGATTGGCCCGACCTGCCGGCGTCGGTGGGCGCGCTGGCCACCGGTCGCAGCGGTGGCGTCAGCGTCGGCCCCTATGGCGATGGCCAGGGCGGGGGCGGCCTGAACTTGGGCTTGCACTGCGGCGACGACCCGCAAGCGGTGCGCGTCAACCGCGAGCGGCTGCAGGCGTGGCTGCCGGGCAGGCCGGCCTGGATCGCGCAGGTGCATGGCGCCGACGTGGTCGATGCCGCCACGGTAGGCCCGGACCAGCCGGTGCGTAGCGGCGACGCCAGCATCGCGGCGCAGCCCGGCCTGGTGTGCACGGTGATGACGGCCGATTGCCTGCCGGTGCTGTTCGCCGACCTGGAAGGCAAGGTGGTGGGCGCAGCGCACGCCGGCTGGCGCGGGCTGGCCGCCGGCGTGCTGGGCGCGACCGTGCGCGCGATGCGACTGGCCGGCGCCGGCGAGATCACAGCCTGGCTGGGTCCGGCGATCGGGCCCACGGCTTTCGAGGTGGGCGAGGATGTGCGCGCCGCCTTCGCCGCGGCGCTGCCCGGCGCGGCAACCTTGGCCGCGTTCGCTCCAAAATCTGACCAACCGGCAAAATTTTTGGCGGACATGGGCGCCCTGGCGCGTCTGATGCTCGCGCAAGATGGCATTACCCGCATCCACGGCGGCGGCCTGTGCACGGCCACCGCGCCGGAGCGCTTTTATTCCTACCGCCGCGACGGCGTCACCGGACGCCAGGCCAGTTTGATCTGGATTAAATAACTTGGATCGGGCTGGGCGATAATCTTGAGCCGCGTTCAGCCGCCGTCCGGAGCGGACGCCGAAGCCTCAGCCTTGGCGCGCGCTTCGGCTGCGGCCTGGGCTGCACGCCGCGCACGCCGCCGTTTTGACCCCGTGAGATAAAAAACAAGGGATAATGGCAGCGCGCAATAGAACAGGAAAGTCATCAACGCATGGACGATGCTCGGTTCGGTCGCTGCCATCAGCACGACGACATAGATCCAGGCCACGGCGACTATCCACATATTGCTTCCTCATTGACGTATTACGCTGATTCTACCAACGGACGCTCACATGAACATGCCTGACCCCCAAGCTTTTGCCGCAACCTGGATGTCGCAGTTCGCCGACCCGACGCTCTGGCAGGGCTGGATGACGGCGCCACAGGCCATGGCGCCCATGGCGCCGGCGCTGGGCGGCGCCAATCCGCTGGCCGCCATCCTGAAGGACGCCGGGGCCGGTATTCCGGCCGACAAGCTCGAAGCGATTCGCCTGGATTACCTCAAGCAAGCCGGCCAATTGTGGCAAGATTTTGTCGTTGGCAAACGGCCTGCGCTGCAGGACAAGCGCTTCTCGGCCCCCGAATGGCAGGATAATCCGCTGTCGGCATTCTCGGCTGCTTCCTACCTGCTGAACTCGCAGTTCATGCTGGCCCTGGCCGACGCAGTCGATGCCGCCCCGCGTGAGCGCCAGAAGATCCGCTTCGCGGCGCAGCAGCTGGTCGATGCCATGTCGCCTGCCAACTTCTTTGCCACGAATCCAGAAGCCCAAAAGAAATTGATCGAGACCAAGGGCGAAAGCCTGGCCAAGGGCTTGAGCAATATGCTGGCCGACATGCAGAAGGGCCGCATTTCGCAGACCGACGAATCGGCCTTCGAGGTCGGCCGCAATGTCGGCAACTCGGCCGGCCAGGTGGTGTTCGAGAACGAATTGTTCCAGCTGATCCAGTACACCCCGACGACCCCCACCGTGAAAGCGGTGCCGCTGTTGATGATTCCGCCGTGCATCAACAAGTTCTACATCCTCGACCTGCAGCCGGAAAATTCGCTGGTGCGCTACGTGGTGGAGCAGGGCAATACCGTGTTCATGGTGTCGTGGCGCAATCCCGACAGCTCGATGGGCAATACGACCTGGGACGACTTCGTCGAGACTGGCGCAATCAAGGCGATCGAGGTGGTGCGCGAGATCACCGGCCAGGAAAAGACCCATGTGTTCGGCTTTTGCGTCGGCGGCACCATCGCCGCCACCGCGCTGGCGGTGCTGGCGGCGCGCGGCCAGCAGCCCGCGGCCAGCGTCTCGCTGCTGACCACGCTGCTCGACTTCAGCGATACCGGCGTGCTCGAGGTGTTTGTCGACGAAACCCAGGTGGCGCAGCGCGAGCAGAAACTGGCCAAGGGCGGCCTGATGCCGGGCCGTGACCTGGCTACCACCTTCTCGGCCCTGCGCCCGAACGACCTGGTGTGGAACTACGTGCAGCAGAACTACCTGAAAGGCAAGGAGCCGCCGGCCTTCGATTTGCTGTACTGGAATGCCGACAGCACCAATCTGCCGGGTCCGATGTTCTGCTGGTACCTGCGCAACACCTATCTCGAGAACAAGCTGCGGGTGCCGGGCGCGCTTACGGTCTGCGGCGTGCCGGTCGACCTGGGCGCGATCGAGGCGCCCGTGTTCCTGTACGGTTCGAAAGAAGATCACATCGTGCCATGGGAGGCAGCATTTGCCTCGATGGAACTGCTCAATCCGAAGAACCCCAAGGCCAACCGCTACGTGCTGGGCGCCTCGGGTCATATCGCCGGTGTGATCAATCCGGCCTCGAAGGGCAAGCGCAGCTATTGGGTGAACGAGAAGGGCGGCAAGGGCCGGCCCAAGACGGCGGCGGCCTGGATGGCTGGTGCGACCGAGCACAAAGGGAGCTGGTGGCCGGAGTGGGCCAAGTTCCTGGCGCAGCATGGCGGAGCCGAGGTGGCGCCACCTGAGGTGGCAGGCAACGAGCGCTACCAGCCGACCGAGCCGGCGCCGGGGCGCTATGTCAAGGCGCGCGCGGACTGATCGCGCACAAGACAGCTGCCCCGTTGGCAAAACATCCACGACCGTGAGCAGTCTAATAATTGCTGCACCTGCGCGCGGGCCGTGGTATCGTTAGGTTCTACTCGTCCCGCAGGGCAACATCTTGCCCTGCGGCTGACACCAATCCAGTTTTTTGGGCACCAGTCAAAAAAAATAGCGCGCGGTATTGCTACTGCAGCGCACAACGAAGAGACATGAGATGAGCAGTACGAAAAAGAGTGCAGAACGCCTGATCAAGAAGTATCCGAATCGCCGGCTCTACGATACCCAGACCAGTTCCTACATCACCCTGACGGACGTAAAGCAGCTGGTACTTGATGCCGATGAGTTCACCGTGGTCGATGCCAAGAGCAATGAAGACCTGACCCGCGCGATCTTGCTCCAGATTATCCTGGAAGAAGAAGCCAACGGCGCGCCGATGTTTTCGAGCGTCGTGCTGTCGCAAATCATCCGCTACTACGGCCATGCCATGCAGGGCATGATGGGTTCTTACCTCGAGAAGAACGTACAGGCTTTCACCGACATCCAGAACAAGTTCACCAGCAGCGCCGCCGGCGCCGTCGAGGGCAAGCCCTTCAGCCCGGAAATGTGGACCCAGTTCATGAACGTCCAGGGCCCGATGATGCAGGGCATGATGAACAGCTATATCGACCAGTCGAAGAACCTGTTCATCCAGATGCAGGAACAGATGCAAAACCAGAGCAAGGCCATGTTCGGCGCCTTCCCGTTCCCCGGCATCGTGCCGCCGCCGACCGACAAGACCTGATTCTGTGAAACTGGCCGGGCCGCGCTGTGTTGCGCAGGCCCGCGAAACCTCCCGGCCCGTTCCCTTCGGTTACCTGCTTCGGGTACAATCGCGGATTGCCCAGAATGTTTGCAACCGCCCATGACTGAACTCCGCCGTAATCCGATCCTCGATTCCGCCAGCGCCAATGCGGCTGCCGTATTCGCTCCCGCCACCGATGCGACGCTCGTGATCCCGAGTCCGGCCGCCGGCGTTGTGGCGCCGAAGGTCGGCTTCGTCTCGCTTGGCTGCCCGAAGGCGCTGGTCGATTCCGAGCAGATTCTGACCCAGCTGCGCGCCGAAGGTTACCAGACCGCCAATTCCTATGACGGCGCCGACCTGGTGATCGTCAATACCTGCGGCTTCATCGACGCCGCGGTGCAGGAGTCGCTCGATGCGATCGGCGAAGCGCTGGCCGAAAACGGCCGGGTCATCGTCACTGGCTGCCTGGGCGCAAAGAAGGATGCGGCGGGCGACGACATCATCACCAAGGTGCACCCCAAGGTGCTGGCCGTGACCGGCCCGCATGCCATGGCCGAGGTGATGGAATCGGTCCATCTGCACCTGCCCAAGCCCCAACACAACCCCTTCCTCGACCTGGTGCCCGATCACGGCGTCAAGCTGACCCCGAAGCACTACGCCTACCTGAAGATTTCCGAAGGCTGCAACCACCGCTGCAGCTTCTGCATCATCCCGTCGATGCGCGGCGACCTGGTCTCGCGCCCGATCCACGAGGTGCTGCAGGAAGCCGAAAACCTGTTCAAGGCGGGCGTCAAGGAACTGCTGGTGATCTCGCAAGACACCAGCGCCTACGGCGTGGACGTCAAGTTCCGCCTGGGATTCTGGAAAGGCCGCCCGATCAAGACCCACATGACCCAGTTGGCGGAAGCGCTGGGCCAGATGGCGCGCGAGCATGGCGCCTGGGTGCGCATGCACTATGTGTATCCCTACCCGCACGTGGACCAGGTGATTCCGCTGATGGCCGACGGTCACCTGCTGCCTTATCTCGACATTCCGATGCAGCATGCGCACCCGGATGTCCTCAAGCGCATGAAGCGCCCGGCCAGCGGCGAGAAAAACCTCGACCGCATCCTTGCCTGGCGCAAGATGAATCCGGACCTGACCATCCGTTCGACCTTCATTGCCGGCTTCCCGGGCGAGACCGAAGAAGAATTCGAATACCTGCTGGCCTTCCTGCGCGAAGCGCAGATCGATCGCCTTGGCTGCTTCGCCTATTCGCCGGTCGAGGGCGCAACCGCCAACGCACTGGACAACCCGGTGCCGGAAGCGGTACGCGAAGAGCGCCGCGCCCGTGTAATGCTGCTGCAGGAAGAAATCTCGCTGGCGCGCATGCAGGCCAAGGTCGGCCGTACCATGCGCGTGCTGGTGGACGAAGTCGGTGCGCGCGAGGCGATCGCCCGTTCCGCCGCGGATGCCCCGGAAATCGACGGCGTGGTCCACATCAAGCGCTCGCTCACTCCGGGCAAGGCCAAGCCGACGGTGGGGCAGTTCATCGACGTCGTGATCACCAGGGCCGATGCCCACGACCTGTGGGCCAGCGTCGCCTGAACCATCCTTGACACCCAGCCGCGGGGGCGCAGTCACATGAAGAAAAAGTCGGTCCAGACCTGCCTGATCCATAGCGACTACACCCCGCCCGGCGGATTTGGCGCATTCTCGCCGGGCATCCATCACGCCTCGACCGTGCTGTTCGAGAACGTGGCTGCGATGAGGTCGAGCCAGTGGAAAGACAAGAGCGGCTATACGTACGGCCTGCATGGCACCCCGACCACGTTCACGCTCGAAGCGCGGCTGGCCGCGATCGAGGGCGGTAGCCACTGCCTGCTGGCGCCGTCGGGACTGGCGGCGATCGCGATGATCGACTTCGCGCTGCTCAAGAGCGGCGACGATGTGCTGTTGCCGGATAACGTCTATAACCCGAACCGCGAACTCGGACGCTGGCTGTCGCAAGACTTCGGCGTCACGGCGCGTTTCTACGACCCGATGATCGGGGACGGCATCGCGCAGTTGTTCCAGCCGAACACGAAACTGGTCTGGGCCGAGGCGCCCGGTTCGGTGTCGATGGAAGTGGCAGACCTGCCCGCAATCTGCCGCGCCGCCAAAGCGCACGGCGTGCTGGTCGCGCTGGACAATACCTGGGCCGCCGGCCTTGCCCTGCGTGGCTTCGACGTCGGCGCCGATATCGTCATGCACGCACTGACCAAGTACCAGTCGGGCGGGGCCGACCTCTTGATGGGCGCGGTGATCACGCGCGAGCGCGCGCTCAATGACCGGCTGGCGCAGGCGCACATGCGCCTTGGCTACGGCGTCGGCGCCGACGATGCCTGGCTGGTCATGCGCGGGCTGCCGACCATGAAGCTGCGGTTCGAGGCGCATGACGCCTCCGCGCGCCGCGTCGCGGCCTGGCTCAAGGCGCGTCCGGAAATTGCCAAGGTGCTGCATCCGGCGTTCGAAGACTGCCCGGGACACGCCACCTGGAAGCGCGACTTCAGCGGCGCCGGCGGGCTGTTCTCGGTGGTGTTCGACGCGCGCTACACGCAAGCGCAGATCGACGCCTTCGTGGACGCACTGGCGCTGTTCGGCATCGGCTATAGCTGGGGCGGGCCGAATAGCCTGGTGATGCCCTACAGCATGAAAGCCATGCGCAGCCGCTGGGACGATGCCGGGCTGCTGGTACGACTGAACATCGGGCTCGAAGACAGCGGCGAGCTCATCGCCGACCTGGAGCAGGCGCTCGCCAGGCTCGCCTGAGCGCTTGCCCCTGCCAGCCTAGGGTCAAGGCCGGCCCTGATTGAATCAGCCCGGCATCGGCTTGTTGTTGTTCAGGTCCAGGAAGCCGCGGATGATGCGATAGGCCATCCACAGCCAGGCCAGACCCCAGATCAGCATGGCCACCGGGATCCCGATCAGGGTGACCCAGACAATACCGCCGGCAACCATCCAGACCAGATACCACCAGAACGACCTGATCATCCAGCTATGGTGCGAATAGACGATGGTTCCCTGCGTATCCGGGCGCTTGATGTAATTGACGATCAGGACCAGGATCGACAGCGTTCCGACCGAGAAGAAGAAGGTCAGTGCATGCACGATGTACAGGATGCGCGCAAACTGCTTGGCATCCTCGGCGTTGCGATCTAGTACAAGCTGTTGAGACATGGCGTTCTCCAATGAGGTAAGGGGGGTGAGACGACGAACCCGCCAACGGGCAGGCTGCCCTGTTGCTTTAATGATAACCTATCCGCGCTAAACGTGGGATAGATGCGTGCCGACCCAGGCGACGATGGCGCGGGCATCCATGGCGCCGGGCTGGCGCGCGATCTCGCTGCCGCCACGAAACAGCGCGATGGTCGGAAGACTGCGGATCGCAAAGCGCGCCGCCAGCTCCTGGTTCTGTTCAGTGTCCACTTTCAGCAGCCGCACCGAGGGCTCGAGCTGGGCGGCCGCGCTGGCAAAGTGTGGCGCCATCATCTTGCATGGCCCGCACCAGGCGGCCCAGAAGTCGACCAGTACCGGCAGGTCGTTGCGCGCGATATGTTTGGCAAAGCGGGTGCCGTCGACCTCGAACGGCTTGCCCGAGAACAGCGCCGTGCCGCACTTGCCGCACACCGGCGCGTCGCGCAGCCTGGCCTGCGCCAGGCGGTTGACGGCATCGCAATGCGGGCAGACGACATGGATCGGGTCGGTCATCGGAAACTCCTTTTGTGGTGATGGCACAATTGTAAGCCGATCGTGACCGGCGCGCCGGCCGCTACGCCCAGGGGGCCAGAACCTGGCACCTGAGTCCAGCGCTGGGCGTGCATGCCACTGATGTAAAATTGGGAATGGTTCCCAGACCCGAGCTCAACTTTCGACCCGTGACAGCATGAGCAATTCCCTGACTCCAGCGCCGTTCCCGATTCGCACCGAGTGCCCACCTGGCGCCTGTGTCTGCGACCGCGGCCGTGTGCTGGCCGACCCCGAGGCCGACCAGCGTCCGCTGGCCCTGACCCGTTTGCAGGAGCAAAAACTGGTCGAGCGCATCGAGCGCATCGACAGCTACGCAGACCTGCGCCATGTGCAGGCCCTGATCCTGAAGAACCTGGGCGCCGAACTGCGCATCGAGCCGGGCCCGAATGAGGTACGCACGGTGCGCGGCATCATTGTCGTGCTCGAGGACCGTCCGGGGCTGTGCAAGAAGACGCGCCAGAATGTCCCGGCGGCGGTGCGGCGCTGCCTGAACGCGCGGCCCGAAATCGCGTATGCAGTACTCGACGCGCACGACCTGTTCGGCGCGCGCGGTTGAGCGCATCGTAGTCCGGCCGGAGCAGCGCGTTTCGTCGCGCTCAGCGGCGGTAATGGAAAGGGTAGCGCGTCCCGATGTGGCCGCCCCAGCCGCGGTGGTGTCTCCAGCCGTGGTGGTGTCCCCATCCACGGCCAAAATTGAAGCCAAGGCCGATCGACACCGGCGGATAAACATAGCGCGGCCGGTACACGGGCTCCGGCACCACCGTCCACGGCGAGCCATAGATGGGCGCGGCGCCATACACGGGCTGCTGGACGTAGACCGGCTGCTGGACGTAGACCGGGGCGTTGCGATAGGTGACAGTATTGGTGGCACCCGACTGGGCGGCACGGGCGCCGGTGCCAAGTGGCACTGGTGTAACCGACACAACGCGCCATCCGTTCGGATCGGCAGGCTGTTGATAGGCACGGCTGCCGTAGGGCCCGGCTCCCGGCGCGGCGCATCCGGCCAGCACGGCCAGCGATGCGCTAAGAATGACGAGTTGTCTCATGGCGGCTCTCCTGGTGCCTCCATCATAGAAAACATCCCGCTTGGGCGGCGCCCGGTATTACAGCTTGTTACATTGGGCGCGGTAATGGCTGCCCCGCGCCAATGCCATGCGCAGCGGCATCAGCGCAGCAGGGCCGCCAGTTGCTCGAGTGGCACGGCGTTGGCCATCGTCTGATAGCCCAGGTCGTTCGGATGGAGCCAGTCGCGGCTGTTGAAAATGGTGTTCAAGCGTGCGGGGGAGGCCGGATCGCGCAGGATCAGGTCCCAGTCGAGTACCAGGTCGAAATCGTCCGATGAGCGCAGCCAGCTGTTCACGCCCAGGCGCACCGCTTCGCGCGCCGGGGTGTAGTAGACGAAGCCCTCCATCGGCGGCATGGTCGCTACGACCACGGCAATGCCGCGCGCATGGGCGCGGGCAATCAGCTGGCGCAGGCCGGCGACCAGGTCGTCGACCCGTACCAGGCTGGCGCCAGAACTGTAGACGATATCGTTAATTCCAATGAGCACGATCATCGCCCGCACCCCGGCGGTGGCGAGCACGTCGCGGTCGAAGCGTTCCAGTACTTCGCGCCCGGGCAGCAGGACGTTCGGGTCGTCCGCCAGCAGGCGGTTGCCGGCAATGCCGCGATTGACCATGCCGATCCGTCCCGACATGCCCAGCTCTGCCTGAAGGCGGCGCGCCAGGTAGTCCGGCCAGCGCCGGTTCAGGTTAATGGAGCTGCCCTGGCCGTCGGTGATGGAATCGCCGATCGCGACAATGGTTGGCGCGCCCCCATCGACATCGACTTCGGTAAGGAAAGGCCAGGAGGCGATGGTGCGCGCCACGGTAAACGTGCTGCTGGCGGCGAAGTTGCCGGGATGGGACACATAATTGGCTTGCCAGGCGTCGCGGTGGATCGTGGTGCCGCTAGCAGTGCCCGGAAAATACAGGCTGACCGCCAGGTCGGCAAAGGGCGCAATCTGGAACGACACCGGGTCGGACAGCACCGGCGCACCGGCCGTGATGGTGACGGTGCTGCGCCCGCCAAAGCTCAGCGGGTGGTTCGACCCGGCTACCACGGCCGCGCCGCTGCTACGCAGGCCGACCTGGGCAGCGCCGATGGTCAGCGGGGCGCTGCCCATCTCGTTCGACAGCCGGATCCGCACCCTGTTGCCGCCCACGCTGGCGCGCACGATCAGGCGCAGGGTTTGCCCGCTGAAGCTCATGGTGCTCGACGATGGCGGCGGCCCGGCCGGCGCGCAGCCCCAGGTTGCGCACCAGCCGTCCGAGCGCCACGCTTGCGCCGATGCGAGCGAGGGGTGCAGTGCCAGCGCACCGGCCAACGCAGGCAAGCCGAGCAGCACGCGGCGTCGCTGGGGATCGGGCGCGGCCGCGCCGTGGCAGCCCAGCTGGCTGGCCTCGGCAGTGGGCGAGACGTGGACGGCCGTAATGGTCATGGCTGGCTCCTGTCGATGGGGCGCGCCCATGGCGCGGTGGCCAACCAGCTTAGCCTAGCCGCGCGCGCCATCCAATCGTGCGTGGCACATGGTTTGCGCTGCGTCTGAATGCTTGCTGGGCGAACACCGACATGTCCGTTTCGTGTTGCCTGCGCCAGGGTGCGCAGGCGAGCCGTCAGGCAAGCACGGTCAGCAGGCCATCAAGGCCGGAGAAATTTAGCGCCACGCCGGCCTGCGCGCGCACCACTGGCTTGGCGCGGAAGGCTACCGACAAGCCGGCGATGCCCATCATCCTGAGGTCGTTCGCGCCATCGCCCATGACGATCGCCTGGCGCGCGTCGATGCCCAGCTCGGCGCAGATTTTTTGCACGGTACGCATTTTTTCTTCCGCATCGACGATGCCCCCGATCACGCGGCCAGTCAGCCTGCCGTTGGCGATCTCGAGCACGTTGGCGTGGGCCGCATCGAGCGAGAGCCGCTGCTTCAGGCGGTCGGTAAAGAAAGTGAAGCCGCCCGAGACCAGCAGGGTCTTGAGGCCGGCCGCCCGCACCGCGTCGAGCATAGCCTCGCCGCCCGGCGAGATGCGCAGGCGCTCGTCATACACGCGCTGCAGAGCCGCGGCGTCGAGCCCTGCCAGCAGCGCCACGCGGCGCTCCAGGCTCTCCGAAAAATCGAGTTCGCCGCGCATCGCCGCTTCGGTGATTTCGGACACCTGCGGCTTGAGCCCCTGCATGTCGGCGATCTCGTCGATGCATTCGATGGTGATCAGGGTCGAGTCCATGTCCATCGCCACCAGGCGAAAATCGGCCAGCGAGCGGCCCGCCTCGATGAAACAGGCATCCACCCCGGCCTCGAAGGCGGCGGCGTCGATGCGCGCCTTCAGGTCCGCGCTAAACGACAGGTCCTCGCAGCGCAGGGCGTGCGCGTGCAGCGGCACGACGCGCGCGGCCCCCGCTAGCGTAGCGAGACGTTCGAGTGTATCGGGCGCGGCCTGCGGTCCCTGCAGCACCAGGTTCATGGTCATGGAAAACTCGCGAATGAAGCCGGCGATCAAGCCAGCAGTTGTTTAATGGTCAGTTTCAGCTGCGTCACGCGCGCGGCCAGGTCGGGCATGCTGGCGGTGATGCGCAGCTTGTCCTGGCCGGCCAGCTTGATGTGGCGGTTCTTCTGGATCAGGGTAATGATGCGGACCGGATCGATCGGCGGCTTCTGCATGAACTGCAGGCTGGCCGCTTCGCCATGCGCGTCGATCTTGATGATGCCGACCGTTTTGGCCGCGATGCGCAGGCGGTGGGTTTCGATCAGGGCTTTTACCGGCTCCGGCAGCTTGCCGAAGCGGTCGATCAGCTCTTCTTGCATGCCGTCGACCTGGTCCTGGGTCGCGCAGTTCGCAAGGCGCTTGTAGATCGACAGGCGTTCGTGCACGTCGCCGCAGTAGCTCGCTGGCAGCAGGGCCGGCACGTGCAGGTTGATCTCGGTCGTACTCGACAGCGGCGCGGCCAGGTCGGGCTCCTTGCCGGCCTTGAGCGAGCGCACCGCTTCGCTGAGCATGTCCGAGTACAGCTGGAAGCCGATCTCGAGCATCTCGCCGGACTGGTTATCGCCAAGCACCTCGCCGGCGCCGCGGATCTCGAGGTCGTGCATGGCCAGGTAGAACCCGCTGCCCAGTTCTTCCATTGCCTGGATCGCGTCCAGGCGGCGCTGCGCCTGTTTGGTCAGGGTCATGACGTCGCTCACCAGCAGGTAGGCATAGGCCTGGTGGTGCGAGCGCCCGACGCGCCCGCGCAGCTGGTGCAGCTGGGCCAGGCCGAAGCGGTCGGCGCGGTGCATGATGATGGTGTTCGCGGTCGGCACGTCGATGCCGGTCTCGATGATGGTCGTGCACAGCAAAATGTTATAACGCTGCGCCACGAAGTCGCGCATCACCTTTTCCAGGTCGCGTTCGTGCATCTGGCCGTGGGCCAGGCCGATGCGCGCCTCTGGCAAGAGCTCTTGCAGCGACGCGCGCCGGTTCTCGATGGTCTCGACTTCGTTGTGCAGGAAATAGATCTGGCCGCCGCGCTTGAGTTCTCGCAGGCAGGCTTCGCGGATCACCGAGCCGTCTTCGCTGCGCACGAAGGTCTTGATCGCGAGCCGCTTTTGCGGCGCGGTGGCGATGATCGAGAAATCGCGCAAGCCCTCCAGCGCCATGCCGAGCGTGCGCGGGATCGGGGTGGCGGTCAGGGTCAGCACGTCGACTTCGGCGCGCAGCGCCTTGAGCGCTTCTTTCTGGCGCACGCCGAAGCGGTGTTCCTCGTCGATGATGACCAGGCCCAGGCGCGTGAACTTTACGTCTGGCGAGAGCAGCTTGTGGGTGCCGATCACGATGTCGAGCGTGCCGTCGGCCATGCCCTTGATCGCATTCGTGATCTCCTTGCCGGTGCGAAAGCGCGACAGTTCGGCGATGCGTACCGGCCAGTCGGCGAAGCGGTCGGCGAAGGTCTGCGCATGCTGCTCGGCCAGCAGCGTGGTCGGCGCCAGGATCGCAACCTGCTTGCCGCCCATGACGGCAATGAAGGCCGCGCGCAGCGCCACTTCGGTCTTGCCGAAGCCGACGTCGCCGCAGACCAGCCGGTCCATCGGGCGGCCCGAGGTCATGTCCTTGATCACGTTGTGGATCGCTTCGAGCTGGTCCGGGGTCTCGTCGAAACCGAAGCTGGCGGCGAAGTTCTCGTAATCGAGATTGGAATATTCAAAGGCATGGCCCTGGCGCGCGGCGCGCCGGGCGTACAGGTTGAGCAGTTCGGCCGCGGTGTCGCGCACCTGCTCGGCGGCCTTGCGCTTGGCCTTGTCCCACCTGTCGGAGCCGAGCGCATGCAGTGGCGCGTCTTCGGGCGTCGTACCCGAGTAGCGCGAAATGACGTGCAGTTGCGACACCGGCACGTACAGCTTGGTGTCCTTGGCGTATTCAAGGTGCAGGAATTCGGTCTCGCCTTCGCCCAGGTCCATGCTGGCCAGGCCCATGTAGCGTCCGATGCCGTGGTTGATGTGCACCACCGGATCGCCGATCTTCAGTTCCGACAGGTCGCGCACCATCGAGGCGACCTCGCTGGTTGCTTCCTGCTTTTTCTTGCCGGCGCGCCGGCCCGATCCCGCATACAGCTCGGTTTCGGTAACGAAGACCAGGCGCCCGGCGCTTTCCTCGTCGAGCTCGAACCCGGCCTGCAGCGGCGCCACCCCCAGCGTTAATTTGGCGCTTGATGCGCGCAAGCCCTCGAAGCCTTCGACCGGCGCCAGTTCCAGTCCGTATTCATGGAAATACTGCTGCAGGGTCTCGCGCCGCCCGGCGGAATCGGCGCAGATCATCACGCGCCCCTCGTTGCGCAGCAGGTAGGCGCGCAGGTTGGCCAAGGGGTCGTCGAGGCGGCGGTTGATCGAAATGTCGGGTACCGGCGCCGACAGTTCCGATGCCGCCGCGGCAGAATCCTTGCCGATGCTCCAGCGGCCATGCGGCTTGGCGCAGGTAAAGAACTGCTCGGCGCTCAGGAACAGTTCGCGCGGCTCCAGGATCGGCCGTTCGCGGTCGCTCTTGAGGAATTTGTAGCGCGATTCGGTATCGACCCAGAAGCGCCCGATGGCGGCGTCGATGTCGCCCACCAGCGCCAGCGACGCATCTTGCGGCAGGTAGTCGAACAGGCTGGCGGTCTGTTCGAAGAACAGCGGCAGGTAGTATTCGATGCCGGCAGAAGCGATGCCGCTACCGATGTCCTTGTAGATCGGCGAGCGCGACGGGTCGCCCTCGAAGCGCTCGCGCCAGCGGCCGCGAAAGCTCGCGCGCGCCGCTTCGTCCATCGGGAATTCGCGGCCCGGCAGCAACCGGACCTCTTTGACCGGGTAGAGCGAACGCTGGGTATCGGCGTCGAAGGTACGGATGGTCTCGATCTCGTCGCCGAACAGGTCGAGCCGGTAAGGCAGCACGGAACCCATCGGGAACAGGTCGATCAGGCCACCGCGCACCGAGTATTCGCCGGGGGACATCACCTGAGATACGTGCGAATAGCCGGCCAGCGTCAGCTGGGCCTTGAGGCGGACCTCGTCGAGCCGCTCGCCCTGGCGGAAAAAGAAGGTGTAGGCCGCCAGGAAGGAGGGTGGCGCCAGCCGCAGCAGGGCGGTGGTGGCCGGCACCAGCAGCACGTCGCACTGGCCGTTGCGGATTTCGTGCAGCGTCGCGAGGCGCTCCGAGACCAGGTCCTGGTGCGGCGAGAACGCATCGTAGGGCAGGGTTTCCCAATCGGGCAGCAGGTAGCAGGCCAGCTTGTCCCCGGCGAACCAGGGAATCTCATCGAGCAGGCGCTGGCCGTCGCTGGCACTGGCCACGATCACGGTCAGCATCTGGCTCCTGGCCTTCAGGGCCAGCGCCGCGGTGGCAAGCGCATAGGCGTCGCTCGAGCCGTGCAGGCTCGGCAAGGCAAAACGGTTTCCTGGTTTGGGCAGGGTTTTGGTGAGATCGAGGGGCATTGAGCGCGCGTGGACGTTTGCAGGAAGTTCGCAAAAAGGTTCGCAAAAAGGGTGGTCCATTATAGACGAAGGCGCCTGTGGCCGCCGGGCGCCGCTGCTGTCTGCGTGTGCCGCGCGCGGCCTAGGGCAGGGCCGGTTGCGGCGCGCCGGGGCGGCGGTTGGCGACCCCGAAAGGCACGTGTACCATCGGAATGGTACCGCCCGGTCCGGACTGCAGGTGGGTCAGCTGGTCGTCGAAGAAGATATGGGGCCGGAAGACCGACAGCACGCGCGCCTTGTCCATCCCGCCCAGGAAAAAGGTTTCGTCGGCCGACACGCCCCAACTGCGCAGCGTGGTGACCACCCGTTCGTGCGACGGGGCGCTGCGCGCGGTAATGATCGCAATGCGCACGATCCGGCGGTAGCTTGGATCGCGTCGCTGCGCCTGGTCTTCCAGGCGCTGCATCATGGCCAGCTTTTGGAACAGGTCAGCCAATGGGCCTGGCTGGTGCGGCCGCGCCATGTGCAATCGTTCGTGCGCATGGAATCCGCTCAGGCCGTCCTGCTTGAAGACGGTTTCCGATTCGTCGTCGGCCAGCACGCCGTCGAAGTCGAAGGCAACGCGCAGCTCGACGTCGTCCTCGTCGTCCGCGATGCGCGAGGGCAGCACCAGCCCGGCCGGATAGTCGATGGCGATGGCGCTTTTCACGTCTTCCTCGTGTGCGCTCAGGAACAGCGAAGCATTAAAGGCCGGCAGGTAGGAGTAGGGCGAGCCACCGTTCATGAAGGCCGCGCGCGAAATATCCAGCCCGTAATGGGCGATCGAGCGCATCACGCGCAGGCCGGTTTCAGGCGAATTGCGCGACAAGAGCACGACTTCGACCGGCGCCTCTTGCGGGAAGCAGCGGTTGATGTTCAGGAAGCGGCGGATGAACGAAAACGCCACGCCCTTGCCCAGGATAAGGTCGAGATTGCGCTCCTGGTAGCCGCGGTAGGCATCGGGGCCCTGGTCGATATACACCTGGTGCGATTCGGACAGGTCGAACAGTGCGCTCGAGGCGACCGCGATGACCAGTTTCTGCTCGATCTGGAAACCCATCAATCGTCCCCGCTGCGAAGTTTATCGAAGATCTGGCGCTGTTCGGCGCCGAGCGTTGCGGCCAGCGCCGCGGCGCCCTCGATGCCATTGTCGACCAGCATGCGCAGCTTGGCGAGGCGGTCGCCCCCGTGCAGCGCCCGGGCCAGCGCCAGGGCGTCCGGCTGACCTGCCTGCATGATTGCCGCCGCCACCGGCGGCGGTAACTCCCACAAGTAGGCGATGCGGGCCGACAGCGTGCGGGCGCTGCCCAGCAGGCCATGGGCAAAAGCGTCCGAGCGTGGCAGTGCACTGGCGCCAGCAACCTGGTCGACCAGGCGGAAGGCCACGATCAGGCCAACGTTCTGCATCAGCCCCGCGAGATAGGCCTCGAACGGGTCGGCGCCGAGCGCGGGCGCCGCCATGCCGGCGGCCAGTGCGCATTGTTCCGACTGGGCCCAGAGTTGCGGCGCGACCTGGCGCGCCAGGCGGCCGGTCTGGGCGCTGATCACGGGGCGAAAGGCCACCCGTGCCAGCAGCATGCGCAGACCGTTCTGGCCCAACAGCATGAGCGCGCCCTCGATCGTGCGTACCGGCGCGGTCGGCCGGTAGTACGGGCTGTTTACTTCGCGGATGACCTCCGCGACCAGGGTTACGTCCTGCGACACCTGGCGCGCCAGGTCGGTGGCCGACACCCCCTCGTCGCGCAGGCTGCGCAAGAGTTGCGGAATCACGGCAGGCACGCGCGGCACCAGCCCGGCCGCAGCTTCCGGCTGGCGCACGAGACGCTCCAGCTCATCGAGTATTAATTGCTCCGGCGCTTCGCCTGCGTGGGAAGCCGCGCCGGCAAGCCAGCGATAGTAGACCAGGTCCAGATCGATGGCAGGTGGCGCCGCATCTGGCTGCGCGCCGGCCTCACCGGTCACGGCCGGCGCGGCCGGCGCGCTCGCGCTGGCTGGCTGTACAGGAGAAGCAGCCTGGCCGGGACGGAACGATCCGCCCAGCCAGCGCGTGAACCAATTTTTCATAAGGGGAGCAAGTAAAGCCAGCGGGCAGGACGATTCTACCTGAGGGGGCGGCGGCGTGGGCAGCCGCGCGCAGATCACCGGGGCAGGCATTGCAGCGGCGCCCACCCGGTTACCCGGGCACACTCAGGCCTGCGCGGCCCGGTGGCTGGCCAGCCAGGCCAGCAAGTCGGGGGCCGCCAGCGGACGGCTGAAGAAATAGCCCTGGCCCTTGCCGCAGCACTGGGCCCGTACCACATCGGCTTGCGACTGGGTTTCGATTCCTTCGGCCACGGTCTTCATGCCCAGGCTCTGCGCTACCTTGACGGTGGCCTCGATCAGTACCCGGTGATGCTCGCTGGTATCGGCCTGGCTGACGAAGGAGCGGTCGATTTTGACAGTGTCGACCGGCAGCAGGTGCAGGCTCGAGAGCGACGAATAACCGGTGCCGAAATCGTCGAGCGCGAGTTCGATGCCGAGGGCCTTGAGCTCATGCAGGCGTTGCTGGATGCCCTGATCCTGGGCAGCCAGGCTTTCTGTTACTTCAAGCTGCAGTTGCCCTGCCGGCATGCCGGTCAGCTCGAGGATGCGGCGCACGTTGTCGATCCAGCCGGGCTGGCCCAGCTGGGCGCGCGACAAATTGACTGCGACCAGGCGCGGCGCGTCCTGGCCCAGGCGCGCGCGCCAGTCCATGAAGTCACGGCAGGAGCGTTCCAGCACGAAGTCGCCCAGCGCGCCAATCAGGCCGCATTCCTCGGCCACCGTGATGAATTCGATCGGCCCCACGACACCGCGCAGCGGGTGGCGCCAGCGCACCAGCGCCTCGACCCCGGCCGAGTAGTCGGTGCCGCCATCGGGCAGCAGGCCGACCACCGGCTGGTAGACGACGAACAGCTGTTCTTCGGCGATGGCCTGGCGCAGCTCGGCCTCGATGCCAGCGCGCTGCGTGGCGCGTTCGCGCATGGTCGACTCGAACACGAGGTGGCGTGCACCGCCGGCCCGTTTGGCCTCGGCCATCGCGATGCTGGCGTCGCGCAGGATTTCATCGGCGTCGCGCGCGCTGTCCTGGCCCCAGGCCAGTCCCAGGCTGGTGCCGCAGACCACTTCGTGTCCCTGCACGCGAAAGGGCAGCGACAGCGAGTCGAGCAGGCGCCCGGCAACGCGCTCGGCATCTTCGCGCGAGCGGATGCCGTCCAGCACGACGACGAATTCGTCGCCGCCGACGCGTGCGGCCAGCTGGCCGCTTCCGCCACGGGTGTCGATGCGGTCGCTCGGAGGTCGCAGGGCGCCACGGATGCGCTCGCCGATCTGCACCAGCAAGGCGTCGCCTGCGGCCTGGCCGAGCGTGTCGTTGATGCGGCGGAAGCGGTCGCAGTTCATGAACAGTACGGCAAAGCTGGCGCCCGACGGTTCTGCGCCCGGAGCGGTGCGTGCGATCAGGCGCTCGAGCTGTTCGCGCACCGCCTCGCGGTTGGGCATGCGAGTGAGCGCATCGGTGCGGGCGGCGCTGCGCAGGCGGCGCGTGAGCGTCTCCTGTTCGCGCTGGACCTCGAGTGTGGCGTCGGCCACCACCGCCATCAAGCGTTCGCCGTCGAGCTTCATGAGGCTGATCGCCAATACCTGGGGGGCGCCCGCTGCAGTCATTTCCGGCGGCAGGGTGGCGCGCAGGCCCTCGCAAATCACGCCGGCGCTATCGGTAAAGTCGCGCGCGAGCTGCGCCAACTGGGGTGCGATCGGCGCCAATACCGCGAACAGGTTGTCCAGGCCGCTGTAGTGTCCATCCGCCGTCGCCAGCGGCATCAACAGGCTCGAGGCCATCGGGTTGAGCATGTCGACGGTGCCGTCGACGCTCAATTGCGCCAGTCCGATCGGAGCCCGGTACAGAAACTGCACCAGGGCTTCGTAGGCTTGGCTAGGGTCAGACTGCAAGACTTCCTCCTTCAGGTTGCGGCAGGTTGGCCGGGTTGGCCGCCAGCGCCGGATGCCAGCGTTCGACCCGATTGCCGCCGGCGCGCGCGGCAGCGCGCAAGGCCTGGTCGGCGCGCCTGAGCAGCGCGTCGATTCCGCCCGGCGCGCCTTCGCCGGGTTCGAAACAGGCGACGCCGGCGCTGACGGTATAGCGGGTCGGACTGCCTTCGACGTCCAGCGCTTGCGAGGCCACCGCGGCGCGCAGGCGCTCGGCCTCCAACACCGCGCGCTTGAGGTCGGTGGACGGCAGCAGCACGGCAAACTGCTCGCCCCCGATGCGCGCCACGAGGTCGACCGCGCGGAAGGTCTCGGACAGGATCGCGGCCAGGTGCTGCAATACCTGATCGGTGCCGGCCTGGCCGTGGCGGTCGTGGATGCCCTCGACGAGGTCGGCGTTAATGCTGATGACGGAGGTGGCGCGCGGCGCTGACTGGCCGCGCGCGAGTTCTACTCCGGCCGCGTCGACAAAGGCGCGGCGCTCGGCCAGGCCGCTCAGGTAGTCGCTGAAAATATCGCCCCGGCGCCGTTCGCTCGCTTCGCGCTTGTCGCTGATGTCGCGCAGGATCAGGCAATAGGCTGGACCGTCGGCCTCGCGCTCCGGCAGCGGGGCGATCAGGGCGCTGCCCCAGAATCTGCTGCCATCGGCGCGCAGGCACTCGCCTTCGTCCAGGCTCCAGCCATCGCCGTCGGCATTGCCCAGGCGCTCAAGCAGGCGCTCGGGCGTCAGCGCGCCGGGCGGATAGAAGATCGAACAGGGTTGCCCCACCGCTTCACTGCCATGACCGGTGACGCGTCCGATACTCGGATTCCATTTGGTGATGGCACCACGAACATCGATTTCAGCCAGCGCGTAATCGGTAATCCCGGTGAGAATGGCATCGCGCCAGGCGTCGTTCTGGCGCAGCTGGCGCTCGCGGCGTACTTGCACGGTGATGTCGTCGATGACCGCCATCAGGCGTTGATCGTCGAGTTTGAGCAAGGTAATCGCCAGGATTTGCGGTGCGTCCTTGGCCGACGGGCCCGGGTTCAGGCGCACGCGCATGCCGTCGCAGATCTTGCCGCTCGGGCGGTCGAAGCTGGCGCACAGGTGCCGCAGCTCCGGTGCGATGCTTTCCAGCGCGGTAAACAGGTTATCGAGCCCGCCGTCACGCGATAGCGGCATCAGCAGCTGGGCCGAAATCGGGTTCATCATGGCGATGACGCCATCGAGGTCGGCCTGCACCAAGCCCACCGGTGCCAGGTAGAGAAATTGAATCAGCGCTTCGTGCTCGGCGCGCAGCTGCGCTGTCTCATCGACCAAGTCGTGTTCCGAACCGTCCAGGTGGGAGCGCATGGGGCTTAGCGCACTTGGCGCTGCACGAGTACGTAGCTGGTGCTGCTGCCGGGCGCGGCCAGCAAGCGCAGCTTGACTTTCACCGGGCGCATGCGCAGGGTCAGCACGTAATCGATGGTGTCGTCCAGCGTCGCGCCATCGTCGGCGGCGTCTTCGAAGCGCTGCGCGACCATGAAATTATTCAGGCAGGGCGCGACATTGGTAAACAAGGGCTGGCCCAGCACACGTTGCGGCGAGAGCCCCGCGGCCTCCGATTCAAAGGCGTTATAACGCTGAACATTGGTGTCGGCATCGAAGCCAATCACGCCAAAATCGAGCTGATCGAGCTGTTCAGATGTGCATTTTTCGAGCTGCAGGGCCAGGTCCGCGGCCGAAAACGACGTGGTCGCTGGATTCATTGCAAGCTCCAGTGAGATTGTTGATTTGAGGAAATTGATGATGGCACAGTGCATGCTCCTTGTCAATAAAAGGGCCGGGTACTGACACGGTGCATTGTCTGTTTTCACATTGCCAGCCAGACCAGCGACCCAGTTAGCAGGCCGGGGCAGGGTGCACGCGCGTCAGCCTTCGACTACCATGTGCGCCATGATACCAATTACCGAGATCAATGCACTGGATGCCATTCCTGCGCCGTGGTGGCGCGACCGTGCTACTTTGCTACGGGTGGTCGCCGACCTGCTGGCCGCCGAGCTGGCCTTGATGCGGCCCGGCCTGCCCCGCCGCCGCATGCCCTGGTCCGCCGATCTCGACCTGGCCTCCGATCTCGGTGCAGATTCGCTCGAGCTGCTGGGACTGGCCAGCGTCTTGGAGCAGATGCTCTCGATCGGCTGCATTGGCCAGGAGCGCGTGCTGGCGCATCCGCGCCTGGGGGCCTGGGCCGACGCCGTTGCGGCCGGGCTCGAGGGTGGGGCCGAGCTTGTCAATTTCCGCACTTCCGGCAGTTCGGGGGCGCCCAAGACCTGTCGCCATGCGCTCGCCGAGTTATGGCAGGAGAGCGTCGCACTGGCGCGCCTGTTTCCCGGGACGCGCCGCATATTGAGTATGGTGCCGTCGCACCATATTTACGGTTTTCTATTTTCGGTCTTGCTGCCGCGTGCACTCGGACTGGAACCCGGGCTCGACGGCGACATCGAGTTGGCCACCGTGGCCGACCTGCGCGCCGAGTCGCCCGGGGCCGTGGCCCGGCAGCTGCGCCCGGGAGACCTGGTGATCGGCCATCCCGATTTCTGGCGTGCCTTTGCGGCGGCAGCCACCCACCTGCCCGACGACGTGGTGGGCGTGAGCTCGACCGCGCCGTGCCCGGCCGACGTGGCCAACGCGGTCGCGGCGGCGGGCGTCGCGCGCCTGGTTCAGGTGTATGGCAGTTCGGAGACGGCTGGCGTCGGCTGGCGCGACAGCCCGGACGAGGATTACCGATTGTTTCCCTACTGGGAAGCCGGAGCGGAGCCCAAACGAGCAGCGGGCGCCTCGCCGGGCCCTGCCGTACTGACGCGCCGCTGCGCCGACGGCAGCCGCCGCTCTTATCCGCTGCAGGACAGCCTGGTCTGGTCCACGCCCGGGCGCTTTCGTCCAGCCGGCCGGATCGATCATGCGGTGCAGGTGGGCGGCACCAATGTCTACCCGGGCTATGTGGCAGAGGTGCTGGGCATGCATCCGCAGGTCGCGCAAGCGGCCGTGCGCCTGATGCGTGCGGACGAAGGCCAGCGGCTGAAGGCCTTTGTGGTGACGCATGCCAGCTCGACGGGCGACATGGCCAGCCTGCGTGCCGGACTGGGCGAATGGATGGCCCAGCGGCTGTCCACGCCCGAATGCCCGGCAGCGTATTCGTTTGGCCCAGCGCTGCCGCGCCAGGCCAACGGCAAGCTGTGCGACTGGATCATCGAGGCCTGGGAATAACAAGCTATCGGGCCAAGCCAGCCTCACTAAGCTTAGAACAGCGGTGACGGCGCCGGCGGTGGCGGCACCGCAACAGGAGCGTGCGGTGCCCACGCCGCGTCCGGCTCGTCGGCCTCGTCGGCGTCCCCGGAAAGCGCCGTGTCTTCTGGCGCCGGCTCGATGTCGATGACGCGCAGGTCGGGGCGTTGCGCGAACTCGGCATAGATCCAGTCGTCGTCTTCGCGCATCACGCCCGCGGGTTCCACTGGTGCGGCTGCTGGCGGCCGTGGCGCCAGCGCGACGCGCATATAGTCGATCCAGATCGGCAGCGCCAGGGTGGCGCCGAACTCGCGCCGCCCCAGCGAACGCGGTTCGTCATAGCCCATCCAGGCCACCGCCACCACCTTGCCGCCATAGCCGGCGAACCAGCCATCGAAGGCGTCGCTGGTGGTGCCGGTCTTGCCGGCGATATCGTTGCGACCCAGTTTCTGCACCGAGGCGGCGCCGGTGCCGTAGCGGGTCACGTCGCGCAGCATGGTGTCGATGATAAAGGCATTGCGCGCGTCCAGCACCCGCTCGCTGTCCTGACTGGCCGGCTGCGGCCGGTGTTCCAGGATGACGCTGCCGTTGCCGTCGCGAATCTGCGCAATCAGGTAGGGCTTGACCCGGTAGCCGCCGTTGGCGAACACCGCATAGGCGCCTGCCAGCTGCAGCGGAGTCACCGCTCCGGTGCCCAGGGCCAGGGTCAGGTTGCTGGCGTGGCGCGCCGGATCGAAGCCGAAGCGGCCCAGGAAATCGTGCGTGTAGTGCACCCCGATGGCGCGCTGCAGGCGCACGGTGGTGACGTTCTTGGAATGGGCCAGCGAATGGCGCATGGTAATTGGCCCGCTATAGACGCCATCGTCATTCTGCGGCGACCAAGTGGCGCCGGCATTTTCGCCCGGCATGTCGAGCGGTGCGTCGAGGATGCGGGTGCCCGGCGAATACCCCTTGTCGAGCGCTGCCGCGTACACGAAGGGCTTGATCGCGGAACCTGGCTGGCGCCAGGCCTGGGTCACATGGTTGAACTTTTGCAGGTTGTAGTCGAAACCGCCGACCAGCGCATGGTAGGCGCCGGTGTCGGCATCGATGGCGACAAACGCGGCGGCCACCTGCGGCACCTGGACGATTGCCCAGGCATGCTGTGCGCGCCTGCTGATGCGAATCACCGCGCCCGGGGTGAGAGCAAGGGCTTGCCTGGCCCCCGGCGCCAGCGCGCGTGCCGCGAACTTCAGGCCGGCGCCCTCGATCGTGATCTCCTCGCCGGCCAGGGTTGCGACGCGCACCGTTGTGGCGGAAGCAGCCAACACCAATGCCGGCACCAGGCCGTCGCTGGCCGGGCGTTTCTGCAGCGCGTCGGCGATGGCCTGGTTGCGTTCGGCCGGCTGCTGCGGCAGGTCGATGCGCGCCTCCGGGCCGCGGTAGCCGTGGCGCTGGTCGTAGTCGAGCACATTGCGGCGCACCGCCTCGTAGGCCGCATCCTGCTGTGCCTTGAAGATGGTGGTGATCACGACAAGGCCGCGCTCGTAGGCCTGCTCGCCGAACTGGGCGAACACGGCCTGGCGCGCCAGTTCGGCCACATAGTCGGCCCTGGTGTCTAAATCCGGGCGGCCGCGCCGGATGCGCAGGGGTTCGTCGAGCGCCTTGCGGTAACTGCTTTCGGTAATGTCGCCCAGTAGGTATAGACGTTCCAGCACCGCATGCTGGCGCAAGCGCGCGCGTTCCGGGTTGACCACCGGGTTCTGGCGCGACGGGTTCTGCGGCAGGCCGGCCAGCATGGCCATCTCGGCCAGGCTCAATTCGTCCAGCGATTTGCCGAAATAGCTGCGCGCCGCGCTCGAAAACCCGTAGGAGCGGTTACCCAGGAAGACCTGGTTCATGTACAGCTCGAGGATCTGGTCCTTGGTGAGGGCGTCCTCGATCCGGTAGGCGAGGGCGATTTCGGTGAGCTTGCGCGAGATGCGCTTCTCGCGCGACAGGAAAAAATTGCGCGCCACCTGCATGGTGATGGTCGAGGCCCCCTGGCGGAAGCCGCCGCGCAGGTTCGATCTGGCCGCGCCGGCCGCACGCCTCCAGTCGATGCCACCGTGCTCGTAGAAGCGCGCGTCCTCGATTGCCAGCAGCGCTGTTTTCATCATGGGAGGGATATTCGCGATCGGCACGAACTCACGGTGCTCGACGCCGAACTCACCGATCAGGACCTGGTCGGCGGTGTAGATACGCAAGGGAATCTTGGGCCGGTAGTCGGTGACGGCGTCGATTCGGGGCAGCTTCGGCAAGATCGCCGACATCAGGTAGACCAGGGCGCCGGCGCCGAACAGCACGATCGCAGCCAGGAGCATGAGAAAAGCCTGGCGCACGAAACCGCGGGCAGGGTGGCGCCGGCTTGCGCGATGCGGGGTCGGATGCTTGCTCACTGCTTTGCTCTCATGATAAGGCCGATACTGCCAATGGCCGCGAATGCCGATTCTACCCCTGCATTCGGGCGATGCCGCGCTTTCATTCCATTTCGGCATGTGCGATAGTCACGGATTCAGCCCCTCCCAAGACTGTATTCCGAAGGAAGCCCATGCCTTACGATCCACCGCCCGATCACGCAACAGCCACATTCAAACCCTATATTCCAGCCGACGCGCAACTGCCCGAAATGACGCTGCGCGCCCTGCTCATGGGCGTGGTGCTTGGCATGATATTCGGCGCTTCGTCGCTCTACCTGGTACTGAAGGTCGGCCTGACCGTCAGCGCCTCGATTCCGGTGGCCGTCATCGCGATCACGCTGTTCCACACCGCCAGGAAATTTGGCGCGCGCGAGTCGACCATCCTGGAAAACAGCATCACCCAGACCGCCGGTTCCGCCGGCGAATCGCTTGCCTTTGGCCTGGGGGTGACAATGCCGGCGATCCTGATCCTTGGCTTCGACCTGGAGATTTCGCGCGTGATGCTGGTGGGCGTGCTCGGTGGCCTGCTGGGCATCCTGATGATGATCCCGATGCGCCGCACCATGATCGTGGACGCCCACCGCGAGCTGAAATATCCGGAAGGTACCGCCTGCGCCGAAGTGCTCAAGGCCGCCGCCACCGAAACCTCGCGCGCAGCCGCCGGCGAAGTGCGCGAAGCCGGCTCGGACGCCGCGCGCGACGCCAAGCGGCGCGCCATGATCATCTTCGGCGGCTTCGGCATCGGCCTGCTGTACAAGACGCTGAGCGTGTCGTTCAAGGGCTGGCGCGACTACGTCAACTTTGAATTTTCCGCGCCGCTGCGGGGCGGGTCGGCCGGCGCCGAAGTCTCGCCGGAACTGCTGGGCGTCGGCTACATCATCGGCCCACGCATCGCCTTCACCATGGCGGCAGGCGGCGTGCTGTCCTATCTCCTGATGATACCGATGATCAGATTCTTCGGCGAGCTGCTGACCGTGCCGCTGTCGCCGGGAACGATCCTGATCCGCGACATGGGCCCGGACGACATTCGTAACGCCTATGTACTGTACATCGGTGCCGGCGCGGTGGCAGCGGGCGGCCTGATCTCGCTGGCGCGCTCGATGCCGACCATCTGGAAAGGCCTCACCGGCGGCCTGGCTGGCCTGGGTCGGGGCAAGGTCGCCGCCGCGGCCAGCGGCCCATCCCTGCGCACCGACCAGGATATTCCACTCAAATGGGTAGTCATCGGCTGCCTGGCCATCATCGCCATCATCACGGTGGCTACTCCCCTGCATATGAACCTGCTCGGCGCGCTGCTGATCCTGGTGTTCGGCTTCCTGTTCGCTACCGTGTCCTCGCGCCTGACCGGCGAGGTCGGCTCGTCGTCGAACCCGATCTCGGGGATGGCGGTGGCAACGCTGCTGTTTACCTGCCTGATCTTTCTGCTGATGGGATGGACCGGCGGCCAGTATTACGTCACCGCGCTGTCGGTCGGCGCGATCGTCTGCATCGCCGCCAGCAATGCCGGCACCACCTCGCAAGACCTCAAGACCGGCTACCTGGTCGGCTCCACGCCACGCATGCAGCAATACGCGATCCTGTGCGGCGCATTTGCCTCGGCATTGGTACTGGGGCCGATCCTGCTCAAGCTCAATGACGCGGGCACGGTCTATGTGCCGGCGGCCCAGGTCGCACCTGGGCTGAGCGTCGACGCATCGACGCTGACCGAGACCGCTCAGCTGCAAGGCCCGCAGGCGGCAACCGACGCCAATACCTACAAGGTCTGGCAAAAACGCGACACCGTCGGCGGCCCGGCTGGCAAATACCTGGTAACTAACGAGGGACAGCTGGCCTACCTGGTCGACCCGGGCATCAACGGCACCCACAAGACCCGTCCGGACGGTACCGAGGTAAAGAAATACGATGCGCCGAAGGCGGTGCTGATGTCGTACATCATCAAGGGCATTCTCGACCAGGAATTGCCATGGACGCTGGTGCTGTTCGGCGTGATGATCTCGGTGGTGCTGGAGATGGCCGGCGTGCATGCGCTGGCGTTTTCGGTCGGCGTCTACCTGCCGCTGATCTCGACGCTGCCGATCGCGGTCGGCGGCACGGTGCGCTGGCTGGCCGACCGCGGCAACCGCAAGCTGCCGCAATACCAGAAATTCAATGAAGAAGAACGGCAGGCCGCGGGCGACCGCAGCTCCGGCACGCTGCTGGCGTCGGGCTATATCGCCGGCGGCGCGCTGGCTGGCATCATTATCGCCATCACGGCCGGCGTGCTGACCGACTTCGACAGCACCATGGTCGAGTGGGCCGAGGCATCCAACCCGTTCTTCGCGGGAGACAGCGCGAACGTGCTGACCTTGATTCCGTATGCGCTGATTATCATTGTGCTGTATTGGGTAGCGCGCGAGAAAGCCAGGCGTTAAGTGAAAATGGCCCGGATCTCCGGGCCATTTTTTCATCGCGCCCTCGCCCCAGGCGGCGCCTCGCGGTGCGGCGCAAGCTGGCGCAGTGCCTGTCAGGCGTTGCAGCCGCGTGGCAAGGACGGCCCGCCCGATACCGGGAGCGTACGCCTAACGCACCCGTAACGCACCAATAAAAAACGGCGGCCCCAAAGGACCGCCGTTTTGATTGGTGCGCGAGACGCTTATTTCACGCCGTGCATCAGTTTCTGGATCAGCGGTGCGAGCAGGAACAGCAGCACGCCGCCCACCAGCAGAATCCAGAAGCCCGAGGTGTAGCCGTCCAGCGCCGAGGCTACTGACATGCCGGAGCTGCCCGAGACGTGCGAGGCGAAGATGCCCGACAGGTTGTTGCCGATACCGGTCGACAGGAACCAGCCGCCCATGCCCAGGCCGACCAGGCGGGTTGGTGCCAGCTTGGTGACCATCGACAGGCCGATCGGCGACAGGCACAGCTCACCGATCGACTGGATCGTGTACACCGCCAGCAGGGTCCACGCCGGGATCTGGCCGATCGGGTCGATCAGCTGCGACAGCGCGTACATCAGCAGGCCGAAAGCCAGGCCGTTGATGATGATGCCCAGGCCGAATTTGCGCGGAATCGATGGATTGACGTTGCGCCGGCCCAGCATGACCCAGACGGCAGCGATAATCGGTGCGAACACGATGATGGCTACCGCATTCACCGACTGGAAATACGCGACTGGCATTTCCCAGCCGAAGATATTGCGGTTGACGATCTGGTCGGCCAGGAAGGTGAACGAGCTGCCGGCCTGCTCGAAGAAGCACCAGAACAGAATGTTAAAGAAGAAGATGATCATCATTGCGATGGTCTTGTCGCGCGATACCTTGCCTTCGCGCACGCCCTCGATGATCAGCATCAGCGCCAGGATCACGAACATGACCGACAGCAGGATCTGCAGCGTGCCCGCGCCCAGGCGCAGCAGCAGGTACACAATCGGGATCACGACCAGCGAGCCGACGATCACGCCGATCAGGCGCTTCGGGCTGGCCAGTTCGCCGACCGGCGCGCCGATACCCTTGAGCTGCTTGCGGCCAACATAGAACCACACCAGCGCCAGCAGCATGCCGATGCCGGCGGCGAAGAACACGGCCTTGTAGGCCGGGACCGCGCCATCGCTGAGGCGCTCGGCCAGTTCGCCGGTGATGATCGGCGCAAAGAAGGCGCCGGCGTTGATGCCCATGTAGAAGATGGTGAAGCCGGAATCGCGGCGGGTATCGTGCAGCGAATACAGCTGGCCCACCATGGCCGAGATGTTCGGCTTGAACATGCCGTTGCCGACGATGATCGTGGCCAGGCCGAGCTTGAAGATCTCCTGGTCTGGCAGGGTAATCATGAACAGGCCGGCGGCCATGAAGACCGCGCCGACAATGATCGAGCGCTGGTAGCCGATGACGCGGTCGGCGACATAGCCGCCAAAGACGGCGCCGGCATACACCAGCGCGAGGTAGGAACCATAGGTCAGGTTGGCGTCGGCCTGGCCGACCGAGTCGCCGCCATAGAACTGGGCAACGATGTAGAGCACGAGGGCCCAACGGATGCCGTAGAACGCGAAGCGCTCCCAGAACTCCGTCATGAACAGCATCCACAATGGCGCCGGATGGCCCATGATCTGTTTGAACTCTGGAATGGCCTTGTCGCCAGGTGTCGCAGCTGCACCGCTCATGCGGGTCCTCCCGAAATGGTTATCTGAATAGACTGTTTTTTTACTGGAGCGATCGGATGTCCGAAAATTCCAACTGGCACGCATTCTAGTGTAAATCGGTCATCGCCAGCGAACTTTTTGCCGATGTGGTATTGACAGTGTCGGCAGGCGCGGCCAGCCCCGCCGGGCTCCGTGCGCATGCCTGTAGCGGGGCGCATAACCCCCGACTTTGGCGTATATTGGTAACAGGCCACACCGTCACACCGCTAGATAGGGAAAATAAAACCATGACCCATGAAGTAGTCGATATTCTTATTTCGCCGGAAGGCCGCCTCGAAGTATTGTCGAAAGCCGAAGTCAGCAAGCTTTTGGATACCAGCAAGGCAGGCCTGTACGACATTTTCCGCAAATGCGCCCTCGCGGTGCTCAATAGCGGCAGCTCGATCGACGACGGCAAGGAGTTGATGGAGCGCTATCGCGATTTCGAGATCAGCATCCTGCAACGCGAACGCGGCATCAAGCTCGACCTGCGCGGCGCGCCCGGCCTGGCCTTCGTCGATGGCAAGATGATCCGCGGTATCCACGAACACCTGTTCGCGGTGCTGCGCGATATCGTGTATGTCCATTTCGAAGTCACCGAGAGCCCGCGCTTCGACCTGAATAATCCGGAAGGCATCACCGATGCCGTGTTCCATATCCTGCGCAATGCGAATATCCTGCAGCCGCAGCGCAGTCCGAACCTGGTCGTATGCTGGGGCGGCCATTCGATCAGCCGCACCGAATACAACTACACCAAGGAAGTCGGCTATGCGCTCGGCTTGCGCGAGCTCGATATCTGCACCGGCTGTGGCCCGGGCGCCATGAAAGGCCCCATGAAGGGCGCGGCTATCGGTCACTCCAAGCAGCGCATGAAAGGTGGCCGTTACCTGGGTATTTCCGAGCCGGGGATTATCGCGGCCGAATCGCCCAATCCGATCGTCAACGACCTGGTCATCATGCCGGATATCGAGAAACGTCTCGAAGCCTTCGTGCGCACCGGGCATGGCATCATCGTGTTCCCGGGCGGCGCCGGTACCGCCGAAGAAATTCTCTATATCCTAGGTATCCTGCTGCATCCGGACAACGCCGAAATGCCGTTCCCACTGATTTTTACCGGTCCTGCAACTTCGCGTGCCTATTTCGACCAGATCGACCAGTTCATCGGCCTGACGCTGGGAGCGGCGGCGCAGCGGCGCTACAAGATCATCATCGACGATCCGGATATGGTGGCGCGGGAGATGGCGGCCGGGATCGGGCAAGTGCGCGCCTTCCGCAAAGACCACAGCGATGCCTATTATTTCAACTGGCGTCTCAAGATCGATGCCGAATTCCAGAAGCCGTTCCGGCCGACCCACGAGAACATGCGCAACCTGAAGCTGCACCGCGACCAGGATGCACACGTCCTGGCCGCCAATCTGCGGCGCGCGTTCTCCGGCATCGTTGCCGGCAACGTCAAGGAAGAGGGCATCCGCGCGATCGAACAGCACGGCAAGTACGAGATCCAGGGAGAAAGCGCGATCATGGGGCCGATGGACGCGCTGCTGACGTCGTTCGTGGAGCAGAGCCGCATGAAGTTGCCGGGCAAGGCGTACACGCCGTGCTACACGGTCGTGCAGTAGGCATCCCGAACCGCGCCTGACAGGCGCGAAACAAGAAAGGCGGCCACGCTTGCGCGAGGCCGCCTTTCTTGTACCGTCAAGCCGCGTGCGCGGCTCGACGCTTAGTCTTCCTTGCGCAGATGCGGGAACAGCAGCACGTCGCGGATGTTCGGCGAATCGGTGATCAGCATCATCAGGCGGTCGATCCCGATGCCGCAGCCACCGGCCGGCGGCATGCCGTATTCGAGCGCGCGGATGTAGTCGGCATCGTAGAACATCGCTTCTTCGTCGCCCGCGTCCTTGGCGGCCACCTGCGACAGGAAGCGCGCAGCCTGGTCTTCAGGGTCGTTCAGCTCCGAGAAGCCATTGGCGATTTCGCGGCCGACCATGAACAGCTCGAAGCGTTCGGTGATCCCTTCACGTGCATCCGAGGCGCGCGCCAGCGGCGAGACTTCGACCGGGTAGTCGATGATGAAGGTCGGTTCCCACAGCAGGGCTTCGGCGGTTTCCTCGAACAGCGACAGCTGCAGCGATCCCAGGCCGGCAGTGGCGAAGGGCTTGACGCCGAACTTCTTGAGCTCGAGCTTGATGAACTCGGGATCGTTGAGCTGCTCCGGGGTGTAGCCCGGCGCGTACTTGTCGATCGCTTCGACGATGGTCAGGCGCTGGAAAGGCTTGGACAGGTCGAGTTCGCGGCCACCGTAACTGAGCACCGCGCTGCCGTTGGAATCGATGGCGGCCTGGCGGATCACCTGTTCGGTGAAATTCATGATCCACTTGTAGTCGGTATAGGCCGCATAGAATTCCATCATCGTGAATTCTGGATTGTGACGGACCGAGACACCTTCGTTGCGGAAGTTGCGGTTGACTTCGAACACCCGATCGAAGCCGCCCACCACCAGCCGCTTGAGGTAGAGCTCAGGCGCGATGCGCAGGTACATTTCCATGTCGAGCGCATTGTGGTGGGTAACGAAAGGCTTGGCCGCGGCGCCGCCCGGGATCGGGTGCAGCATCGGGGTTTCGACTTCCATGAAGCCGTGTTCTTCCATGAAGCGGCGCATCGAGGACATCGCGGCGGTACGCGCCTTGAAGGTGCGGCGCGTGTCTTCGTTCATGATCAGGTCGACGTAGCGCTGGCGGTACTTGGTTTCCTGGTCGGCCAGGCCGTGGAACTTGTCCGGCAGCGGGCGCAGCGACTTGGCGACCAGGCGCAGCTTGCTGACCTTGACGGTGAGTTCGTCGACCTTGGTCTTGAACAGCGTGCCTTCGATACCCAGGATGTCACCCAGGTCGTAGCTGCGCAGCGCGTCCATGGCATCGATGCCGGCGGAGTCGAGCGTGACATAGATCTGGATCCGGCCGCTGGCCGTCGGCCCCGAGCTGTCCTGCAGGGTTGCGAAGGCGGCCTTCTTGCCGGCTTCGCGGCGCAGCATCATGCGCCCGGCCAGCACCACCGGCACCGGCTCGGCTTCGAGCTCTTCGCGGGTCTTGTCCTGGTAGCTGGCCACCAGGTCGGCAGCCTTGTGCTGCGGAACAAAGTCGTTCGGGAAGGCGATGCCTTGCTGGCGGATGGCGGCCAGTTTGGCGCGGCGCTCGGCCATGATCTTGTTCTCGTCAAACGCCGATGCCGGCGCCTGTTCTTGGTTTTCCGTAGTCATGATGGGAGTGTAGTTCTTGTTGAAAAGCCGAGCAGTTCGGGAGACAGCTCGGAAAAATCGTTGGCGATCGCAATGACGTTGTCGAATCCGGCGAAGCTCGCTGCCGGCAAGGTAGTTGTCAGCACCACGCAGCGCATGCCTGCGCGGCGCGCCGCTTCCACGCCCAGCGGCGCGTCCTCAAACACGATGCAGTGTTCCGGCGCGACGCCGCACAGTTCGGCCGCCTTCAGGAACACGTCCGGATGCGGCTTGCCGCGGGCGACATCGGCGGCGCCGACGACCACCCCGAAATGGCGCCGCAAGTCCAGGCCATCGAGGGTGAACTCGATGTTGGCCGGGGGCGCCGCAGTAGCTACTGCCAGCGCGATCCCGTCTGCCTGCGCGCGCACGACCAGCGCGTCAAAGCCGCCTACCGTCTTGCGATGCGGGGCATAGATCTCGCGGTAGACCGACTCCTTCTCGTGGTTGAGCAGCGCGACTTCGTCGTCGCCCAGGTGCTCGCCCAGGGCCGCGCGGATGATCTCCTGGCCCTGGCGGCCGGCGGTGGTGCGGAAGAACTCGTCCGCATCGATCGCCTGGCCGCGCCGCTCGAAGAAGGTGATCCACGACTTCGTATGAAAGTCCATGTTGTCGACGATGGTGCCGTCCATGTCGAACACGAAGGCGCGTCTGGCCTGGGTCATGCGCCGACGCCCTGCTTGAGCGAGGCCGAAATGAAGTCGTCCAGGTCGCCGTCGAGCACGTTCTTGGTGTTGCCGGTCTCGAAACCGGTACGCAAGTCCTTGATGCGCGACTGGTCCAGCACGTACGAGCGGATCTGGTGGCCCCAGCCGACGTCGGTCTTGGAGTCTTCCAGTTTCTGTTGCTCGCTCATGCGGTTGCGCATCTCCAGTTCGTACAGCTTGGCACGCAGCATGTCCCAGGCTTCGGCCTTGTTGCGGTGCTGCGAACGGTCATTCTGGCACTGCACCACGATGCCTGACGGAGCGTGCGTCAGGCGCACCGCGGAGTCGGTCTTGTTGATGTGCTGGCCACCGGCGCCGGACGCGCGGTAGGTGTCGATGCGCACATCGGCCGGATTGATCTCGATCTCGATCGAATCGTCCACTTCCGGATACACGAACAGCGAGGTAAACGAGGTGTGGCGGCCGTTGGCCGAGTCGAACGGCGACTTGCGCACCAGGCGATGCACGCCGGTCTCGGTACGCAGGTGGCCATAGGCATATTCGCCATCGACCTTGATGGTCGCGGTCTTGATGCCGGCGATTTCACCGTCGGACTGCTCCAGGATCTCGGCCTTGAAGCCCTTGCGCTCGCAATAGCGCAAGTACTGGCGCAGCAGCATCGACGCCCAATCCTGGGCCTCGGTGCCGCCGGCGCCGGCCTGGATGTCGATGAAGCAGTTCGCATGGTCCATCGGGTTGCCGAACATGCGGCGAAATTCCATCTGCTCGATGACAGCCGCGATCGCATCGACATCGCTGCTCACCGCTTCGATGGTGTCGTCGTCGCCTTCTTCGCGCGCCATGCCAAACAGATCCAGCGCGTCGGCGAGGTCGGCCCTGGCTTTTTCAAGCGTGTGCACGACGCCTTCGAGGGCTTTTTTCTCTTTGCCGAGATCCAGTGCCCGCTTCTGGTCGTTCCAGACGGTTGGATCTTCGAGTTCTTCGTTGACTTGCTCTAGCTTCTCGGACTTCCGATCGAAGTCAAAGATACCTCCGAAGTTCGTCCTCACGACCGGTCAGGTCGTTGAGGAGGGCGGAAATGGCGTTGATGCGTTCAGCTTCCATGATCTTGGCAGTCTCGTGAGTGGTTTGAATCGAACCTTCGATTATACCCCAGGACCTGCACCCTGCTGCGCCGCCGGCCGCACTGCTTGCCCTGCGGGGCAGCGCTGCCTTATCATCGCCGCATCATTCCAATGTTTCCGCCCACATTCCGACATGGCCAAGCTCCTGCGTTATCAAATCTGCCTCGCCTGCCTCGGGTATACCGCGATGCTCATCGGCGCCCCGGCTGTCGCGGCCCGGCCTGCCGCCGGCACTAGCGCGACACTGGCCTTGCTCGAGACTACCGACCTGCACGCCAACGTGGTTGGCTACGACTATTACAAGCTGGTGGCCGAGCCTTCGCTTGGCATGGACCGCACCGCCACGCTGATTCACCAGGCGCGCAGGGAATTCGCCAACACGCTATTGCTCGACAACGGCGACACGATCCAGGGCAACGCGCTGGCCGACTACCAGGCGCTGGTCAAGCCGCTGGGCTGTGGCGAGACGCTGGGCATCTACAAGATCATGAACCGGCTGCGCTACGACGGGGCGGGGGTGGGTAACCATGAATTCAATTACGGGCTAAGTTTCCTCAACCAGGTGACCGGCAGCCGCTTCCAGGTGGCCGGCGTGCAGCCGGCGAAACGCTGCGCTGGTCCCGGCTTTCCCATGGTGCTGGCCAATGTCTACAGCCTGCAAACCAAGAAGCCCTTGTTCAGTCCCTACGCCATCATCGACAAGCAGCTCAGCGGCATCGATGCGAACGGCAAGCCGGTGAAGGCCCTGGCGCGGGTGGGGATCATTGGCTTTACGCCGCCGTCCATCATGTCCTGGGACAAGCGCTGGCTGGAAGGCCGCGTCTACACCACCGGGGTGCGCGAGGCGGCCCGGAAGTACATTCCCGAGATGCGCCGCAAGGGCGCCGACCTGGTGGTGGCCATCTCGCACGGCGGCCTCGACGCCGGCCCATACACGCCGGCGATGGAAAACGCCAACTGGCACCTGGCGCAGGTAGGCGGCATCGACGCCATGCTGCTCGGGCATGCACATCAGTTGTTCCCGAACCCCGCCAGCACAGTGCCGCAATTTGACCTGCCGGGCGTGGACAAGGCCAGGGGCCTGGTACATGGCGTGCCGACGGTGATGGCCAGCCTGTGGGGCAAACACCTGGGCGTGATCCAGCTGCACCTGAAGCATGACGGCAAGCGCTGGTCCGTCGAAAAAGAGAAAACCGTGGTCCAGGCGCGCGCGGCGCAGCTTGGGGGCAAGGCTTTCGTCGACCCCGACCCCACGCTGATGGCATTGGTAAGAAAAGAACACGAGGCGACCATCGACTATGTACAGACGCCGGTGGGCACGACCGATTTTCGCATGTCGAGCTATTTCGCCGACGTTGGCGACGGTTCGGCGATCGAGGTGGTCAACCAGGCGCAGGCCGCCTACGTCGCCAGCTTCGTCGCCGCCAACCTGCCGCAATACAAGCACTTGCCGGTGCTGTCGGTGTCGGCGCCGTTCAAGAGTGGCGTGGCCGGCGCGCTCGACTACACCGACGTCAAACCGGGCAACCTGGCGCTGAACAACGCGGCCGACCTGTACCTGTATCCGAACGCGCTGTATGCCGTGAAGGTCAATGGCGCCGAGCTCACCGCCTGGCTGGAAAAGGCGGCGCAGCGTTTCAATACCATCGATCCCACCAAGCCCGAAGCGCAGCTGCTGGTCAATTTGGCGGTGCCAAGCTATAACTTCGATACGATTACCTCGCACGAGGTGTCGTACGAGATCGACGTGACCCGCGCGCCAGGCCAGCGCATTGGCAAGCTGACCTGGCGCGGCAAGCCGGTGGCGGCCGGGCAGGAATTCCTGGTCGCGACCAATAACTACCGGGCCAGCGGCGGCGGCAATTTTCCCGGCCTCGATGGCAGCCGTACCGTGATCGCCTCGCCCGACAACAACCGCGAGGTGTTGATCAATTATGTGCGCAGCGTGAAAAAGCTCACGCGCGCGGCCAACGGTTCCGCGCGCAGCTGGCGCTTTGCCCGGGTGCAGACGGCAGGTCCGGTGGTGTTTCACGCGGCGCCGGGGATGCTCAAGCTGGCGCACGAGGCCGGGCTGCAGCATGTGTCGCAGCTGGCGGCGGACGACGGCCGCGGCAAGGGCACGGCGCTGTACGCGCTGGACCTGTCGAAATGAAGCGGATACTGGTAATGACGCTGGCGGCCGCGCTGCTGGTGCATCCCGCGATGGCGCAGCATGGCGACGAGGTCGATATCGCTTTCCAGCGTGCTTTGGTGCACCGCAGCGGCGATCCGGCGCTGGCGCTGCATTGGCTGGGCGTGGCGGCGGCGCGCGGCATGCCCGAAGCGATGTTCTTGCTGGCCAACATGCTGCTCGAGGGCGAAGGCAAGGGCGGCGTGCGCGACGAAGCGGCGGCGCGGCGCTGGCTCGAGGCAGCGGCCGAGCTGGATTATCCGGAAGCCTGGCAGCAGCTGGCCCTGCTGGAACCCGACCCGCAGCGTGCGGCTCAATTGATGCGCAGGGCTGCGCATGCATTGACGCATCGCTCGGAAGGCAAGCGTTAGGCACTCTGCTGCACGACTGCATGACTGCATGACTGCGCGACAGGCCGATACTGCTGGTCGTCGAGCCGGCAATTCGGTTAATGCAGCGCCGTCTTCTCGGCCTGCACCAGCACGAACGGGCTCACCACCGAGGCCCACACGGTAGCGTCGGAATCGGTCCAGGCCTGCGCCTGCTGGTCGCTTACCTTGGCCACCGTGCCGGCCTGCATCCACGCCAGGATGCTCGCCTTGTCGTCATGCGCCACCCGTAGCGCTACCTCGATCAGGTCCAGCGCCTGGCTCACGTAGATCACCGAGCCGCTGGCAAAATGGCGATCGAGCTCGCGCCATTTCACGCGGCCGGTTTCGCGATTGATCTTGTCGTGCAGCTCGGTGTCTTTGTCTGGGTTCGTCTTCATGCGTTCTTGCTTTGTCAGGTAATCTGGACCGCCGGTTGCGGTGTACCCGTCCATGTTAACCGATAGGTCTGCGCCTTGCGTACATTGCCCACCAATGCCGGGCGAAAGCACGCCAGGTTGGTGCCACCCGGATGGCGCACGCTCGGGTAGATGATGCCCATCGAGCCGCCGTCGAGCAGGCGGTTGGCCAGGGCTTGCGAAGCAATATAGCTGTTCGGGTCGAGGCAGGCACGGTAGGTATCGGCATCGCGCAAGTCGTGAAAGCCCGCGCTGAAGTCGGCCAGCAGGCACTGGTAACTGACACTGTCGTCGAACCGTCCGATCTCGTGGTATTCGACCGTCTTGTGGAAGATGACTTCGGCCAGCGCCGTCTCGGCTGCGAACGCGCAGTACCAGGCGCCGCGCTCGCCGTCATTGAAGCGGCTGCCTTCGGGACGCGCATAGGTATAGGCCGCATTGATGATGCGAAAGTTCGGAACGCCAAATACCAGCTCGTCCATTCCGATGCCGGGCAGTAGTCCGGATTCGCCGCGCAGGCGTTCGTTGGTGGCGTTGTCGAGGTCGAACAGGTCGCGCAGGATGGCGTCGTCCTCGGCCAGTGGCGCCAGCACGGAGTCTTCGACATCGGCAAAGCGCGATGGAATCAGGCGGCAGGTATCGTTCTGGCGTAGCTGGGTCAGCTTATGCGGCGGCAAGATCAGAGGCCTCCGCGGCGTGCGTCGAGCAATTTGCGCACGGTCTGCATGGCCACCAGGCCGCCGCCGAGCATGTAGGCCAGCGGTGTGCGGCCGGCGAAGACAGGGTTGGTATTCGGAAGGTGCACCCATTCGTCGGCGAGCTTGTCGCCATAGAGGATATGCAAGGCCTTGTAGATGCCAAGCAGGTAGGACACGCGGGTGATGCGGTCGACTTCGAGCACCCGGTCGGGGTTCTTCTTCCATTCGTAATACGAGGACGATGCCAGGCCGCCGAGCAGCTCGCGCGCGTCGTCGTCGCGTACTCCCCAGGCGGCAGCGAGCTTGAAAAAGCCCTTGAGTGCCGAGCGCGACAGCCGTTCGCGCTCGGGGCGCGAGTTCAGGTCGACCAGTACCGCTGTCTCGAACCGGCTCTTGGGGTAGCAGTAGGCTAGGCTCATGAAGTCCTCCGTAATTGGACCTTTTATACTCCGATTCCAAATCAATTGCAACCGGCAGTCGTCATGCGTGCGCCTGCCAGCGCGCCGCGTCAGGCCGATTCCGCGTGCTCGACCAGTAGCTGGACCTTGGTGACGCCGTTGTATTCGTTCGCATCGAGCCGGAATGCCACCCGCGCGCGATCGGCCAGGCTGGCGGTATGCCCGAACCAGATCGCGTCGTAACGGCGGCCGTTCTTTTCCAGCTGCAGCTTCAGGTGCCGCTCCTTCAGGATGCGCTGGCTGAGCACGCGGAACTCGTCGCAAAATACCGGTGGTGCAAAGCCCTGGCCCCATACCTGAGCATCGAGCTGTTCGATGAACTGGGTCGAGTAATACTCGTCTTCGAGCGGGCCGTCGGTCTCGACGATGCGCTCGAGCTGGGCCTGGGTCAGCCAGGCGCTGCCGACCGCTTCGAAGGCCTGCGAAAAGGTGTCGAAGTGTTCGGCGCGGATGCTCAGGCCGGCCGCCATGGCGTGCCCGCCGAACTTGTCGATCAGCCCCGGCACGCGTTTGGACACCAGGTCGAGCGCGTCGCGCAGGTGAAAGCCCGGGATCGAGCGGCCCGAGCCCTTGATCCAGCCCTCGTTGCCGGGCGCGAAAGTGATGGTCGGCCGGAAGAACTTTTCTTTCAGGCGCGAGGCGACGATGCCGATCACGCCCTGGTGCCAGCCCGCGTCGAACACGCTGATGGTGCTCGAGCTGGCCGGTTCGAAGCTGTCCAGGTGGAGCAGCGCAGTATCTTGCATGTCGGCTTCGATCTCGCGCCGCTTGAGATTGATGTCGTTGAGCTGCTGCGCGATCGCCCAGGCGCGGCCCGGGTCGTCGGTGAGCAGGCATTCGATACCGAGCGACATGTCGTCGAGCCGGCCGGCGGCGTTCAGGCGCGGGCCGAGCGCAAAGCCCAGGTCAAACGGCGACGCCGAGCGCCCTTCGCGCCCCGCCACGCGAAACAGCGCCGCCACGCCCGGATGCATGCGCCCCGCGCGCATGCGCTTGATGCCCTGTGCGACCAGGATGCGGTTGTTGGCGTCGAGCCGCACCACGTCGGCCACCGTGCCCAGCGCCACCAGGTCGAGCAGGCTGTCGAGTTTCGGCTGGGTCTGGGCATCGAACACGCCGCGCCGGCGTAGTTCGGCGCGCAGCGCCAGCAGCACGTAGAACACCACGCCGACGCCGGCCAGGTGCTTGCTCGGGAAGCCGCACTCGGGTTGGTTCGGGTTGACGATCACGCGCGCCGGCGGCAGCAGGTCGCCCGGCAGGTGATGGTCGGTGACCACCACGTCGATGCCGCGCCGGTTGGCTTCGATCACGCCCTCGACGCTGGCGATGCCGTTGTCGACCGTGACGATGATGTCGGGCGACTTTTCGCGCGCCGCCAGATCGACGATTTCGGGAGTCAGGCCATAGCCGTGCACCACCCGGTCGGGCACGATGTAGTCGACGTTCGCGCCCATCATGCGCAGGCCGCGCAGTGCGGTGGCGCAGGCGGTGGCGCCGTCGCAGTCGTAGTCGGCGACGATGGTCATGCGCTTGCCGGCGGCGATGGCGTCGGCCAAAAAGCTGGCGGCCGCGTCGATGTGGCGCAGGCCGCCCGGTGGAATGAGAGCGGCCAGCTCGCTCGAGAGCTCGCGCACGTCGAGCAGGCCGCGCGCGGCATAGATGCGCGCGAGCACCGGGTGCACGCCGCCCTGGCGCAGCATCTCGGAAGTGCGCAGCGGACAGGGGCGGGTAGTGATGCGGGTCATGGTAGGGCTGCGGTCAATGCCGGAGCCAGGCGATGGGGCGTTCAAATCAAGCGTTCCAGGGTCGGCCGGCACCAGAATTTGCGCTGGGCCATGGCGGTGGTGGTGAATTCGGCAAGGCCGTCGCGGCTGCTCGCGACCAGGTGCAGGCGCGTGACGCGACCCTGCATCAGCGCCGCGTGCAAGGGGGCGAACAGCTTGTCTTCCAGGTTTAGCACGTGCTGCAGCCACACGCCCCAGTCGGCGGCAATCGCCGCCTCGGCCAGGTGGCCCACCACCAGCAGGCCATCCTGCGCCAGCACGCTCTCGAGCTGGTCGAACGAGTCGAGGCGGCGCTCGGCCAGCGCCGCGATCCAGCCCGGCGTGCCGATGCTGGCCATCTTGCCGTTCATGGGCGCCTTGTCTTGCGCCGCGCCCCACAGCCAGAAGGCATTCACGCCCGGCAGGCGCCTGGCTTCGCGCGCGGCGTTCACAGGATGGGTGTGCCAGGCCATCTGGACTTCGTTCTGCAGCTTGCGGTAGGCCAGGGCGCGCGCGCCGCGCGGCACGAAATCGGTCAGGTCCATGCCGGCCACGGTGTCCGGGGTAGCGCTGTCGATATGCGCCCAGTCGTCGGCGCGCAGGAACCAGGTCTGGGCGTCGCCGTAGCGCAGCGGACGGTCGATCTCCTGGCACAGGGCACGCGCGGTCTCGAACAGCGCGCGGCTTTCGTCCTCGTCCAGGTCGAGCTGGCGCAGGTCGGCCATCATCGAATGGCTGCGGGCGATCTGGACGTGGGCCGGGTTGACAATGAACCAGGTGCCGTGTTCCGGGTCGAGCCCGAAGCCGCGCATGGCGGCGGCGGCAAAGGCTGGCTGCCCATCGGGCGCCAGGCCGAGCGCGCGCGCCAGCCATTGCTCGTGCGGCAAGGCGCGCGCGGTATCCACCGTCGCAAGGCGTCGGTGGGCGACGGTGCGGGCCAGCAGCGTGGCCAGCATCGGGGTCTGCGGCGCGGGCGTGGTCAAGGCCCGTACCAGGTCGGGCGCGAATTCGGGGAGCGGGAGCAGGTGCGGAACAACGAGCGTGATCTGGGACATGCCGCCATTTTACGGCATATGCGCGCCCACCGAATGGACCGGTGCCGCCCTGGCGGGCGGGCTGCTACAGGTTTTTGCGACATGATGGCCCGATGTCTGGCAAACTGTCGGGTTGGCAAACCAACAACCGGATTTCATGAGCATCACCCACAAGCTGCCCTACGAGTGGCAGGTCGGCCTGCGTTACACCCGCGCGGGCAAGCGCAGCGGGCGCAACAGCTTTATTTCCTTCATTTCGATGGCATCGGTGGCGGGCATTGCGCTGGGCGCGGCCGCGCTGATCATCGTGCTGTCGGTGATGAATGGTTTTCAGAAAGAAGTCACCGCCCGCATGCTCTCGGTGCTGGCCCATGTGGAAGTATTCGACGCCAGCGGCGCGATGCCGCAGTGGCAGGCGTCGCGCCAGCAAGCGCTGCGCAATCCCGAAGTACGCGCCGCCGCGCCTTTCGTCGAGACCCAGGCCATGCTGCTCAGCGATGGCGTGATGAAGCCGGTGCTTCTGCGCGGGGTTGACCCGGGCCAGGAGGCGAGCGTCTCGGATGTGCCGGAGCACATGCGCGAAGGCCGCTTCGACGTGATTGCGCCGGGCTCTTACAACATCATCATCGGGCGCGCCCTGGCAACTTCGCTGGATGTCGGCGTGGGTGAGCGCATCACGCTCCTGATGTCATCGGCTGCCGATGGCCAGGGAGTCGGCGCAGGCACCATGCCGCGCACCCGGCCCTTGACCGTGGCGGGCATCTTCGAGGCGGGTCATTTCGAATTCGATTCGACGCTCGCCTTTGCCCATATCGACGATGCCAGCGAGCTGGCGGGCTTGAGCGCCCCGTCCGGATTGCGCCTGCGCCTGGCCGACATGCAGCGCGCGCCCGCGGTTGCGGCCCAGCTGCAGGCGAGCATGTCGGGCGAGCTGTTCATCCGCGACTGGTCGAAGGTCAATGCGATGTGGTTCGCGGCCGTGCAGTCGCAAAAGCGCATGATGTTCATCATCCTGACCATGATCGTCGCGGTAGCGGCGTTCAACCTGGTGTCGACGCTGGTCATGACGGTGCGCGACAAGCAGTCGGACATCGCGATCCTGCGCACGCTGGGGGCCTCGCCGCGCTCGGTCATGACCATCTTCATGGTGCAGGGCACCCTGGTTGGCGTGCTCGGCGCACTGCTGGGCGTCGGGCTGGGTGTGCTGGTCGCGCTCAACATCGATATCATCGTGCCTTTCATCGAACGCAGCTTCCAGGTGCAATTCTTGTCGCAGGAGGTGTACCTGATCAGCGAGATTCCGTCCGAGCTGCGCTGGGCCGACGTCGGCTGGATCGGTGGGGTAGCGGTACTGCTGGCCTTCCTGGCGACGCTTTACCCGAGCTGGTCGGCTTCGCGCGTGAAACCGGCAGAGGCGCTACGCTATGAATAACCGCGTCACCGCCCCTGTCGCCAGCACGCCTTGTATGGCACACTGCGGCCCTGAAAAACAAGGCCGTACACCATGAGCATCACCCAGAAACTGCCCTACGAATGGCTGGTCGGCCTGCGCTATACGCGCGGCGGCAAGCGCAGCGGCCGTAACGGCTTCATTTCATTCATTTCCCTCATTTCCGTATCCGGCATTGCGCTCGGCGTGGCTGCGCTGATCATCGTGCTGTCGGTAATGAACGGTTTTCAAAAAGAGGTGACCGACCGCATGCTGTCGGTGCTGGCGCATATCGAAGTGTTCGACAACCGTGGCAGCATGCCGGACTGGCGCGAAGCGGCCACGGCTGCCGCGCGCAATCCAGCGGTGCGCGGCGCCGCGCCCTTTGTGGAAACCCAGGGCATGCTGGTGGGCGTGGGCGTGATGCGTCCGTCGGTCATCCGCGGCATCCTGCCCGGCCAGGAGCAGCAGGTGTCCAGCATCGCCACCCAGGTCAAGGCCGGCAGCCTGCAGCAGCTGGCGCCGGGCTCGTTCAATATCGTGCTGGGCTATGCGCTGGCGCGCTCGCTCAACGTCGGCATCGGCGACAAGGTCACCATGCTGCTGGCGAAAGGCCAGGTCACACCGGCCGGCCTGCTGCCGCGCAGCCGCAGCTTTACCGTCGCCGGCATTTTCGAAGCCGGCCATTTCGAGTTCGACGCCGCGCTTTCCTTCATTCATATCGAGGATGCCCAGCGCATGGAGCGCCTGGATGCGCCGATGGGCCTGCGGCTGCGGGTGGCGGACATGCACGAGGCGCCGATCGTGGCCGCGCAACTAAAGAAAAGCATGCCGGGCGACCTGGAAATGCGCGACTGGTCCAAGCTCAACGCCAACTGGTTCGCTGCCGTACAGACCGAAAAGAAGATGATGTTCATCATCCTTACCTTGATCATCGCGGTGGCCGCCTTCAACCTGGTGTCGACCCTGGTGATGACCGTGACCGACAAGCAGGCCGACATCGCCATCTTGCGTACCCTGGGCGCCTCGCCGCGCTCGGTCATGAAGATCTTCATGGTGCAGGGCGCCCTGGTGGGCGTTCTCGGCACGCTGCTGGGGGTCGGCGGCGGCGTGCTGGTCGCCCTGAACATCGATACCATCGTCCCGTTTATTGAACATTTGTTGGGAGTGCAGTTCTTGTCGAAAGATATCTACCTGATCAGTGCCGTGCCGTCCGACCTGCGCTGGCCGGACGTTTTCAAGATCGGCGGCATTTCGGTGCTACTGGCGTTCGCGGCGACCATCTATCCGAGCTGGTCGGCATCGCGGGTGAAACCGGCGGAGGCGCTGCGCTATGAATGAACCACGCGACCTGGCACCGGTGCTGTCCTGCCGCGGCCTGGGTAAAACCTTTGTCCAGGGCGACTACACGGTCAAGGTCCTGGACGCCATCGACTTCGCCATTTACCGCGGCGAGCGCGTGGCGATCGTCGGGGCCTCGGGCTCGGGCAAGTCGACCCTGTTGCACCTGCTGGGCGGGCTCGATACACCGTCGAGCGGCGCGGTTACACTGCTGGGCGAAGACTTCGCCACCTTGTCCGAGACACGGCGTGGCGAGCTGCGCAATTCTTCGCTCGGCTTCGTCTATCAGTTCCACCACTTGCTGCCCGAATTTTCGGCACTCGACAACGTCATGATGCCGCTGATGATACGCCGCGAAGATCGCGCATCGGCGCAGCGCCAGGCGAGCGCGATCCTGGAGCGCGTTGGCCTGGGCAAGCGCGTGGTGCACCGGCCGGGCGAACTGTCCGGCGGCGAGCGCCAGCGGGTCGCACTGGCGCGTGCGCTGGTGACGCAACCGGCCTGCGTGCTGGCCGACGAACCGACCGGCAACCTCGACCACAGCACGGCCCAGGCGATCTTCGACCTGATGCTGGAGCTCTCGCGCACCCTCGGCACGGCCTTTGTCATCGTCACCCACGACATGGAACTGGCGCGCCGCTGCGACCGCGTGCTGCGCCTAACCGAGCACGGATTGCAGCCGGCCGAAAGCTGACCATGTGGATCGACACCCACTGCCACCTCGATGCCCCGGAATTTGGCGCGCAGTCGCTTGAGGTCGCGGCGCAGGCGGCGCGGGCAGGGGTGTCGGTGATCATGGCAATGGCGGTCGAGCGCGGCAATTTCGGCGCGGTGGCCGCGCTGGCGGCGCAGGCGCCGAACGTGGTCTATGCGCTCGGCATCCACCCGATCTGCGTGCCCCAGGCCCAGGACCAGGATCTCGAGGTTCTGCGCGGCGCGGTGGCGGCGGCGCTGCATGACCCCAACTTTGTCGGCATCGGCGAAATCGGGCTCGATTATTTCATTCCGCTGCTGTGCGAGCCGGACATGCGCACCAAGCAGGAGCATTTCTTTCGCGCGCAGTTGCGTATCGCGCGCGACTTCGAGCTGCCCGTGATGACGCATGTACGGCGCTCGCAAGACCAGGTGCTCAAGCACCTGCGCCAGATCCGCCCGCCGGGCGGCATCGCCCATGCCTTCAATGGCAGCTTCCAGCAGGCGCAAACCTTTATCGACCTGGGCCTGCACCTGGGCTTCGGCGGCGCCATGACGTTTACCCGGGCGCTCCAGATCCGGCGCCTGGCCGCGCAACTGCCGCTGGACGCGATCGTGCTGGAGACCGATTCGCCAGACATTGCCCCAAGCTGGATCCACCCCGGCCGCAATACCCCCGACCAGCTGCCGCGCATCGGCGCCGCCCTGGCCGAACTGCGCGGGATCAGCGTAGACGAAGTCCGGGCCGCCGTCCATCGCAATGCGCTGGCCGCGATCCCGCGTCTGGCAGCCTGCCTGGGCGGCCAGGTGGACGACTAAGCTGGCGGCCGATCGAGGCCGACCGTCGCTTCTGCGCGAAGTTCGTTTTCGCTAATGATGGGCCGCAAGGCCGCGCTCGAGCCGTTCTGCCACTATGCATTCTTCGCTGCGATCGCAGCCACGAATGCGGGAGGCGGACTTGGACAGCGCGAGCGAATTTTTGCGGATGCTCAGGCACGAGAAATCGCTGACCACCGCCCACCGTCCGATCCGCCTGCGCCTTGGCCACGCAGACCATCTCTCCCAAGACCTGCTGCTGCCGCAGCGGGTGCAGGGACACGAATCGGTCTGCGGCGGGTTCGACTACGTCATCACCTGCGTGGCCGATACGCCACGGCTACCGCTCAAGGAACTCATCGCGCTGCCCGCCGAACTCCAGCTGGTGACCGACCGCGGCCAGCTGCGCAGCATTTGCGGCATCGTCGCCGAGGCGCGCGCGGGCGACCACGATGGCGGCCTGGCGGTCTACCAGCTGGTGCTGCGCGACGCGCTGGCCATCATGGAAAAGCGCACCAATAGCCGTGTGTTTCGCTACCAGAACGAACTCGAGATCGTGCAGGTGCTGTTCGACGAATGGCGCCAGTCCAACAGCGTCATGGCCAGCGCCTTCGACTACGAGCTCGACCCGCTGTTCGACATGCGCCAGTTTCCCCCGCGCGAACAGACCATGCAATACAACGAATCCGACGCCGCGTTCGTCCGGCGCCTGCTCAAGCGGCGCGGCATCGCCTGGACCTTCCGTCCGGGACGCGCCCGCGCCAGCGCTGCCGAGCACGACGCCGACGACACCCCGGTGCATACGCTGGTGCTGTTCTCAAATAGCGCTTCGCTTCCGCGCAGCGCCGCCGGCAGCGTGCGTTACCACCGCGACGACGCCACCGAGCAGCGCGACACAGTGGTCTCGTGGTGCGCCGCGCGGCGCCTGCAACCGGGAAGCATCACCCGCCACAGCTGGGACTACCGCAACCCCCTGGGCACCCAGTTCATGACCACCACGGCGCGCGGCATGGCCGACCAGGGCCGCAGCGGCAATGCGCTGGCGGCGACGCTCGACGACTACCTGGTCGAGATTCCGCATGCCGGCAACGATGTCGAAGACCACTGGCGTCTCGGGCAACTACGCATGAACCGCCACGAATTCGACACCAAGTGCTTCCATGGCGAAGGCAGCGTGCGCGACCTGTGCGCGGGCGAATACTTCAGCTTGTCGGGCCACCCCGAAATCGACACCCATCCCGAAGCCGAACGCGATTTCGTGGTTACCGCGCTCTGGATGGAAGCCGAGAATAACCTTCCGGCCGACCTCTCGCGCCGGGTGCGCCGCTTGATGGGGCCGTATGGCCCGGAGCGCGCCATGCTCGCGCCCAACGAGCATCCAGTGGCCGGTGACGGCGTGCGGGTACGCATGCGCTTCGACGCGGTGCGGCGTGGCATCGCGCTGGCGCCGGCCTTCGATCCGCGCATCGACCTGCCGCACCCGCAGCTGCAAAGCGCGATCGTCACCGGCCCACCCGGCGAAGAAGTGCACTGCGACGCGCTGGGGCGGGTCAAGATCCGGTTTCCCGGCATGCGCACGACCGATCACAAACACGCGCACGGCGCCGGTGCATCTGACACGCCGGCCGATTCGGCATGGGTGCGGGTGTCCTCGAGCTGGGCCGGCAACGGGCCCGGCAGCCGCCAGCAATGCGGCGCGCTGGGATTGCCGCGGGTTGGCACCGAGGTGCTGGTGGCCTTCCTGGGCGGCGACCCCGATCGTCCCGTGATCATGTCGCAATTGTTCAACCAGCGTGCGCAAGCACCCGCGCTCGGTGGCGAGGGCGAATTGCCGGGCAACCGCTATCTGTCGGGATTGCGCAGCCGCGAGATCGGCGGCGGGCGTGCCGGCCAGCTGATGTTCGACGATACCCCCGGTGAGATCGGCGTGCAGCTGGCCAGCGAACACGGGACATCGAGCTTGAATCTCGGCTGGCTGGCGCAAGCGCGCACCAATGGCCAGGCCGGCGCGCGCGGCGAGGGCGCCGAGCTGCGCAGCGACGAAGCGCTGGCCCTGCGCGGCGGCAAGGGGGTCTTGATCAGCGCCGGCGGTACAGACAACGAAGCGGCCGGGCAAATGGAGCGCGAGGGCCTGGTCGGCATCGGTGAGCTCATGCAAGGTGTACTCGACGAACTGAGCCGGCTGGCCAGCGAGCATGGCGAAGACGAGCAGGCCAAACCGCGGCTGGCCGAACTGAATGACAAGTTGCGGCGCTGGCACGCCGGATCGAACGTGGCGCCCGCCAGTGGCGGTGGCGGCGCCGCGCTGGTGGCGGCCACCGGTCCGGCTGGGATCATCCTCGGCAGCGAAGACAGCATCGCCCTCGGCGCCCAGCAAAAGATCGACGTGATCTCGGCCGGCGACACCGAACTGGCGGCCGGCCGCAGCCTGTTCCTGCGGGCTGCGCGCGCGGTCAGCGTGTTCGCCTACGAACTTGGCCTGCGCCTGATCGCAGGGCGCGGCAACGTCGTGGTCCAGACCCACCAGGGCGACATCGAGATCAAGTCAGCCGGCCGCATCAGCCTGATCGCGGCCGGCGGCATCGAACTCGAAGCACCGAGCGTCAAGGTGGTGTCGCAAGGCACGCAGACCAACTGGGACGCCGGCACCATCACCCACCAGTCGACCCGCCACGTGGTCAAGGCCGCGACCATCGAACACCTGGCCGGTGCCGGCAGCACCCCGGTCGGGCTGCACCTGCCTACCACCGAACTCGAGACCGACGAACGTATCATCGTCCTCGATCGCCAGACCGGCATGCCCGCCAAGGGCCGGCGCTACGTTGCGCGCCATGAAGACGGCACCACGATAGAAGGCGTGACCGACGAAGAAGGTCGCACCGACGTCCTGCACACGTATGCCATGGGCGACATCGAACTACGTCTGTTGCCCGACGACGAGACCGATCCGCCGGCCGCAGGCGCGGCATGAGCGAGCCGACGCGTCCCATCCACCAGCCGCGGGTCGACCCCGATGGCAGCCTGGTGGCGCACACGGTTGCGACGCCAACCTCGTTCAAGGTGCGGGCGCGCATGACGGTGGGCTCGCGCAAGGTGATCCCAGTAATTTTTGTTCCGGGAATCATGGGATCGAACCTACGAGTCCGCCGCGATAGCCAACCCGGCAAGAATGCCGAACTGAAGCCGGGCGAGGCAGCCTGGCGTCCGCCCAACGGTGCGCTTGATGGGTACATGGAAGCGCGTAAATGGTCGAGTCGCAATCCGGCGCAACGGCAACGGATTCTCGACCTAGGCATTCTCGAGGTCGACGACGATGGCGACCTCGACTACCCTGCCTGCGCGCTCGATGACTCCGTGATGCGCGAGCGAGGATGGGGAGAAGTGCATGCCGCGTCGTACGGCAAGCTTCTCAGTGGCTTGCAGCGCCATCTCGATAAAACCTATTGGCGCTCGCCACAAGGCGTGTATGAAGTGCGGCCATCATGGCGCCAGGTGATGCAGTTTGATCCGGCGCGCTGGGGTGTGCGCAATGTAGAACGCGTCACGGAACGCGAACTCGAAAAATACGCCGGCTATCAATACCCGGTCTATGCCTTCGGTTACAACTGGCTGGAGTCGTGCGAAATGTCAGCCGTGCAGCTTCGTCATCGCATCGACAGGATAAAGAAGTTCTGGATCGATCGTAAGCATGAGTGTCGCCAGGTCATCCTGGTGACGCACTCCATGGGGGGGCTGGTCGCACGCGCGTGTGCCCGGCTCAGCCCCCCAGGAGATGGGAGTGCGCCGGATATCGCCGGCATTGTTCATGGGGTGATGCCGGCATTGGGTGCGCCTGTCGCCTATCGCCGCATCGCATGCGGCACAGAAGGGGGACATTTCACGAATGGACTCACCGACAATATCAAGGCAAGCAAATTTGCCGAGATCGCTGGCGTCACGAGTGCTGAAACGACGCCGGTCATGGCCTTGTCCAGCGGCGTTCTACAGTTGTTGCCGAATCATCTGTATCCGGCGCCCTGGCTGTCGATCAAAACCGTACGAACAGTCAACAAGAATGATGAAATTCGCGACCTGGTGTCGCTTCCTGACGGTAATCCGTATGACTTCTATCGTGACATGCAGTCATGGTATCGCATGATCGACCCTTCGCTTGCCGACCCTGCCGGCAAGTACGGCAAAGCCAAGGGCGGGGTCCGACAAGCGATCCTCAATTCAATCGATCAGGCAGAGCGATTCCACACCCAGATACTGACTGTCAGAAGCGGTAGCACAGATGGGGCGACCCCGTATTACCACAAGAATTCGTATTCGTTCCACGGGGCGGACAGGTCGCTCAAAACCTATGGCCAGATTTGCTGGATTGCACGGGAGGCGCGGCTTAGTCCGATTGCGCTGACGCGGGGCAGCGTACGCTCGGGCCGGCTAAGCGCCGTGCGAGAAGACGGATCGCGCGAAGTCGAGATCGATCGAGGACTGAAGCTACGGTTCGTGGTCAGGCCGCAAGATGCGCCCGGCGATGAAACCGTGCCGGTGCAGTCGGGAGCAGGTCCGCAAGCGCATGTGCGTCAAGTCTTCTCTGCCGACGGTTTCCGGCACCAGGAAAGCTTCGATGATCAAGACATGCTCGTGCTGACTCGGCACCTTATCGTCAAGATTGTGCAGGATGTGCAATGAAGTGGCCTTGCAGGCGGCGAATACGGTGGCTTGCAGGAATTCTGGCGCTGACAACGGCACTTGCCTCGGTACTTGCCAATTCCGTGCAGACGGACCAGGACATGCAAAAGGTGGCGCGGATGACCGACAAGATGAAAACGGTATGCGTAGGGCGGTTCCTGATCGATCTTCCTGCCGATGCCAGGGTCAGTATCGGTCGCGGTTACGCTGGCGGTTACGAGATTTCGACCACGGCCGATGAGACGGACGAGCAATTTGCGGCACGGCTTCGCCTTGCCGAAGCGGAGCTGAAAGAACTGCCAAACCGGGATGGCCGCCCCAGCCTCGAATCCAGCAAAGAGTTGATCATCGGAAAGGCGCACGGGAAGCTGCTCGTTCATAACCGCCAGCGCACCAAGGTCCCCGAAGGAGACCGCATGACGATGAGCGAAACCGTCAGCGTCCGAAGCTTGCTGCGGCTGCCGGGCGTGAGCATAACCGCCAATGTCGACTGGATCGATCCGGACGAGGTAGGTGATCTTGAACGCCTGTTGGCACAGCTCATGCCACTCGAAGAGATGCAGATTCCGCGGCAACCTGGATTCTGTTTTGACCGCGCGTTCGTGAAAGACCCCTACGACCATCTGGGCACTGAGGGCGTCGTACTCTTTGCCGGCCTGCCAGGACATTCTGATGTCAATATTGTGTTTTCTTCCATGTCCGGCACGAGTGCCGCTCCCGGTCTATTGGAACGCAACACACGAGCCTCTGAACGGGAACCGATGCTCATGCGGCTTGCGTTCTCTACCTTGCGTCAGGCAGCACGCGCGATAAACGGCCTGGAGGGCGAGGAACTGGTCTTGCGGGTCCGTGAACCGAATCTCACTACAGGCTATTCATTTCAATGGGAAATGCCTGGCAAGCAAAAAGATATTTACGCTCCGCTGTTAACGCTCGAACTCGACTCTGGCACGAATCCGGTTACCGGCGGCAAACCGGTGCAGTCGACCCTGTCGGAGGGGGCGTTGTTCGAATTATGGGAGCGTATTGCTAACAGTATTCGGCTCAGACCGACGCAAGACGTCCAGGCAGCCATCGCGGAGCCGGTCACGACCCCTTTGGGAACGACAGCATTTTCAGGCGAGGCTTGCCCGCATACCGGATGGTGGCAATGCTGCGATGGCGGGAGCGGTATCGGTGTCCTGGGCGGACAACGACAATATCTGCGGGGCGGGCAGCAAATGCCGCAGGCGCTGCTGCTTCCTGCCCAGACATTGTGGGAGCGTCTGCGGGGCGTGCAACCGAGTTTCGAAAGCAGTAGTCCAAGCTTGTGGAAGCTCGCCGACAAGCGCGCTACCGCGCGTGTCCCCCCATCTTCTATGCTGGCCCACGCCACGACACTATCGGAAGCCGACAATGCGCCTGCAGCAGCGCCGCTGCATGGCGTGGCGCAGACCCTTATCGGTAGCGAGGCGAAAACCGGCACGCCCTGTCCGGCGTCCGGATGGTGGCGATGCGACGACAGCCACGCACTCGACGGAACCCGCTGGTTTGCCGCTGGCAGCTTGCTGCCGCCAGCAACTTTTCGCGCGCCATTAAGCTTGCGCGGATCCGCGCACCCGGAAATCATCCATCGGCGCAGTGCCTGGCAACTCGTGCGGCTGGCGCACGGCGCGCAAGACAACGTCGACTCTGGCCCTGGACCGCGCCATGGCTGAGAAAGCGCCGGTGAACTCGCCGCGCTTGCTCCGCGACCGGACCTTGCTCTGGCTTGCCGCTGTGCTTGTCGTGGGATTCGTCATCGCCGTCGTCACCCGATCGGTCGAAGCGATCCAGCTCGAGCGCCGGGTCGCGCAAATGACGGGGCAGATGAAGCCCGTATGCGTCGGCAGGTTGCTGTTCGACCTGCCCGAAGGGGCCAGGCACGAGTTCTCGCAAGCACGCTACGCTGGGGTCAAGCTTGCCACCACCGAGGAGACGTTCGCGCAGTTCAAGGCGCGCCTCGACGAGCGCCAGGCAGCGCTGATGCGCACAGCGGCAGGGCCGCCCAAGGCCAGCAATCCTGGATTGGTCAGGGCGGTAAAGAACGCGCACGGCATCGCAGGACAGATCTTTCTGCACGGCCGACGCTTCGTCACCAGCCAGTCGGCCGGCGGCGCGACCGCACAGCGCCTGCGCCGGAGCCCTGGCCAGGAATTGCTCAGTATCGAAGCGCTGGTGCATGGCAATGGCGTCAGCATCGACCTGAGCGCGGACTTGACAGCCGGCTTGTCCGAGTCGGAAGCAGTTGGCCGGCTATCGAGGGTGATCGCAGCGCTGGTTCCCAATCCAAGGAACATCATTCCGTTCGAGCCGGGCTTTTGCATGGACAAGGCTTACCTACGCGGTCCGCAGGCGCCCGGCCGGGACGAGGACCTGATAATGACGGCCTGGATGGGCGAGCGTCTCGAGATCGCGTTCACACTGATACATTCACGCGCAACAGGTGCGGATCGGGCGGCACTGCTCACGCGCAGCACAGGGCCTAACGCGCGCATGGCGTCAGATACGGGCGAGCGCGTGTCAGTCCAGTCGGCTCGCCTGCGTAGTATTGGTGGGTTTGCCGGCGCAGAGCTGGTAGAAAATTATGCCCAGGAAGGCACTGCCAGTTTTTACAACTTCTGGTGGGAGAGCAGCGGTAGCAAGGACAAGGAGCTGGCCCCCCATGTCGCCCTGACGATGTTCACCGGAGGCAGCCCGCAAGATCCCGGACGGCTCCCACTTTCGCGGGACCTGGCTTACGGGCTGTGGGAAAAACTCGTGCCCGGCGTCCGGCTGCGCCTTGACGGTAGTGCAAACCGCACGCAGGCCGGGCGGGCGCAGGCCGCTTCACCCAGGCTTGCGCTCGCCGTCGCAGGTCGTGCCGGGAGCGGCGCGTCGCAATGCGCTGTGCGATCCTCGCGTTTCTGAGCGGCGTAGCCTGGCTCCAGACGCTCGCCGCGCTGCCCGCGCCGCCGACGATCTTCGGCGCGGCCGTCATTGCGCTGCTCTTGTGCGCGTTCAAGCGCCGCGCGGCGACCCTGCTTGCCAGCGCGCTGCTCGGCGCCGCGTGGGCGGCGCTCAGTGCGACGCTGGCACTGGCCGAAGCGCTGCCGCGCGAGCTCGAAGGCAGGGACCTTGCCATCATTGGTACGGTCGACAGCCTGCCGCATGAGTTCGAGGGTGGCACCCGCTTTAACTTTCGTGTCGAGCAGGTGCTAGAGCCAGGCGCGACGGTCCCGGCCCGCGTTGCGCTGTCGTGGTATGGGCGCATCACGGGGCAGGCCAATGCGCTGACAGTCGCGCCGGGCGAGCGCTGGCAGCTGGTAGTGCGCCTGCAGCGTCCGCACGGCAACGCCAACCCGCACGGCTTCGACTACGAAGGCTGGCTGCTGGAGCAGGGCGTGCGCGCCACCGGCTATGTGCGTCCCGCCGGCAGCGGCAACCAGCGCCTGGCTGCCTTCGTCCCGGGCGTGGGCCATGCCGTCGAGCGCGCCCGTGCGGCGCTGCGCCGCCATATCCTTGCTCAGCTCGAAGGCAAGCCTTACGCCGGCGTGATCGTCGCCCTGGTGATAGGCGACCAGCGCGGCATCGACCAGCCTGACTGGGACGTCTTCAATCGCACCGGCATCAGTCACCTGGTGTCGATCTCCGGCCTGCACGTGACCATGCTCGCTGGCCTGGCGGCGTGGGCGATGTCGGCCCTGTGGCGGCGTTCCTTCTTCGTCGAAGGCGCCGCGCTGCCGCTGCTGCTGCCGGCGCAAAAGGCCGCCGCCGTGGCCGGCGCGCTGACCGCGCTGCTGTATGTCCTGCTGGCCGGTTTCGGGGTGCCGGCCCAGCGCACCCTCTACATGCTCGCTGCCGGCGCGCTGGCGCTCTGGTGCGGGCGCGTCGTCACGCTGTCGCAGGTGCTGTGCCTGGCGCTTGGGGTGGTGGTGATCATCGATCCCTGGGCCGTGCTCAGCGCGGGATTCTGGCTTTCGTTCGGGGCGGTCGCCGTGATCCTGTATGCAAACCTCGGTCGGGTCGATTTTGCCACTGGCTGGCGCCGTACGCTGCGCACGGCGGTGCAGACGCAATACGCGATCACGGTCGGACTGGTGCCGCTCACGCTGATGCTGTTTTCGCAGGTCTCGATCGTCAGCCCACTGGCCAACGCGGTGGCGATTCCAGTCGTTAGCCTGTTGGTCACGCCGCTTGCGCTGGCCGGCGCGCTGCTGCCGGCCCCGCTGGCGGCTTGGGTGCTCGGCCTGGCGCATGCACTGGTCGCGCTGCTGGCCGAGGGCCTGGCCTGGCTGGCGGCGCGGCCGTACGCGGCCGGGAGCGCACCGGCGCCGCAGCCATGGGGGCTGGCCCTGGCGCTGGCCGGTACCGCGTGGATGCTGGCACCGCGCGGCTGGCCGCACCGGTGGGCGGGGTTGACCGCCTGGCTGCCGATGCTGACCCAGCTGCCCAGCGCACCCGAGGATGGCAGCTTCACGGTTACCGCCTTCGACGTTGGCCAAGGCATGGCACTGCTGGTCGAGACGCACCGGCACCGGTTGCTGTACGACGCTGGTCCGCAGTATGCGCCAGGATCCGACGCCGCCGGGCGCATCCTGCTGCCTTACCTGCGCGGGCGCGGCATCGGCAAGCTCGATGCGCTGGTGGTGTCGCACAGCGACACCGACCATGCCGGCGGCGCCCGCGCGCTGCTGGCAGGGGTGCCGGTGGCGCAGGTGCGCTCTTCGCTCGCCCCGGCTCATGCGGTGGTGCGGGCGGCGCGCAGCCATACACGTTGCGCGGCGGGCCAGGCTTGGAACTGGGACGGTGTGCGCTTTGACATGCTCGGGCCGGCGCCGGAGTCGTATGCGAATGCGGGCCTGAAGGCAAACGGGCGCAGCTGCGTACTGCGGGTCAGTAGTGGTGGACGGGCCATCCTGCTGGCGGGAGACATCGAAGCGGCGCAGGAAGCGCAGCTGGTGGCGCAGGCGCCCGGGGCCCTGCGCGCCGACGTGCTGCTGGCCCCGCACCATGGAAGCGGCACCTCGTCGACGGTCGGCTTCCTGGCGGCTGTGAAACCGACGGTCGTCATTTTCCAGGTCGGCTACCGCAATCGCTACCGCCATCCGAAGCCCGCCGTGCTCGCGCGCTACCAGGCACTGGGAATTGGCAGCCTTCGCACCGACGAAGCTGGCGCCGTCACCATCGGCTTTGGCCAGTCCATCGGGTTGTCGGCTTATCGCCTGAGCCATCGGCGCTACTGGCATGGCCGCTAGGGGCGACTACTATAGGCGTTTCCTTCTAATTCGGGTCCGCGCCACGATGTCTTTGACTACAATGGACCGGTTGTCAATCAAGCCACTGCGCGTCCATGAGCAAACCCCTGCTGCATTTCTCTCACGGGAACAGCTATCCCGCCGGCACCTACAACCGCCTGTTCCAGGCCCTGGGCACGCACTACGAGGTGCGCTCCCATGACATGTACGGGCACGATCCACGCTACCCGGTGACCGATGGCTGGCACGCACTGGTGGACGAACTCATCCATCAACTGGAGGGCTATGACAACCCGCCGATCCTGGTCGGCCATTCGCTGGGGGGCATGCTGAGCATGATGGCGGCCAAGCAGCGGCCAGAACTGGCGCGCTGCGTGGTGATGCTCGATTCGCCGGTGGTGGCCGGCTGGCGCGCCTTCATGTGGCGCCTGGTCAAGAGCCGGGGCATGGGGTCGCGCTTTTCGCCGGCGAAGTTCTCCGCGCGCCGGCGCACAGTCTGGCCCGACCGCGCCGCCGCCTACCAGCATTTTTACGCCAAACCGATGTTCCAGGCCTGGGCCCCGGGCGCGCTCGACGATTATCTCGATCACGGCCTGGTCGCGCATCCGGAGGGCGTGCAGTTGCGGTTCGACCGGGCCATTGAAACCCAGATCTACAATACCCTGCCGCATCATTTGGGCACGATTTTGCGCGAACCCTATCCATTGCCGATCGGCTTTATCGCCGGCACCATGTCGGAAGAACTGCGCCAGGCCGGACTCGATGCTACGCGCAAGCTGGTGGGCGACAAGCTGGTGATGATCGAGGGCGGCCACCTGTATCCGCTGGAAAAACCCGAAACCACCGCGCGCCTCACGCACGACATGATCGAGTGCCTGTTGTCTTCTCCGGGAAGGGCAGCCAGTGGCGCTGTGCCGGACTCGGTCAATTAGCGTAAAATCGCGGGATTGATTTCTTGGAATTTCGACAATGGCTATCAAAAGCGACAAATGGATCCGCCGCATGGCGGAATCGACCGGCATGATCGAACCGTTCGAGCCGCAGCAGGTGCGCGAGCAGGACGGCCGCAAGATCATCTCGTTTGGCACTTCTTCGTACGGCTACGACATCCGCTGCGCCGACGAATTCAAGATTTTTACTAACATCAACAGCACCATTGTCGATCCGAAGAATTTCGATTCGAATTCTTTCGTGGACGTCAAGAGCGATGTCTGCATCATCCCGCCGAACTCGTTCGCGCTGGCGCGCACCATCGAATACTTCCGCATCCCGCGCAACGTGCTCACGATCTGCCTGGGCAAGTCGACCTATGCGCGCTGCGGCATCATCGTCAACGTCACCCCGTTCGAACCGGAATGGGAAGGCTATGTCACGCTCGAGTTTTCCAATACCACGCCGCTCCCGGCCAAGATCTATGCGGGCGAGGGCTGCGCCCAGGTGCTGTTCTTCGAATCCGACGAAGTCTGCGAGACCTCGTACAAGGACCGGGGTGGCAAGTACCAGGGACAGAGCGGCGTCACACTGCCCAAGACCTGATTCGATTCAGTAACAACCGGCCTGCCCGGCTGTTACCGGGCACGCAAGAAAAAAGGGGCCGCGGCCCCTTTTGGTTTTTCTACACGGCGTCCATCTTGACGCAATCGACAAAGTACCCTCGCTTGCCATCGACCTCGCGCTTGACCAGGCCGTGCACGTCGGTTTCGAAGCCCGGGAAGCGCTCGTTGAAGTCGCGCGCAAAGCGCAGGTAGTCGACGATGGTGCGGTTGAAGCGTTCGCCCGGGATCAGCAGCGGAATGCCCGGCGGGTAGGGCGTGAGCAGGATGGCAGTGACGCGGCCTTCGAGCTCGTCGATCGCTACGCGCTCGATCTGGCGGTGCGCCATCTTGGCAAAAGCGTCCGACGGCTTCATGGCCGGCACCATGTCCGAGGTATACATCACGGTGGTCAGGCGCGCCACGTCGTGCTGCTTGTAGATCAGGTGGATCTCGGTGCACAGGTCGCGCAGGCCGCGGGTTTCGTAGCGCGGGTTGGCCGCGGCAAACTGCGGCATCGCGCGCCACATCGGCTGGTTGCGGTCGTAATCGTCCTTGAACTGCTGCAGCGCCGTCACCAGGGTGTTCCAGCGGCCCTTGGTAATGCCGATGGTGAACATGATGAAGAACGAGTACAGGCCGCATTTCTCGATGATCACGCCATGCTCGGCCAGGTATTTGGTCACGATCGAGGCCGGGATGCCGGTCTCGCCGAACTTGCCGTCCAGGCTCAGGCCCGGGGTGACCACGGTGGCCTTGATCGGGTCAAGCATGTTGAAGCCCTCGGCCAGCGGACCGAAGCCGTGCCAGTCGTCGTCGGCATGGATCATCCAGTCCTTCTGCTCGCCGATGCCTTCGTCGGACAGTACGTCCGGGCCCCACACCTTGAACCACCAGTCGTCGCCGAATTCGGCATCGACTTTCTTCATGGCGCGGCGGAAGTCGAGTGCTTCCAGGATCGATTCTTCGACCAGCGCGGTGCCGCCCGGCGCTTCCATCATGGCCGCGGCAACGTCGCACGAGGCGATGATCGAATACTGCGGCGAGGTCGAGGTGTGCATCAGGTAGGCCTCGTTGAAGGCATCCTGGTCGAGCTTGACCGATTGCGACTCGCGCACCAGCACCTGCGAGGCCTGCGACAGGCCGGCCAGCAGCTTGTGGGTGGACTGGGTCGAGAAGATCATGGACTCCTTGGCGCGCGGGCGGTCGCGGCCGATCGCGTGCATGTTCTTGTAGAAGTCGTGGAAGGTGGCGTGCGGCAGCCAGGCTTCGTCGAAGTGCAGCGTGTCAATTTTCCCATCGAGCATTTCGCGCAGGGTTTCGACGTTGTACACCACGCCGTCATAGGTCGACTGGGTGATGGTCAGGATGCGCGGCTTCTTGTTGACGGCTTCGCGCGCGAACGGATTGGCTTCGATCTTGCGCGCAATCGATTCGGCGGTGAATTCTTCCAGCGGAATCGGGCCGATGATGCCCAGGTTGTTCCGGGTCGGCATCAGGAATACGGGGATCGCACCGCACATGATGATCGAGTGCAGGATCGATTTGTGGCAGTTGCGGTCGACCACGACGATGTCGCCTGGCGCAACCGTGGAATGCCAGACCATCTTGTTCGAGGTCGAGGTGCCGTTGGTGACGAAGTAGCAGTGGTCGGCGCCGTAGATGCGCGCGGCGTTGCGCTCGGACTTGGCGACCGGCCCGGTATGGTCCAGCAGCTGGCCAAGTTCCTCCACCGCGTTGCACACGTCCGCGCGCAGCATGTTCTCGCCGAAGAACTGGTGGAACATCTGGCCGACCGGCGACTTCAGGAAGGCCACGCCGCCCGAGTGTCCCGGGCAGTGCCACGAGTAGGAGCCATCGTAGGCGTAGTTCACCAGCGCGCGGAAGAATGGCGGCGCCAGCCCGTCCAGGTAAGACTTGGCTTCGCGGATGATGTGGCGCGCGACGAATTCCGGGGTGTCCTCGAACATGTGGATGAAGCCGTGCAGCTCCTTCAGGACATCGTTCGGGATGTGGCGGCTGGTGCGGGTCTCGCCATAGATGTAGATCGGAATGTCCGAGTTCTTGTGGCGGATTTCCTTTACAAACGCGCGCAGGCGGGTCAGCGCCGTATCGGTTTCTTCAATCGAGCCGCTGCCGAATTCCTCGTCGTCGATCGACAGCACAAAGGCCGAGGCACGCGACTGCTGCTGGGCGAACTGGGACAGGTCGCCATAGCTGGTCAGGCCGAGTACTTCCATGCCTTCCTGCTCCATCGCGGCGGCCAGTGCGCGGATGCCGAGACCCGAGGTATTCTCGGAACGGAAATCCTCGTCGATGATGATGATGGGAAAACGAAATTTCATGGACAGCTCCAAAGCGAAGCGCCGTGGAAGCGGCCGGCCCGGCTGGGTCGATCCGCCGGCCACGGCACCGGAAAAAAGAGGAAACGGATTTTCGCAGAAATCGCGACACCGGTGCGATTATTTTTGCAAGATTGCCGACTAGACTACCGGCTGCGCCCAAATGCTGGCGCACACCACGGGCCGGTTCAAACGGCCAGCCTGCGTCCGAGGCGCCGGAACACTTCGGTCAGGCCCGCCGCGCCCAGCGCGGCCAGCACGGGTACCACCGAGAAGGGCACCGGATCGGCCTTGATCATGGCGAAAATCGCCAAGGTAATGCCAAAGGCGGCGACCGCACAGGTCAGGGTCAGCAGCCAGGTGCGGCGCGACAGTAGGGTAATGGCCGCCAGCGAGATCGCGATTTGCTGCGCCACCGAAGCCGCGGCCCACTGGCGATGGCGATGCAGTTCGGTTTCAGACAGCCGGTTCCACCTGCTTGACGCGGCCTCGAGGCCTTCCGCTTCCTTGCGGATGGCGTCTTTTTCGACGCCATAGCGGCGGATTTCGTCCTGGTAGTGGGCCGCGTTCAGGCCCGGCAGCTTGGACGCCAGTTCGGCCAGGTGCTGGCGGCTCGACTTGGCCTGGTAGTGGGCCCAGGCATTGGCGGCGCTGGTTTTCTCGATCGCCGCGTTGCTCTTGTAAAGCGCCGCATTGTTGTGCGAAGCGCTGCCGATGAAGCCGAACATCGTGCCGAGGGTCGCCAGGATTGCGATGAGCACGGCCACCTTGCCCGCGAAACCGTCGCCGCCCCGGGTGCCCGGGGTGCGGATAGCCTGTTGCGTCATTTAGCGCGGCTCCTTGCGTTGGTAAGTGACGAAGGCGTAGCCGTGGCCGGCTTGTTCGGCAAAATGGGTCTCGCGTGCGCTCTCGTGCCAGACGGCCGCATCGATCGGCGGAAAAAAAGTGTCGCAGCGAAAGCTATGCGCGATCTCGGTCACGATCATGGCGTCTGCCAGCGCCATCGCTTCGGCAAACACCTGGGCGCCGCCGATGATGCTGGCCGGTTCGCCCTGCAACAGCGCAATCGCCTCGTGCAGCGAGGCCGCCGTCTCCACGCCTTCGTGCGCCCAGGCCGGGTTGCGCGTAATGACGATGTTGCGACGCTTGGGCAGCGGGCGGCCGATCGAATCGAAGGTCTTGCGGCCCATGATGATCGGCTTGCCCAGCGTGACGCGTTTGAAATGCGCCAGGTCTTCGGGCAGATGCCACGGCAGCTGGTTGTCGACGCCGATGCCACGCTGGGCATCGATTGCCACCACCAGGGTCAGGTGCGGTTTCGACGGCGCGCTCATCGGTCCAACAGAGAAATGCAAGGTTCGTTAGCGTCGCTGCGCATGGTAGTCGCCGGTCGGGCAGGCGTTGAAATTTTGGGTGTCAAATATTGTCATTTTGCAAGCAAAATGTCAAGCGCCCTGTAAGGCTGGCCCGCTAGTTTTTCTCGAGGCGCGGCGCCAGTGCGCCAAGGTCGTAGCCGGCCTGCGAGGCCGCCTCGAGCAGTTCGGCTGGCGACTGCTTGCCCGCACGCGACAGTGCCCACATCGACGTCGAGCGCCGCCCGGTGCGGCAATACCCGACTATCGGCTTGGGCAATTCGTCCATCAGTTGCCCGAATTCGGCGACGTGGGCGTCGGTGATGTTGTCCGGTGCTGCAGGCAGATAGCGCGCTGTCATGCCGAAGCGCGCCGCTTCCTGCTCGATCTGGCTGAACGACGGATGGTCCGGGCCTTCTTCGTCCGGCCTGTTGCAGATAATCGAAAGAACACCGTCCCGCGCCAGGGCAGGAATGTCCTCGAGTTGCAGTTGCTGCGAGACCGCGAGGTCGGGGCTGAGCTGTTTGGTTTGCATGGGTTCTCCTGGGTGGTCATTATTCGTTGTTACTGTACTTTCCGGGCGGCCATACCGATCGAGAAAGTTCGAGAAAGCTCATTAGTTGCTACGATGGTAACGTGCGTCAGCAAATGGTGTCGCTGGCTAGCAATACAATATACTTGTTAATAGTTATTGATGCGATATACTATTGAAAGATATTTTCTTCGATGGAGGTGCGATGAAGGATCAAGAAGTGGGTCTGTGTCCCTTTGACGGCATCGATATCGAATCGATGCGCCGCGCTGCGGAGCAGGCCTGCGGCCTGCTCAAGGCGCTGGGCAATCCCGACCGCCTGCTGTTGCTGTGCCAGTTGACGCAAGGAGAGTTTCGTGTCGGCGAACTTGAAGCCTTGAGCGGCATACGCCAGCCGACGCTATCGCAGCAGCTCGGTGTGCTGCGCGAAGAGAAGTTGGTGCATACGCGGCGCGAGGGTAAGCAGATCTATTACAGCATGGCAAGCAGCGAAGCGATGGCGGTCATGGAAGTCTTGTACGAGCTGTACTGTAAAACGATAAAGGAAAACACATCATGATGATCAACTGGAGTGAATTTACGCCGTGGGCCTCGCTGTTTGGCGGCTTGCTGATCGGTCTGGCGGCAGCGCTGTTTATTTTGTTTAACGGCAGGATCGCCGGCATCAGCGGCGTGCTCGGCGGCCTGTTGCGCCCCAAGCAGGGCGAGCTCGGCTGGCGCGTCGCCTTCCTGGCCGGATTGCTCGGCGCGCCTTTGGTGTACGGGCTATTTGCTACGTTGCCAGAGGCCCGGATCGAGGCCGGAACCGGAACCCTGATCATCGCCGGCTTGCTGGTCGGGCTGGGCACGCGCTACGGGTCCGGCTGCACCAGCGGCCACGGCGTGTGCGGGCTGTCGCGGGGCTCGCCCCGATCGCTGGTTGCCACGGTGAGCTTCATGCTGGCCGGCTTTGTCACCGTGTACGTTGTGCGCCACTTGATGGCTTAAGGAGAAACCTCATGCAAATCTTTATGGCATTGATCGTCGGGCTCGTTTTTGGTATCGGGCTGCTGATCTCGGGTATGGCCGACCCGGCGAAAGTCCTGAATTTCCTCGACCTGGCCGGCAACTGGGATCCGTCGCTGGCACTGGTGATGGGCGGCGCAATCCTGGTCGGCGTGCTTGCCTTTCGTGTCGCTGCCGGGCGCAACAAGTCGCTGCTCGGCGAACCGATGCGCTTGCCGACCGCCACCAACATCGATCGCCGGCTGGTTGTGGGCGGCTTGAGTTTCGGGGTGGGCTGGGGTCTGGCGGGCTACTGCCCGGGGCCGGCGCTAGTGTCCCTGGTCGGCGGTGGCGAAAAACCGCTGATCTTCACCGCCGCACTGCTGGCCGGAATGGCGATCTTCGAACTGCTCGAGCGCCTGCCCAGGGCGACCGGCGAGCAGCGTGCGTAAGCGCAGCATCCGGGCATGGGTGACGCCATGCTGATCAGTGCAGGGCTGGGCCTGGTGGTCGGCGTGGTGCTGGCGCTCACCGGTGCCGGCGGCGGCATCCTCGCCGTGCCGCTGCTGGTGTTCGGCATGCAGATGGGGGTGGCCCAGGCCGGTCCGATCGGCCTGCTGGCCGTTGGCATGGCCGCGGCGCTCGGCGCCGTTCTGGGCTTGAAAGCCGGAACCGTACGCTATCGGGCCGCGGTGCTGATTTCGGTGACCGGCATGCTGCTCGCGCCGGTCGGTTTATGGCTGGCGCACCGTATCGACAACCGCTGGCTGAGCGTACTGTTCGCGCTGGTCCTGTTGTTCGTGGCCTTTAAAACCTACCGGCGCGCAAACAGCAAGCCAGCAGAGCGTGAGGACGCCACCGACGGCCGCACCAAGCCATGCATGCTCGACAGCGAAACCGGGCGGTTCTCGTGGAACGCGCGCTGTGCCCGTTCGCTGGCGCTGTCGGGCACGCTCGCCGGCCTGCTCTCGGGCCTGCTCGGTGTCGGCGGCGGCTTCGTGATGGTGCCTGCGCTGCAGCGCTACACCAATCTGGATATGAAGTCCACCGTGGCGACCTCGCTGGCGGTAATCGCCCTGGTGTCGGTGACCGGCGTTGCTTCAAGCGCGTTTGCCGGTTCGATGACCTGGTCGGTGGCCATGCCGTTTGCCGCGGGGGCACTGGCCGGCATGCTGGGCGGGCGCGTCGTATCGGACCGGCTGGCCGGCCCGCAGTTGCAAATTGGCTTTGCCGCCGTCTCGGCGCTGGTGGCAGTGGGCATGATCGCCAAGGTGCTGTATCGATAATCCGAGCCGCCAGAGTGCGCTCATCGAATTTCAAGGAGAACTGCCATGCATCTGAGCCCGATTCAGCTGTTCGACAGCGAGTCGTCGACCTTTACCTATATCCTGGCTGCGCAGGGCGGCGCCGAAGCAGTGCTGATCGATCCGGTCGACGAGCACTGGGCGCGCGACCTGGCGCACTTGCGGCGCCTGAACCTGAAGCTGACCTACATCCTCGAGACGCACGCGCATGCAGACCATGTCACGTCGGCCGGAAAATTGCGTGAGCTGACCGGCGCCAAGGCGGCGGTCCCGAGCGGCTGCGGGATTCCGCCTGCCGACGTTCAACTCAATGACGGCGATGTGATTCGTTTCGGCGGCGAAGAAATCCTGGTTCTGCATACGCCTGGCCACACTGCGGGGAGCATGAGCTACGTCTGGCGCAACAACGTGTTCACCGGCGACACGCTCCTGATCGGCGGCTGCGGCCGCACCGATTTCCAGAGCGGTAGTGCCGATGCCTTGTTCGACAGCGTCACCAAAAAGCTGTTTGCGCTGGCGGACGACACCCTGATGTGGCCGGGCCACGATTACAAGGGGCAGGTGGTATCTACGATCGGCTGGGAGAAAGAGCACAACGCACGCCTGGCCAAGCGCACCCGCGAGGAATTCGTGCAGTTGATGAGTGAGCTGGTTCTGCCCAAGCCAAAGCGCATCGACGTTGCGGTGCCGGCGAACCAGAACCTGGGTTTGCCGCACGGCGTCTGACGCAAATGGTCGATGCGCGCCTTACTTGGCGACCTGCGCCGGAATATGCGGATGCGGGTCGTAATCGACGATCTCGAAATCGTCGAACTGGTAATCGAAGATCGATACCGGGCGGCGCTTGATGACCAGCCTGGGCAGCGCGCGCGGCGTGCGCGTGAGCTGCAGGCGCGCCTGCTCCAGATGATTCGAGTACAGGTGCAAATCGCCAATGGAATGGACGATCTCTCCCACTTCGAGGTCGCACTGTTGAGCGACCATGTGGGTCAGGAATGCCAGTGAATTGGCATTGAACGGAACGCCAAGGTAAAGGTCGCCCGAGCGCTGGGTCAGGTGGGCCGACAGACGCCCGTTGGCCACGTAGAACTGGTACAGGATGTGGCAGGGCGGAAGCGCCATCTTGCCTTCGGCTGCGTTTTGCTCGGGTGATTTGGTTTCGTCCGGCAGATAGGCGACATTCCACGCATTGATGATATGGCGGCGGCTGTCCGGACGTTTCTTGATGCCGTCGATGAGCGCCGCTACCTGGTCATGGGTCTCCCCGTTGGGCCCTTGCCAGTAGCGCCACTGCGCACCGTAGACCGGTCCGAGTTCCCCGTCGGCCGTGGCCCACTCGTTCCAGATCGACACCCCGTTGTCTTGCAAGTACTTGATGTTGGTGTCACCGCGCAAGAACCACAACAATTCGTGCAGAATCGACTTGATGTGTAATTTTTTCGTGGTGAGAAGGGGAAAGCCATCTTGCAGGTCGTGGCGAACCATGCGGCCAAAGACCGACAAGGTGCCGGTTCCGGTACGATCGCCCTTTGCCACGCCATTCTCGAGGACGTCCCGGAGTAGGCCCAAGTACTGTTGATCCATGGTGCAGTTCTTTCCTGGTCTTGCTGAAGGTCTTAGAAATTCGAGGCCGGCGCCGTCTGCGCGGTGCTCCAGCGGCGCCGGTCCAATATTGTATCGTACCCGCGCCTTGCAATCAGGCTGCCAGTGCGCCAGCAAAGCGGGCCAGGGCTATGTGCACCTGCTCGTCCGATGCGGCGAGCAGGTGGTCGCCCACATACAGTTCGAATGCACTGGTGCCGGGTAGCGCGGTGCTGGCGATGCGGTTGAACATCCAGATGCCATGCTGCTCGGCGAGCTCGCGCCGGATCGCCAGCGCGCGCTCGGCGCTTACCGGAAGATGCAGGTGCAGCATGTTGACCTGGGGCGCCGCCGGATTGACGCGGATCTGCGGGTAGGCCGCGAGCGCATCGTACAAAAAATGGGTGCGGCGCAGGCAATCGGGCAGCGCCGCCAGGCGCTGGTCGAACTGCATCGCCGCGGCCACCGCATACGGGCTGCGTTGGAAGACATTGCCGCCCTCGCGCCGGAACCACTCGGCGGCCCGCTCCACGAACTCGCGCGAGCCCGCCAGCATGGCGCCACCCAGGCCGCCGATACCCTTGTATAGCGACACATAGACCGAGTCGAACCCAGCGGCGACTTCTTGCACGGATTTGCCGTAGCCGCAAGCGGCCTCCCACAGGCGCGCACCGTCCATGTGCAGGTGGGCGCCGCGTATCTTGCAGTGAGCCTTGATGGCCTCCAGTTCGTCCCAGGCGGGCAGCTGGCCGCCAATCTCGCGCAGCGGCAGCTCCAGGCCGACGGCGCCGATCCGGTCGGGGATGGCGGCCAGGTCGGCCGTGGTCCAGGGGCGATGAGGGTCGCCCGCCTGCAGCGCCTTGAAGTGGCCGAGCAGCTGGTAGTTGGAGCGTTCGTGCAGGAAGATATGCGAGGTCGGATGCAGCGCCACCAGATCGCGTGCGCGGTCCTGGCAGGCCAGGCGCAGCGCGGTTGCCGAGGCCATGGTGCCGCTGATGCAGAACACGGCAGCCTCGAAGCCGAGCAGGCGTGCCAGCTTGGCTTCGAATGCCTGCAGAAAGCTGCCGCTGCCGTAATTGTCGTGCTCGATGCTATGGCGTTCGCACCACGCCGCCATCGCCGCGAACAGTTCGGCCGGTGGGCGCGCCCGGTGGCCGGGAAACACGGTGTGGCAGCGGCGCAGCAGGTCACGCAGCAGGTCATTGTCGTTCACGGCGGGCTCGTCTACTTGTCAAGTGAGCCCGTAACTCTACACCGAAGCCTGCGCGCCGGGAAGGCCGCGGCTGGCCAGCTGCCAGCCCCGCTTTAACCGTGCATCATCCGTGCGTCAGCGCCGCGCGCTGCGGCGCCGCCAGCTGGGTCGCCGCTGGCGCTTCACCGTTGAGGCGGAACAGGCGTACCGCGCGCGCCAGTTCGGCCGCTTGGTCTTGCATGGCCTGGGCCGCGGCGCTGGCTTGCTCGACCAGGGCGGCGTTCTGCTGGGTCGCCTCGTCCATCGCATTGACCGAGCGGTTGACATGCTCGATGCCGCTGGTCTGCTCCTGGCTCGCCGCGGTAATCTCCGACATGATGTCGGTCACGCGCGCGACGCTGTCGAGCACGTCGTTCATCGTCACGCCCGCTTCGCTCACCAGCTTGCTGCCAGCAACGACTTCGCCATTCGAGGTGTCGATCAAGGCCTTGATTTCCTTGGCCGCCGCAGCGCTGCGCTGGGCCAGGTTGCGCACCTCGCTGGCCACCACGGCGAAGCCGCGTCCCTGTTCGCCGGCGCGCGCGGCTTCCACCGCTGCGTTCAAGGCCAGGATATTGGTCTGGAAGGCAATGCCGTCGATGACGCTGGTGATGTCCGAGATCTTGCGCGACGAGTGATTGATCGAGTCCATGCGTTCGATGACTTGCGCCACCGTGGCGCCGCCTTTTTGCGCCACCGCCGAGGCGTTCATCGCCAGCTGGTTGGCCTGGCGGGCATTGTCGGCATTCTGGCGCACGGTTGCGGTCAGTTCGTCCATCGACGAGGCAGTGCCGGCCAGGTTCACGGCCTGTTGCTCGGTGCGCCGGCACAGGTCCATGTTGCCGGCCGAGATCTGCTCGGATGCGCTGGCGATCTGCTCAGCGCCGTCGCGCACCTTGCCCACCACGTTCGACAGGCTGGCGCCCACCATGTTGATCGATTCGGTCAGCAGGCCGATCTCGTCGCGGCGGGTATGCTGGACGCGTGCGCCAAGGTCGCCCTCGGCGATGCGTTTGGCAACGTCGCGCACTTCGGCCAGCGGACGCGAGACGGTGCGGTTCACCACCGCGTACAGGATCGCCGCCAGCACTGCCAGTGCCAGCATGCCGAGGCCGATGAAGCGGTTGCGCAGCTGCGTGGCCGCGGCCGTGATCTCGTCGCGGTAGGTGCCGCCGGCGATGATCCAGTTCCAGCCCTTGACCTGGGTATAGGCCACGAATTTCTCGCGCGCCGACGCTTCACCTGGATTTTGCCAGCCGTAGCTGATCGTGCCTTCTTTCTTCTCGAGGATTTCCTTGATGTACAGGCGGCCGTCGGCATCCTTGCTGTCGAGGATATTCGTGCCTTCCTTGGCCGGATGAACGATCAGCTCGCCATAGGTCTTGCCTGGCGCTGCGCTGAGCACGTAGAAATAGCCGGTTTCGCCGACCTTGATCTCTCGGATGCGGTCCTTGAGCGCCTTCAGGTCTTCGGTGATGTCGACGCCCACGTAGAGCACGGCGACCAGCTTGCCGGCCGCGTCGCGCACCGGCTCGTATTGCGTGATGTACTGCTTGCCGAACAGTGTGACCAGGCCGACATAGGTCTGTCCCGCGCGCAGTGCGGCATAGGCCGGGCTGTTACGGTCGAGCGTGGTGCCAACCGCGCGTTCGCCATTTTCTTTCTTTACCGAGGTGGTCACCCGCACGAAATCGTCGCCGTCGGTGGCGAAGATGGTGGCGTTGCCGCCGGTCTCGGCGGTGAAACTGTCGGGCGTCGCAAAGTCGAGGTTCAGGGCTTTGCCGTCGAGCATGAGCGTCGGCGTCGCCTTGCCGCCGATGTCGACGCTCGTTGCGGTATCGAGCTCGAAGGCACCGGGCAGGGTGCCCCGGAAGATGCGGCCAAAGCTCTTGGCCGTACTGCTGACGCTCTTGTTGAACAGCTCAACCGTATTGGCGACGCTGCGCAGTTCGTTGCGCACGCTCAGTGCGGCGCGTTCTTCCAGCATCGACGAGGTCGACCAGGTGACCGCCGCAATCAGTACGGCGATGATGACCGCCGTCAGGGCAAAGGTCACGGCGCTGATGCGGGTGCCAACGTTCCAGTGGGCGGGGTGGTAAGTGCTGCCAGACATGACGACTCCAGAGGGGTAAGTTCGTCAGATGATACCGGGCAACGTTTTTCTACTGCAACCAAAAAGGACTAAGCGGGCAAGTAATGCCGTTACGAAACAACAGCTTGCCAAGAGTTCAATCCATTCCTGGATCTTCTGCCAATGGGCGAAACGACAAGAACATGCAGCGCTTCAGCCCAACTGTTCCACCGGTGCGGCGGGCTGAAACTGCAGCGCCGCCAGGTTGGCATACACGCCGCCGTGCGCGACCAGCGACGCATGCGTGCCGCTCTCTACCACCCGGCCGTCGTCAAGCACCACGATCCGGTCCGCCCGCTGGACGGTGGCGAGGCGGTGCGCGATGATGATGGTGGTGCGGCCCAGCATGGCCGCTTCCAGGGCGCGCTGCACCAGGCGTTCGGACTCGGCGTCGAGCGCGCTGGTGGCTTCGTCAAGCAGCAGCAGCGGAGGATTCTTGAGCAGGGCGCGCGCAATCGCGATGCGCTGGCGCTGCCCGCCAGACAGGCGCACCCCGCGCTCGCCCAGGAAGGCGCCGTAACCGTCGGGCAGGCGCTCGATGAATTCGTGGGCCGCGGCCATCTTGGCCACCGCAATGACTTGCTCGTCGCTGGCGTCGGGACGGCCGTAGCGGATGTTTTCCATGGCATTGGCCGAAAAGATGATGGTGTCCTGGGGGACGATGCCGATCGCGTCGCGCAGCGTGTGCAGCGGCAAATCGCGGATGTCGACGCCGTCCAGGCGCACCGCGCCGGCCTGTGGGTCGTAAAAGCGCAGCAGCAGCTGGAACAGTGTGGTCTTGCCGGCGCCCGAGGGGCCGACCAGGGCCACCGTTTCGCCGGCACGGATGTCGAGCTTCAGATGCGACAGCGCCGCCGACTGCGGGCGCGACGGATAGCTGAAGCTGACGTCGTCGAGCGTGACGCGGGCGCCGTTCGCGGTGCGCGGTGGCAGCGCCTTTGGATCGGCCGGGTCCTGGATGTCCGAGCGCGCGGCCAGCAGTTCCAGCAGGCGTTCGGTGGCGCCGGCTGCGCGCTGGGCTTCGCCCATCACTTCGGACAGCGCGCCGACCGAGCCGGCCACGATCGCCGCATACAGGATGAACTGCCCCAGTTCGCCGCCGGTGGCGGTACCGGCCAGCACCGCATGGGCACCGAGCCAGAGCACGAACACGATCGATCCGAACACCAGCACGATGGCTAGCATGGTCAGGGTTGCGCGTGCGCGGATGCGCCGGATCGCGGTGGCAAAGGCACTGTCGACCGAGACCTGGAAGCGCCCGGCTTCGATGGCTTCGTGGGTAAACGCTTGCACGGTCGGCATTGCATTGAGGATTTCGCCGGCCATGGCCGAGGCGTCGGCGATGCGGTCCTGCGAGTCGCGCGAGAGCTTGCGCACGCGGCGGCCGTACAGCACGATCGGCAGCACCACCAGCACCAGCATGCCCAGGATGATGGCGCTCAGTTTCGGGTTGGTCACGAACAGCATCACCAGTCCGCCCGAAAACAGCAGCGTATTGCGCAGGGCCAGCGAAATGCTGGTGCCGACCACGCTCTGGATCAGGGTGGTGTCGGTGGTCAGGCGCGACAGCACTTCGCCGGTGCGGGTGGTCTCGAAGAATTCGGGGCTCTGGCGCACCACGTGGCGGTAGACGGCGGCGCGGATGTCGGCAGTGACGCGTTCGCCCAGCCACGACACCATGTAAAAGCGTGCGGCGGTAGCCAGCGCCAGCACCGAGGCCACGCCGAACAGCGCCAGGAAGGTGGCGTCGACGTTCTCGATGCTGGTGACCGACGATCCGGCGCCAGCCGCGGCGCCGAAACCGAGGTCGATCATGCGCTTGAAGGCGGCCGGAATGGCCAGCGTGGCGGCTGCCGCGAACAGCAGCGCGACGCCGGCCAGGGCGAACTGGCGGCGGTAGGGACGCAAGAAGGGCAGCAGGCCCTTGAGAGCGGCCAGGCTGCCTTTGCGGGAGGTGTCGGTATCAATATCTTTGGTGCTGCCGGTGGAGCGTGAGGTCATTGTCTGCTTGCGTGTTCTTGTTCGAGTATGCGGTCGTCTACAGCTTCATGTGGCCTGCGTAGCCGGTCATTTCCAGGTAGCCGCGGCCGACGCGCTTGCCATTGCGGCCTACCGTCACCGCGCCTTCCCAGTACACCGCGCCGGTCGAGCGGCGCGAATCGAGTTCCTGGTCAGGCTGGAGGGGCCGCAACTGCCAGCGCGCGCCCCTGATCGTGATATCCATCGACACCGGATACACGGCCTTGGTGCGCGGGGAGGTCCAGAGCGCGACGGGAGTGAACACGACTTCGTCGGGTGCATAGCGGGTGATCTTGCCGGCGGCGTCGCGATGGGTAGCGTGCGCCCATAGTTTACCACCTCCTTCCTTGCGGATCTGGAAAGCCATCAGCGCGCCGCCGTCGTCGAGGTTGGCGCCGACCCAGTCCCAGCCGGTCGCCTCGGGTTGCAGCGCCTGGCTCGACCATTCGTGATCGAGCCAGGCGCTGCCCGTCACCGTTACCGGCGCGCCGCCCGCGCGGCCTACGCTGCCGCTGACCTTCAGGTGGGGCTCGCTGTAATAATGGCTGGCGTGCTGCGGGCTGGCGCCCTTGCGCGAATAGCCGCCTTCGCCCTGCACCAGCACCGCCTGGGTCGGCTCAAGACGCAGTTGCAGCGTCAGTTCGTTGGCGCGTATGGTGACGCGGTAGCTGCCAGAACTTTCCCTGACCATGCGCCAGTCGTCCAGCTTCAGGTCGGTGTTGCCGGTGCGCGCCCAGGCCAGGCCGAAGCCTTCGCGCGCGCTGCGCTGGGTGTGTACCAGCCGGCCCAGCGCCGGGTCCGACAGCGCGGCATGGCCAATGACAAGCTGGCGCGGCGCGAACGAACTCGGATTGCTCGGATCGTGCTCGGTGCGGCTGCGAAAGAACGTCACCTGGAACCCGAGCGGCTTGCCGTCCGGCGTTTCCAGCCAGCCGGTGGCATACCACCACTCGGTACGAAACTCCGGATGGGCGCCGTAGTCGCGCGGGAACGAGAGCGTAGCGCCCGGCGCCACTGGCGCGAACGACGGTGGTGCGGCGTGCGACAGCCCGCACCAGTGACAGAACAACAGCAGCAATCCAAGCAGCGCAGCGCGCATTACCAATCCTCCCTGACCGCGCGCACCGGACCGCCCGACAGCGCATAACGTCCCGACACCAGCGCCGTCGCCACCGACGCCGCGACCAGCACCGCCGCCACGCTGCCCAGCAAGGGCCAGGGCAGGTGCAACTGCATCGTCCAGTGGAAGGACTGCGGGTTGACAACATAAACCAGGATCAGGCTGATGACCAGCCCTAATACGAAACCGCTGGCCACGCCCAGCAGCGCCAGGCAGCCGCCTTCGAAGGCCAGGATCTGCAGCACCTGGCCGCGGGTGACGCCGACATGGCGCAGCATGCCGAACTCTTTCGAGCGCGCCAGGGTCTGCGCCGAGAAGCTGGCCGCCACTCCGGACAGCCCGATGGCGATCGCGATCGCCTCCAGCAGATAGGTGACAGCGAAGCTGCGATCGAAGATCTTCAGGCTCATGGTGCGGATCTCGCCGGCCGACATGGTCTGCAGCGCCGCGCCGAAGGGCAAGCCACGTAGCGACTGCTCCAGCGTCTCCACGCTGCTGCCGCGCGCGGCGTACAGGGCGGCGTCGGTGACCTCGGCTTCGCCGGTCAGGGCGCGGTAGTCGGACAAGCGGATCACCACCGAGCCGGCCTGGTTGGCATAGTCGCGCCAGACGCCGGCCACGAAGAATTCGGCCTGGCCGCCGCCCAGCGGCAGCGCCAGCACCTGGCCGACGCGCGCGCCGTACAGGTCGAGCAGCGCTTCCGATACCCAGGCCGGCCGCGCCCCCGGCGGCGGCGCCGCCGATTCGCCGACCAGGGCCAGCAGGCGGCCAGGGTCGCGCAGGTCGATGTCACGCGCGATCACGACCACGTTCGGGCGTTCGGGCGCCAGCGATACCGGCCGGGTGCGCAGAAATTCGACCTCGGCGACGCCGGGGAGGGCGCGCAGCGCTGCCTGTTGCGGCGGCGTCAGGAAGCCGGTATTGCCGCCGCTGGCGGTGCGCACGTACAGGTCGGCCGGCAGTATCTGCCCCATCCAGTTGTCCACCGAGACGCGAAAGCTCGACACCATGATCCCCATCGCCACCATCAGGCTGAAGCTGGCAAGCACGCCGCCCAGCGCGATCGAGGCCTGGCCGGGCGCATTGGCCAGCCGCGCCAGTGCCAGCGACAGTACCGGCGGCAGGCCCGGGCGGCGCGCGCGCAGGCGGTGTTCGAGTGCTTCCAGGCGGCGGAAGGTGCTGGCGGCCAGGCGCGGCATCAGGCCGATGCCGCCGATGAGCAGCAGGGCGATCGCCAGGTAGCCCAGCAAGGGCAGCTCGAGCACCGGCGGCGCAAAGGCCAGCGCCGCCGCCAGCACCAGGCAGGCCACCGAGGGCCAGACGCGGCTCAGGCGCGACAGGGCAGCTTCGTCCGCGCCCGACTTGATCGCCACTGCCGGCCGCGCGCGCGCGGCATCCAGGGCCGGTGCCAGGCAGCCGAGCAGCGCCACGCCCAGGCCAAGCGCAAAGAATACGGCGGCCGCCACTGGCGTGAACTGTACTTGCGGACGGATGCCGGGGAAGTAACCCGCACCCAGGTCGCCGCCAAAGAAGTGCAGCGCCAGCGCGGCCAGCAGGTAACCGCCGCCGATGCCCAGCGCGGCGCCAACCACGCCCAGGCTGGCGCCTTCGAGCAAGACCTGGCACAGCAGCTGTCCGCGTTCGAGTCCCAGCACGCGCAGCAGCGCAAACTGGCCGCGCCGGCGCATGACCGACAAGGCCTGGGTCGAGAACACCAAAAAGGCGCCGGTGAACAGTGCCACCAGGGCCAGCACGGTCAGGTTGACGCGGTAAGCGCGGCTCAGGTTGGCGTTGCGGTCTTCCTGGTCGCTGTCGTCGGGCTGGCGCACCACGAAGCGGCCCGGATAGGCGGCGTCGAGCTCGGCCCCCAGCGCGCGCTGAAACGCTGCGCGGTCGACCCCGTCGCGCAGTTTCAGGTCGACCCGCGAGAGCCGGCCCAGCTGGCGCAAGCGCCACTGGGCCGCGCCGATGTCCATCACCGCGATGCGCTGGCCGGCGCGGGCACGCGCTACCGGTCCGGCCACGCGCAGCGCCACGTTGTCGGTGCCGACACGCAGCAGCACCGTGTCGCCGCGCCGCTTGCCAAGCCAGCTTTCGGCCGCGGGCGACAAGAAGATCGCATCGTCGGCCAGCACGTCGGTCATGCGGCCCTCGTGCGGCACGCCGGTCAGGTCGGGCGAAATAAAGCTGGCGCGGAAGGGATCGATGCCGACGATGCGCAGCGAGCCGCCACCGGCAACCCCGGCTGACAGCTCGAGCACGGGCGAGGCAACCACCACGCCTTCGCGCGCGGCCAGGCGCGGAAAAATGGCTTCGTCGAACAGCGGCTCGGTGGACACCACCTGCACGTCGGCCTGTCCCGACAGGCTCTTGACCGCGGCGGAGAATTCATTAAAAGCGGCGGCATTGATCAGGTGAATGGCGAAACCCATCGCCACGCCGACCGCGATGGCGGCCACCGCCAGCAGCGCACGCACGGGGTGGGCGCGCCATTCGCCCAGCAGCAGCCAGCGCGAGAGCGTGTCCAGGCGCAGGTTCAGGCCGGGCATTCCACCGCCAGCACCTCGCCTTGCCGTTTCGCCTTCAGGCGCGCCTGCCCGGCTTCATCGCGGCCGGCGCGCGCGCTGTCTTCATCGGCCCATTTGCGTTGCAGGCGCAGCTTGTCGCAGCGGCGCCGTTCGGCCGCGGCGGCGCGCTCGGTGCGGGCGGCTTCGCGCGCGGCTTGCTGCCCGCGCAGTGCGCGTTCCTGTTCGATTTCTTGCAGCAGTTTGCGCTCGCGCGCCAGGCGCTCGAGGGCGGCGGCGGCGTCGCCGGGCAGTGCCGGTGCGGCGGCCAGCGCTACCGCAGCGGCGCCGCAGGGCCGGTCGCTGTAGCTCACCTTGCCGGCATCGATGCACTTGTAGATGGTGGCGCCCGAGGCCGATCCGGCCAGCAGGCACAGCAGAACAAGGGGAAGCAGCTGGAGCATATCGAACCCTGTCATAGAATTTTGCCAGGGTTCATAATGCCGAGCGGGTCCAGTGCGGCCTTGATGGCACGCATCATGTCCAGTTCGACGGCGCTCTTGTAGCGCACCAGCTCGTCGCGCTTGAGCGCACCCACGCCATGCTCGGCCGATATCGAGCCATGGAAGGCGGCCACGTTGTCGTGCACGATGCGGTTGACCGCCTGCTGATGAATCAGGAAGGCCTCGTGCCCGGCTCCGGGCGGCGGCGCGACATTGAAATGAAGGTTGCCGTCGCCCAAGTGCCCGAAGCACACTAATTGGCAGCCGGGAAAGGCGGCCTGCAGCGCGGCGCCCGTTTGGTCGATGAACGCCGGAATACGCGACACCGGCAGCGAAATGTCGTGCTTGATGTTCTTGCCGGCCGCGGCCTGAGCCAGCGGTATGTGCTCGCGCAGCTTCCACAGGCCAAGCGACTGGCTATTCGAGCTGGCCAAGACGGCGTCGAGCGCGATGCCGGCCTCGAGCGCCGCCCCGATTGCCGACTCGATGAGTCCACAAGCATGGTCTTGGGATTCCGGGCTGGACAGCTCCAGCAGCGCGTATTGCGGATGGTGGACCGCGAACGGCGTGGGTAGCGCGGGAAACTGCGCCGCGACCAGGCGCAGGCAATAGTCGGACATCAATTCGAAGCCGGTCAGTGCCGCGCCGCAGCGTTCCTGCACCAGTCCCAGCAAGTCGAGGGCGGCCTGGGGCGAGGCCAGCGCCACCAGCGCCGTCAGGCTTGCCTTTGGCTGCGGGTACAGCTTGAGCACGGCGGCGGTGATCACACCGAGCGTGCCTTCGGCACCGATGAACAGCTCGCGCAGCGCATAGCCGGTATTGTCCTTGCGCAGCGCGCGCAATCCGTCCCACACCTGGCCCTGGGCGGTGACCACCTCGAGGCCGAGGCAGAGCTCGCGGGCATTGCCGTAGCGCAGTACCGCAGTGCCGCCGGCATTGGTCGACAGATTGCCGCCGATGGTGCAGCTGCCCTCGGCGGCCAGCGACAGCGGAAACAGCATGCCCGCTTGCGCGGCAGCCTGCTCGATGTCGGCCAGGATGCAGCCGGCTTCCACGGTCATGGTGCGGTTGGCGGCATCGATGTGGCGGATGCGGTCGAGGCGGCGTAGCGTCAGCACGATGGCAAGCCCGCTGGTATCGGGCACGCTGCCCAGCACCAGCCCGGTGCGCCCGCCCTGCGGCACGATCGGCACGCGCGCGGCCGCGCAGGCGGCCACGACGCGGGCGACTTCGGCGGCATTGGCGGGCAGCACGACGGCATGGGCGCGTCCGGTGTAGCGTCCGCGCCAGTCGGCCAGGTAGGGCGCCATGGCCGCGGGATCGAGCAGCAGATGGGACGGGCCGACGATCGCGCGCAGCGCGTCGTGCAGCTCGTCGTGCAGCTCGTCGTGCAACGGCTCAGTCATGCGGTACTTTGACCTTGTCGAGCAGTTCCTTGGCCAGGCGCTTGGCTTGCTTCTTGTACGGACGCAGGAACAGCAGCGCGCAGGCGAAATACACCAGTACCAGGACCACTTCGCCCAGTGCCATCATGCGCGAGGTGTCGTTGGTGTCGGCCCAGGCGCGCACCACGCCTTCTGCGAAATAGATCAGGATCACCATCGACGACCACTGCAGCGTATAGAGGTCGCGCTTGATGACCCCGCGCAGCGGCAGCAGCAGCGGCAATGCCTTGAGCGCCAGCAGCGAGCCGCCCGGATGGAGCGGAGCAACAAAAATTTCCCAGGCCACGAGCCAGCCGATCAGCCAGATCAGGCTGGCAATCGCGCCGGCGTGGAAGATTCTTGCACTGTCCATTATTTCATCCCCTGCAGTTTGACCGCGGCGGTGGCCAGCCGTTTGCCGAGCGCGAGCGCAAGCACGCGTTCTTCTTCGGTCAGCGCCTTCTTGCCGTCGGCGCCGGCCCAGTGCGAGGCGCCATACGGGCTGCCGCCGCTGGCGGTATTCATGAGTTCAGGATGGGAATAGGGCAGGCCGAGCAACAGCATGCCATGGTGCAGCAAAGGTAGCATCATCGACAGCAGTGTCGACTCCTGGCCGCCATGCAGGCTGCCGGTAGAGGTAAATACCGCCGCCGGCTTGCCCGCCAGGGTGCCGTTGACCCAGTCGGCGGCGGTGCCGTCGAGGAAGTACTTGACGCTGGCCGCCATGTTGCCAAAGCGCGTAGGCGAGCCCAGTGCCAACCCGGCGCACTCGTGCAGGTCGGCCAGTTCGACATACGGCGCACCAGCGGCCGGGATGTCGGGCGCAGTGGCCTCGGCCACGGTGGACACCGCGGGCACGGTGCGCAGGCGCGCTTCGGCTCCCGGCACGCTCTCGATGCCCTGGGCTACCAGTTCGGCCAGTTTGCGGGTGGCGCCGTGGCGCGAGTAGTACAACACGAGGATGGTCAGGTTGGTCGGCTTCATCGTTGGTATTATAGAGCTCTTTGCTTAAATGACATGCCTCCCCGCGGGGAAATTCGTGCCCGGCTTGCGCCGGTGCCCAGACTTGTCCAGACCAGATGCTCACCAAAACCGTGCACTCGCTGGCGCGCTCCACCACCGACAGGTTTTCCCAAGGGGTAGAGCAGGCGCGCTGGCTCAGTTTCGACGAAATCCGCGACTTGCTGCGTTTCGCGCGCCGCCGCCTGCGCGAGGCCAGGCTACCCCAGGTGGCGGGCAGCCTGACCTTCACCACCACCCTGGCGCTGGTGCCGCTGCTGACCATCGTGCTGGCGATCCTGACCATTTTCCCGGTGTTCGATCAGTTGCGCATCGCGCTCGACATCTGGTTCGTCGAAACCCTGATGCCCAGGGCCATTGCCAACACCATCAGCGACAACCTGAACCAGTTTGCCAGCAAGGCCAAGGGCCTGTCGCTGCTGGGCGCCCTGGCCCTCCTGGTGACCACGACCACCATGATGGGCATGATCGAGCGCGCCTTCAACCAGGTCTGGGGCGTGCGCCGGCCACGGCCCTGGTCGCAGCGGGTGCTGGTCTACTGGGCCCTGATCACGCTCGGCCCGATCCTGTTCGGCCTGTCGCTGAGCGTGACCACGCGCCTGTACACGGCCACCAGCGGCCTGGTCCAGACCATGCCGCTGGCAGGAGAACTGTTCTATACGCTGGTATCGGTGGCGCTCACTACCGGCGCCTATACGCTGCTTTACATGGTGGTGCCGAATCGGCGCGTGGCCTGGCGCGACGCGCTCTGGGGTGGCGTGGGCGCCGCCATCGCGTTCGAGCTCGCCAAGCGCGTGTTCGCGCTGTTCATCCGCCAGTTCCCGACCTACGAAATCATTTACGGTGCACTGGCCGCGCTGCCGCTGCTGCTGGTCTGGATGTATGTCTCCTGGCTCATCACGCTGGTCGGCGCCGTGCTGGCGGCGGCACTGCCAGTGGTGAAATACGAGCGCTGGTGGCACCAGCCGGTGCCGGGCAGCGCTTTTGTTGATGCGATGGCCGTGCTCAAGGTGCTGCACGGTAGTCCGCAGGCGACCGGCACCGCGCTGGTGTCGAGCGCGGCGATCCGGAGCCACACCCGGATCGGCTACGACGAGTTGACGACGCTGCTCGAAAAAATGGTGGAGGCCGGCTGGGTCGGGCGGGTGCAGGACGAGGCCAGTAGCAAGCCGCGCTGGAGGATGGGCGTGGCCGGTCCTGCGCATGCCGACAACTGGGTGTTGCTGGTCGATCCGGGCACGCTGCGGCTGGCCGACGTCTACCGGCTGTTTGTATTCCATGCGGGCGATGTCGATGGCGGCGGCGGCAACGAGCCTGCCCTGGCGGCGCCGGCCACGCCGCTGGCGCTGGACTCGGCAACGCTGGCGCGCCAGGTCGAAGGCGCGGTCGAAGAGGGGCTGGAACAGACGCTGGCGCAGCACTTCGGCCAGCCAGCCTGACTCCGCTCCTGCCAGATTAGCTTGCCCATCCGACGCTTGCCCGTCCGACGCTTGCCGGCGCGATCGCTCAGCCGAGCGTGGCGCTAAAGTCGATCAGGGCATCGAGCACCGCGTCGGGTGCTTCCGACATCATCTGGTGGCCGGCGTCCACCTTGACAATCTTGCCCTGCGCGAGCGCGCCGGTTAGCAGTTTCGTCGAGCGCAGCGGCGTCATCATGTCCTTGTTCCCGAAAACGAACAGCACCGGGCAGCGCACCGCGGCCGCGGCGCTCTCGCCATCGGCGTAACTGTTGCATGCGCTGAAATCGGTAAAGAACAATTGATCCGGGTTGCGAGCGGACATCCGCTGCATCAGGCGGCGCGCACCGCCCATGACCGAAAATCCCGGCCCCGGGCACGAAGGCTTGTGCGCGATCGACGAATGCGACCAGATGTTGACCATGTCGATCGCGGCCGGCTCGTCGCTGCGCGCAGTTTCTAGCAGGGCATCGGCCACGCGCATCGGATAGGTGGTGCCGAGCAGGGCCAGGCCGGCCAGCATGTCGGGCGCACGCCGGGCCGCTTCCAGTGCGATCAGCGAACCCATGCTGTGTCCGACCAGGATCGCGCGTCGCGCGCCGGCCGCGGTCAGCAGCGCCAGTACCCAGTCGGCCATCGCTTCGACGCTGGTCAGCGCCGGGCCGGCGCTGCGGCCGTGGCCGGGCAGGTCGAGCGCCAGTACCGAATACCCGTGGTGCGCAAAATAGCGGCTTTGCAGTGCCCACACCGAATGATCGTTCTGAGCGCCATGGATGAATACCACCGTGGCCAGGGTGGGGTCGAAAGCCTTGCCGCCGGTATAGGCGTAGGCGCTGGCGCCATTGATCTCGATCTGCATGTCAAGCTCCCTTCTGCGCCAGCTTCAAAGCGCGCTTGAGGTCGTCGATCAGGTCGTCCGCGTCTTCGAGGCCTACCGACAGGCGCATGGTGCCCTCGAGGATGCCGCTGGCGGCCAACCCCTCGGCCGGCACCCGCAGGTGGGTAGTCGAGGCCGGGTGGATCACCAGCGACTTGGCGTCGCCCACGTTGGCCAGGTGCGAGAACACCTGCAGGCCGTCGGCGAAGCGGCGCCCGGCCGCGCGGTCGCCTTTCAGGTTGAAGGTGAACACGGCGCCACAGCCCTTGGGCAGCAGCTGCTGCGCCAGCGCGTGGTCCGGGTGCGATTCGAGCTCGGGATACGATACCGATTCGACTGCCGGGTGCGAGAGCAGGAACTGCACCACGCGGCGGGTGTTGGCGACGTGGCGCTCCATGCGCAGGCCGAGGGTTTCGACGCCTTGCAAGATGGCAAACGCATTATGCGGACTCATGGCCGCGCCGAAGTCGCGCAAGCCTTCGCGGCGGGCGCGCAGCGCAAACGGGGCGACCGTCGATTCTTCGGCGAATACCATCCCGTGAAACCCATCGTAGGGCTCGCACAATTCGGGGAAGCGCCCGCTGGCCGCATGCGCGGCGTCCCAGTCGAAGCTGCCGCCGTCGACCAGCACGCCGCCGATCGCGGTGCCATGACCGCACAAAAATTTCGTGGCCGAATGAAACAGCAAGTCGGCGCCGAGCTCGAACGGGCGCTGCAGATACGGCGTGGTGAAGGTTGCATCGACCATCAGTGGCAGGTGATGGGCATGCGCCAGCGCGGCAATCGCCGGGATGTTCAGCACGTCCAGGCCCGGATTGCCAAGCGTCTCGCCGAACAGGACCCTGGTGTTTGGACGGATCGCGGCGCGCCAGCTGTCGATGTCGCGCGGGTCGACGAAGGTGGTCTCGATGCCGAACCGGCGCAGCGTGTAGTGCAGCAGGTTGTGCGAGCCGCCGTACAGTGCGCGCGAGGCCACGATATGGCTACCGGCGCCGGCGATGGTCGCCAGGCCCAGGTGCATCGCGGCCTGGCCGCTGGCGGTGGCAATGCCCGCCACGCCGCCCTCGAGCGCCGCGATGCGCTCTTCGAGCACCGCATTGGTCGGGTTTGAAATGCGCGAATACACGTGGCCGGCGCGTTCCATGTTGAACAGCGACGCCGCGTGGTCCGAGTCGCGGAACGCGAACGACGACGTGAAGTGGATCGGCGTGGCGCGCGCGCCGGTGGCCGGGTCGGGGGCGCTGCCCGCGTGCAGCGCCAAGGTATCGAAGCCGGGGTACTGGGGTCCGCTCATGGGTGAACTCATCCATCAATCAAGATGGGCGGCATCGTAGCATTGATTGATGGTCGCGCAACGACTTGCCGGCCATGAATTGGCGCGGTGCTGGATTTTTTGGTGGGCATCGGCTACAGTCGGTGTTATGCATCATACAAATATTCCTGGCATTACAAACCAACCGGACGGGGTGGCCAATATGAAAGTCTCCGAGATCCTGCAGGTCAAAGGCGAAATCCTGTATACCGTCACGCCCGACATGCCCCTGGCACAGGCTGCCGCGACGATGGCGGAGAAAGATATCGGTTCGCTGGTCGTCATGGAATTCGGCGACCTGGTCGGCATGCTGACCTTCCGCGAGGTGATCAAGGAGCTGCACGCCCAGGGCGGCAGCATTGGCGGGGGCACCGTGCGCAAGGTCATGGACGACAGCCCGATCACCGTCACTCCCGATACCGAAGTCAACGAGGTGCGCCGCATCATGCTCGAGAAGCATGCGCGCTACCTGCCCGTAATGAACGCCCGCACCCTGCTGGGCGTGATCTCGTTCTACGACGTGGCCAAGGCCGTGCTCGAGGCGCAGCAATTCGAGAACCGCATGCTCAAGGCATATATCCGGGATTGGCCGGCCGAGCAGGCGGCCGAAGACTGACAGGGCATACGGGCCGATCCGGCCCGTATGCAGCGGCGATGCAGATTTACGCCGCCTCGATCCGGGCCTGGTTCCCCAGCCACTCCACCAGCGCTTCCGGCGTCAAGGGCCGCGAGAACAGGTAGCCCTGCGCCAGCGGGCAGCCCAGGCTGCGCAAGATGTGGGCCTGGCGCTCATCCTCGACGCCTTCGGCGATCACCGACAGCCCCAGGTTGCGGCCCAGCTGGATGACCATCTCTGCAATGCTGCTGCCGCGCGCCGAGCCGGTGATCTCGGTAACAAAAGTGCGATCGATCTTGAGCCGGTCCACCTGCAGGCGCTGCAGGTGCGACAGCGAAGAAAAGCCAGTGCCGAAGTCGTCGATCGCGATCGACACGCCGGTGCGCTTGACCTGGGCCAGCTTTTCTACCAGCAGGGCCGGATCTTCCATCGCCATCGATTCGGTGATCTCCAGTTCCACGTATTCGGCGGCGGCGCCGGTATCGTCCAGCGCACGGCGCAGCATGTCGACGAAATGCGGATGGCGAAACTGCACCTGCGAGACATTGACTGACATGGTAAAGGTCCGATACCCGGCGGCGTGCAGGCGCACCAGTTCGGCCAGTGCCTGGCGCAACACCCATTCGCCGATGTCGACGATCAGGCCTGAATATTCGGCGATCGGGATAAAGCGGTCCGGTCCGATCAGGCGCCCGTCCTCGGTGCGCCAGCGCAGCAGCGCCTCGGCGCCGAAGGCGCCATTGGTGGCAAGGTCGACCTGCGGCTGGTAGGCCAGGAACAGCTCGCCACGCTGGAAGCCGCTGCGCAGCGCATGCATCATGCGCACCCGCTCGCGAATCTCGACTCCCATGCTGCGCGAAAAATAGAAGTGGCCGGCGCGCTGGTGCGACTTGGCGCGCTTGAGGGCGATGTCGGCATCCTTGAGGGCGTCGGCGCCGCTGCCGTCATGTTCCGACAGGCGTACCAGGCCGAGCGTGGCCGAGACCTGCACGTCCTGGCCGTCGATATGGAAGGGCTCGCGAAACAGGGCCTGGATCGGCGCCGGCTGCACCACGCCGGCTTCACCCAGTACGCAGAAGATATCGCCGCCGATCCGGGCTACCTCGAGTGTGTTACTGGCGTCAGCGCCGGCGGCGCTATCGGGCTTCATGCGCGTGCGCAAGCGCTTTCCGACCGCCGCCAGCAGCAGGTCGCCGAAATGGTGGCCGAGAGCGTCGTTGGTTTCGGCGAAGTGATCAAGGTCGATCAGGGCCAGTGTTGTCAGGCCGCGCTGGGCGCTGTCCAGGACCGCGTCCAGGAGTTCGACCACGCGGGTGCGGTTCGGCAGGCCGGTCAACTGGTCGTGGAAGGCCGCCTGGTTCAGGTGCGTCACCAGTTCGACATTCTCGAGGCCGACCGTGACCATGCTGGCGAAGACGTCGAGCAGGCGGCGCTCGGTGTCGTCCAGCTTGCGCCCGAACGGGATGCAGGCAGCGAAATCGCGGCCCGCCTTGCCCGGGAAATGCAGCGACAGCCAGCCTGCGGCGTCATGGCCGCGGCGCTCGCGCAACGTGCGTTGGGCGGCAGCGACCAGCGCCTGGTGGCGCTGCGGGTTCAGTTCTCCGCCTTCGAGTTCGCCGTGTTCGCCGGCAGCGGCTACCACGCGCAGCAAGTCGGGGCGCGCGTGACCGCTGTCGCGCACGCACAGCACGCCAGCCGGCTCCTGGCCGAGCAGGGTCGCCATCTGACGCAGCACGCCGTGCGCCACGTCGCGCACCCCGTGCTGGGCCATCAACTGGGTTCCGGCCGCGAGAATATGCTCCAGGCCGGCGCAATTGGCGTCGATCACGCGCAATTGCTGGTACGAGCGTATCGCGGCCGCCACCGCGGTGTACAGCTTGGTACGGGTGAGCTCGGACTTGGTGCGGTAATCGTTGATGTCATAGCCGCGGATCGCCTCGAGCTCGGGCGCATAGCCGGGCTGACCGGTGCGCAGGATGATGCGGACCCGGCTCATGCCCAGCTCTTCGCGGATCTGGCGTACCAGCTGCAGGCCGGCGTCGGGACGCTCCATCACCACGTCGAGCAGCACCACGGCGATGTCGGCTTCGCGCTCGAGTAGCGCGCGCGCCTCATGGGCGCTGTACGCATGCAGGAATTGCAGCGCACGGCCCTGCATCTCGACGTTCTTCAGCGCGAACAGCGTGCTCGAGTGAACGTCGGCGTCGTCATCGACCACCAGGATCCGCCAGGTCGCAACCGGCGCCAGCGGGGCGCGCACCAGCATGCCGTCGGCAGCAGAAAGCTGGTCGGCTTCAGCGACGAAGACCAGATCGTCGTCACGGTTATCGGGCGCATCCGTCAGGTTGCCTGTTGGCGTCATCGAGGCAGGCATGTGCTACTTCTCCGGTGTGGCTGGGCTTTGATGTTCCTCAGTATATATGCAATTAACAACGCAAAAACCGAAAGAACCCGCTGAAACATAAAATATATATCCACACGGCAATTTTAGTGAAGCTCAGTCAATAGGTCGCCGCCATTCGCCACCGCTGCCAGACTGGTAGAATGCCAGTTCCCCATTTCGCGTACTGAGCATTCCATGTCCGGCAATTCTTTTGGCAAGCTGTTCTCCGTCACCACATTCGGCGAGTCGCATGGCCCCGCCATCGGCTGTGTCATCGATGGCTGCCCACCGGGCATGGCCCTGAGCGAGGCCGACATCCAGCCTGAACTCGACCGTCGCAAGCCGGGCACCTCGCGTCATGTGACGCAGCGCCAGGAAGCCGATCAGGCGCAGATCCTGTCGGGTGTTTACCAGGGGGTGACCACTGGCACGCCGATCGCGCTCCTGATCCAGAACCAGGACCAGCGCAGCAAGGACTACGGCAACATCGTCGAGACCTTCCGCCCGGGACATGCCGACTATACCTATTGGCACAAGTATGGCGTGCGCGATCCGCGCGGTGGCGGGCGCTCGTCGGCCCGCCTGACCGCGCCAGTGGTCGGGGCAGGGGCCGTGGCCCGCAAGTGGCTGCGCGAGCAGTTCGGTACTGAATTTTTCGGCTGCATGCGCCAGCTGGGCGATATCGAGGTGCCGTTCCAGTCGTACGAGCATGTGCACGCCAATCCGTTCTTCGCCGCTACCGCCGATGCCGACCTGCTGGCACGCATGGAAGCGGCGATGGACGAACTTCGCCGCGCGGGCGACTCGATCGGCGCGCGCATCGACGTCGTGGCGCGCGGGGTGCCGGTCGGCTGGGGGCAACCGATCTACGACAAGCTCGATGCCGACATCGCCTATGCGATGATGGGGATCAACGCGGTCAAGGGCGTGGAAATCGGCGCCGGCTTCGCTTCGGTGGCGCAAAAGGGGTCGGAGCACGGCGACGAGCTCACCCCCGAAGGCTTCATTGGCAACAATGCGGGCGGGGTGCTGGGCGGAATTTCGAGCGGGCAGGACATCACGGTGTCGATCGCGATCAAGCCCACCTCGTCGATCCGCACGCCGCGCCGCTCGATCGACAAGGATGGCAGCCTGGTGACGGTTGAAACCTTCGGCCGGCACGACCCCTGCGTCGGCATTCGCGCCACGCCGATCGCCGAGGCGATGCTGGCACTGGTCTTGATCGACCACGCGCTGATGCATCGCGCGCAGTGCGGGGATGTCAGGGTAGCGACGCCGAAGCTGGGGTGAACCGGCCGCGCGGGGTGCCACCCGGCGTGGTCAAGCCCGGGCTGCCACCGCTTCCATCTGGTGCCGGCGCTCCACGGTCCGCACGATCAGCCCCCGCAAATCGTTCAGTAACGAGAACTCGGTCTGGCTCAGCGCGACCGACGGGAAGCTGTTGTTCCATTCGCCATAGATGAAACCGGCCGGCTGGCCGTGGGCGCACAGCGGCACCAGGACGAAGCAGCGGGCATCGGCCAGCGAGTCTTTCCACCAGCCGGGAAGCTTGGAAGCGAACCGGGTGTCGTGGGCATTCTCGATGAAGATCACGCGGTCGCTGCCAAGCGCCGCATGGAACACGTCCGGCTCGTAGGCGTCGTCGAACGTCAGCTTGGGCATCAAGGCCTTGCTGCCTTCGCCCATGCCCAGCCGCGCTGTGTACTTGCCGTCGCGCCGGTTGCGCAAGAAAGCGAACGAGCGGGTGAACGACAGGCCCTCGTGCATGGTCTCCAGCGCCATCGACATCATCTGGCCCGGCGTGGCGGCGGCGCCGGTGTCGCGCATGTCGGCCGCGCCGCTCATCAATACCTTGTTGCCAGCCTGGCGCTTGCGCGTCGCCGCAACCTGTTCGGCGCGCTTTTCGGCTGGCTTGGCCAAGGGCGCGATCGACAGGTCGGAAGCCGCAATCAAGCGTGCCTTGCCAATTGCCTCGAGCAGGCTCGATGGCTCCACGCCCAGCAGCGGTGAGAAGCTGGCGGCCAGTTCGGCCACCCGCTCGGCGCCGCTTTCATCGTCATGCCAGAGCGCCTGCGCAGCCTGGGTGGACATGGTGCCCAATGCGGCCAGCCAGTCCTCGTGGCCGAAACCGTCGAAGCGCTCGGACGGCTCGACCCGGCGCATCCCGGCGACCAGGTTGCGCGGCAGGCCCCAGCGCTGCGCAGTAGCGCGCCCCAGCGCCTCGAGCGAGAGCCCAAGGTGCGCGTTGGCCGCGGTTTCCTCGCAGCCGGCGTCGGCCGTCTCGCGCATCCGGGCCCAGCGTTCCGGCAGGTAGAAAGCGACCATCATGCGCCCGAGCGAATGCAGGATCGAGCAGACCACGGCTTCTTCCGGGTCGCGCGAGACGGTGCTGGCCGCCACCTGTTGTGCGACCATCCCGGCCAGCACCGCCTTTTCCATCTCGATGTGGGCGGTCTCGGTGTCGGGTGTGGACCTGGCCAGTTCTTCGATCAGTTTCAGGCCCAGCGCCAGGTGGCCAATGGCTTCGGTACCGAGCACCAGTACCGCCTTCGACACCGTATTGATGCGCTGGCCGAAGGCCGAATACATGCCGCTGTTAGCCAGCCGCAGCACCTTTTGCGTCAGGACAGGATCGGACAAGACCGTCTGGGTCATCGAAAATTCGCGCTCGTCCTCGCCGCGCATCGATGCCAGGATCGCGGTGATGGCCTTGGTGAATCCGGGCATGTCGCCTTGCCTGCGGGTGCGCTCCCACAACAGGGAGAGAGTGGCGTCGGCTTGGTGCGAGACCGGGTTGGCAGCTGGTGTCGTCATGGTTTTCCCGGGCCTAGCTCGCCCGGCAGTAATTCGGTGTAAAGATTTTCTTTAAGGGCGGCCAGCGCCACATGCGCCGGCATCGGCTTGCCGGTCAGGTAGCCCTGCACGTAGTGGCAGCCAAGCTTGCCAAGCCAGGCGAGCTGTTCCTCGGTCTCGACGCCTTCGGCCACTACCGACAAGTCGAGGTGGCGGGCGATGTCGAGCACCGCGCTGCAGATCGCCCCGTCCTTGGTGGCATGCGGCAGGTCTTTCACGAAGGCGCGATCGATCTTGAGCACCGAAATCGGAAAGCGCTTCAGGTAGGCCAGCGACGAATAACCGGTACCGAAATCGTCGATCGCGATGCGCGCGCCGCGTTCGGCCATCTTGGTCAGCACTGCTTCGGCATGGACAGGGTCGACCATCAGCGTGCCCTCGGTGATCTCGAGCACCAGCTGGCTGCCCCGGGCCCCGGAAAGCGCCAGCGCGTCATCCAGCACTGCCAGGAACGTATCGTTCCTGAACTGGCGCGGGCTGATGTTCACCGAGATGTACAGATCGCGCCCGGCGACTTGCTCGAACTGGCGGATCTGCATGCAGGCCGCCTTCAGTGCCCAGGCCCCCAGCAGGTTGATCAAGCCATTGTTCTCGGCGATAGGAATGAAGCGTACCGGCGGCACCATGCCCAGGGTCGGATGCTTCCAGCGCATGAGCGTCTCGAAGCCCTCGATGGTGCGTGAGCCGGCATCGACGATCGGCTGGAAGTAAAGCTGGAATTCGCCCTCGCGCACCGCGTTGAACATCGCCGCCTCGAGCGAGATGTCGTGCTCGGGCGGGCCGTAGTCGCTCGGGCTGTAGGTGACGGAGCGCGCCTTGCCAGTTTCCTTGGCGCGCGTCATGGCGGTGTCGGCCAGCGTCACCAGCCGCACTTCGTCTTCGGCGTGCTCGGGATAGGTGGCAACGCCGATCGAACCGGCCAGGTGAATGGTATGGCCGTCGATTTCGAACGGCGCCTGTAGCGTCGCCATCAGGCGCCCGGTGACCAGCTTGATCTGCGCCTTGCAGGCGGTGCCTGGCAAGACCGCGACGAATTCGTCGCCGCCGACCCGCGCCAGCGTGTCGCTGTCGCGCAGCGTGCGACGCAGGCGGCTGGCGGCCATGCGCAGCACCGCGTCGCCGATCGCATGACCCAGACCATCGTTGACTTTCTTGAAGCCGTCCAGGCCTATGGTGGCGACTGCGAAGCCCTGGCCGGAGCGGCGCGCATTGGCGATCACCATGCGGATCCGGTCCGACAGCAGCACCCGGTTGGGCAGTTCGGTGAGGGCGTCATGGGTCGCCATGTGGCGCAGGCGTTCTTCGGTCGCGTGCTGGGCCGACATGTCGCGGCCGATTACCAGTAACGGCGCGTCGTCGCCGCTATCGATCATGGCGATGCGCCATTCGAACCAGACATCGCGCTCGCCGCAGCGCAGGCGCGCTTCGACCACGGCCGGTTCGCCGCTGGCGGCGCAGCCGGCCAGTGCCTGCTGCAGCGCGAGTCGGTCGACATCATGGACCAGCGCGGCGAGGGAGTGCTTGTGCGGCTCGGCGCCGCTCAGGGCGTGTGCGCGCCGGCTCGCGACCCTTAGCAGGCCGCCAGGCGTGACGCGAAACACGGCGTCGCCGGCGGCTTCCAGCAGGCTCTCGATCAGCGCCAGCCCCGCCGGCTTGGGTGTCCTGGACGCGCATGACAGCGGTGCGACGGTGGAACTGGTGTGCATTCTTGTGGTTCTGCCTCAGGGTTCAGCCTCCTGGTCGCCGTGGCACCGGCGCCAGCAGGCGTATTCCAGCCGTATCTCAATCTTGTAAGCCTATCAAGCGACTGGTCGCGACAGCATCGAAAGATTCCAAAAAGCACTAATCAAGACAATGACCTGCACGCCAACGCTTCTTCTTGCGCTAGCGCAGCTGCTTGCGTTGCCAGGCGCTTTACGTTAGCGTGCTTGTTGCTTAGACAAGTGCGCCCGCATCTGCCATTGTCGCCGATTCTTGCAACTTAGCAAATTATTGCTTGCGTGTTCGCCATCAAATTGATGCTTACGTGCAACATCACGCCGAAAGACCCGTGGAATGACCGATTTCTCGACCCATGAAGTGCTCAATCAGGCCGCACCGTTCGCGGACATCAACCTGTTCGGGTGCGACCTTGCCTTGCGTGAAGCGCTCGAGCGCGAAGGGGCCGGCTGGGCCGCCGCGGGTCTCGATACGCTGGGCGCCGACCTGGGGCGGGCCGAGCTGCAGGAGCTGGCGCGCCTGGCCAATGCACACTCACCGCGCCTGAACAGCTACGACCGCGCCGGTAACCGGATCGACGAGATCGAGTTTCATCCCGCCTGGCACCGCTTGATGTCGCTGATGATCGGCGCCGGCGCGCATTCGCGTCCGTGGCAGGAGCCGCGCGCCGGCGCTCAGGTGGCGCGCGCGGCCCAGTACCTGTTGTTCGGCCAGGTGGAAAATGGCGCGCAGTGTCCGGTGACGATGACCTTTGCGTCGGTGCCGGCGCTGCGCCGCCACCCGGCGCTGGCAGCCCAATGGCTGCCCAAGATCCTGTCGAACGAGTACGACCCGCGCTCGCTGCCGGTGGCGCGCAAGCGCGGCGCCCTGATCGGGATGGGCATGACCGAAAAGCAGGGCGGCAGCGACGTGCGCGCCAATACGACCCGGGCCACGCCGATGCCGGCGCCAGAAGCGCACAGCCGCTTCGGGGCGGCGGGCGAGGGCGCCTGCCGCATTGTCGGCCACAAGTGGTTCTTCTCGGCGCCGCAGTCCGATGCCCACCTGATCCTGGCGCAGTTCGATGGGCAGGACAGTTCCGGACTCTCGTGCCTGTTCGTGCCGCGTTACCTGCCGGACGGCAGCCGCAATGCGATTCGCGTGCAGCGGCTCAAGGACAAGCTGGGCAACCGCTCCAACGCGTCATCGGAAGTCGAATTCGAGAACGCGGTCGGCTGGATGATCGGGGCGCCGGGCCGTGGCATCCCGACCATACTCGAAATGGGCGGGTATACCCGGCTCGACTGCGTGCTGGGGAGCGCGGGCATCATGCGCGCGGCGCTGTGCCATGCGCTGCAGCACGCGCGCGGGCGCAGCGCCTTCGGGCGGGTGCTCAGCGAGCAGCCGCTGATGCAGAACGTGCTGGCCGACCTGGCCCTCGAATCCGAGGCCGCGACCGCATTCGCGCTGCGCCTGGCACGCTGCTTCGATGCGCCCGACGATCCGTGCGAGGCGCTGCTCGGGCGGATTCTGGTGCCGGCCGGAAAATACTGGATCTGCAAGCGCGGCCCGGCCTTCGGCGCCGAGGCGATGGAAGTCATGGGCGGCAATGGCTATGTCGAGGATGGGCCGTTGGCGCGCATCTATCGCGAACTCCCGGTCAACTCGATCTGGGAGGGTTCCGGCAATGTGATGTGCCTGGACGTGCTGCGCGCGCTCGGCAAGTCGCTGCCGCAGGCGCGCGCGGCGCTGGCCCAGGAGTTGATGCCGGCCTATGGCCTCGACGCCCGCTTCGCCGACTATGCCGGGCGCCTGCTCGACGAGCTGCCGGCGCTGGTGGCCGACGAGGGCGGCGCGCGCAGGCTGGCCGAACGCCTGGTGCTGGCAGTACAGGGCGCGCTGCTGCTGCGCCATGCGCCCGGCTTCGTATCAAGTGCCTTTGTTGCATCGCGCATTGCCGTGGAGCCGGGCGGGGCCTTTGGCCGCTTGCCGGCGTCGAGCGACTGCGCGTCCATCCTGGCCCGCGCGCTGGCATGCTGACAATGCAGTTTCTTGTCTAAATGTGCAGAAAAAAAGGACAAACGGCGGCGCGGCTGGGATAATGCCGGTCTGCTGCTTCACACCTCATTGCGTTTGACACCGACCATGAAACAAGACCCGCGTTTTCCCAAGCTATTCATCCTCGACCACCCGCTCATCCAGCACAAGCTGTCGCACATGCGCGAGCACGATACCTCGACCCGCACCTTCCGCGAACTGCTGCGCGAAATCACGCTGCTGATGGGGTATGAGATCACGCGCGACCTGCCGCTGACCACGCGCCAGGTGCAGACCCCTTTGGTAACCATCGACGCGCCTGTCATCGCAGGCAAGAAACTGGCGATCGTGCCGATCCTGCGCGCCGGCATCGGCATGAGCGACGGCCTGCTCGAACTGGTGCCGTCGGCCCGCGTAGGCCATATCGGCGTCTACCGCGATCCGGAGACCCACGAGCCGGTCGAATACCTGGTGCGCCTGCCCGATACCAACGAGCGCACCTTCATCCTGTGCGACCCGATGGTCGCTACCGGCAATTCGGCAGTGCATGCGGTCGACGTGCTCAAGAAGCGCGGCGTGCCGAGCGAGCACGTGATGTTCCTGGCCCTGGTCGCGGCGCCCGAAGGCATCGAGGTATTCCAGAAGGCGCATCCGGACGTGAAGGTGTTTGTCGCCTCGCTCGACTCGCACCTGAACGAGCACGCTTATATCGTGCCGGGCCTGGGCGACGCGGGCGACCGTATCTTCGGCACCAAATGACGGCCCACATGGGCGCGGGTGCGCGATGAGGCAGGACGCCGACAAGGGCTTCTTCTCGCGGCTGGCTTCGTTCAACGACAGCTTTTCGAGCCGGCTGCCGGCCACGCTGGAACGGATCGGGGTGGTCGCTGCAGGACTCGATCCGCGCGCACCGGCGCCGGCCGCCGACGAATTGCAAGCGATGCTGCATACCGTGGCGGGCTCTGCAGCAACCTTCGGCTACCGCGGGCTCGGCCACCATGCGCGCGCCCTGGAGCAGCGCCTGCGCGTGCTGATGGCCTTCGATGCGGTGGCTGCCAGCGACTGGGCGATGTGGGTGGCAGAACTCGATGCCTTCGTCGAAGCCGGCCGGCGCGATCCGCGCGCACTCAATTAGTTACTGCATTAATTCGACCATAAGGTTAATGCTCTAACGCAACGATTCAATGCGCGGTCGTTTGATACCGCGCAAACTTACTCTCACTCATTGCCCTATATTTTATGTACTGCCGAATGCAAAAGACGCGCTGGTAAAAGTTGAAGTAAGGAATTTTTATCGAGATGCTTGCCAGCGCGAGAATTTTTATTTTGCGGACATGGGATTTATTTGTTTTTATTCGGTATAATACGGGATCGTTGGGTTGTAGGTAGTAGTGCAGTCTGTCTGTCATTCCTTTCTTGCTTCTTCAAACGATCTTAAACGGGCGCAAGCCCAACTTAACTGAAATAGGAAATTGTAATGGCAACTGGCATCGTAAAATGGTTCAATGATTCGAAGGGTTTTGGCTTCATCACCCCTGATGAAGGCGGCGAAGATCTGTTCGCTCACTTCTCGGCGATCCAAAGCAATGGCTTCAAGTCGCTGCAAGAGAACCAGCGTGTTTCGTTCGATGTGACCACTGGCCCTAAGGGCAAGCAGGCCGCGAACATTCAGCCGCTGTAATCGCTCTCCAGCGATAGCAAAAATCCCCGGACTGCCGGGGATTTTTTTCGTCTGGTGGTTTCTTGCCGCCGAGGCCGCTCGGCCGGCGGCCCCTGGCTGTCTTAGCGCACCTGCCAATAGTCCGGCTGTGCGTAATGCCGCCGCAAGAACTCCACGAAGACCCGGATCCGCAGTGGCAGGTGCTGCCGCTGCGCAAACACGGCGTGGATGTCGTTGCCCGGAGCGGCAAACCGGTCCAGTACCGTGCACAGTTCTCCGGCGGCGATCTGGGCGCCGACTTCCCACATCGAGCGCCACGCCAGGCCCTTGCCGGCCAGCGCCCAGGCGTGCAGCACCGCGCCGTCGTTGCACTGCATATTGCCGCCCACCTTGAGGACGACCGGTTTGCCATTGTCGAGAAAGGTCCAGCCGCGCTGGCTGCCGGCGCTGCTGATGGCCAGGCAGTTATGTTTCGCCAGGTCGGCCAGGTCGTGCGGCGTGCCGTGACGCTTCAGATAGGCGGGCGAGCCCACTACCACGCGCTGGTTGTCGGCCAGTTTCGCGCCGACCAGGTTCGAGTCGCTCAAACTGGCAATGCGGATCGCCACGTCGACGCCTTCGCCGAGCACGTCGACCAGGCGGTCGGTCAGGTTCAGGTTGACGGTGAGCTCGCGGTGCTCGGCCAGGAAGGAAGGTAGCAGCGGCGCCACGTGCTGGCGGCCAAAGCCGGCCGGGGCCGATACCAGCAGATGCCCGGTCGCGTTCGCGCTGCGCTCGGCCGCCGCGGCCTCGGCTTCCTCGAGCTCGGCCAGGATGCGCTGGCAATGCTCCAGAAAGGCTGCGCCTTCGTCGGTAAGTACTAGCCGGCGCGTGGTTCGCTGCAGCAGCTTGACCCCAAGCCGCGCTTCCAGCGCGTCGAGGCGGCGGCCGATCATGGCCGGCGCAATGCCTTCGGCGCGCGCCGCCGCCGACAGGCTGCCGCGCGCCACCACGTCGACGAAAGTCGATATCTGCCTGAATTTACCCATGGCGACTCCCAATCCATCCTGTAATCTGATACAAAAACACACAGATGTAGTGAGAAAATGTATCGTTTAGCTATCTGAAAGTGAATATACTGGATGACAAGACAAACGCCAAGCCGCGCTGCCCCCGGCATGGCGCGCACCGTTTCTACTTTCACTGGAGAATATGCAATGACGATCGCAATCCCTGCAGGCATGGAAATCACGGGCCCCATCAAACCCGGCTTCGAACAGGTCTTGACGCCGCAAGCGCTGGCATTGGTTGCGACGCTCTCGCGAGCTTTCGAGCCGCGCCGCCAGCAATTGCTGGCCGCGCGCACCGAGCGTGCGGCCCGGCTCGACGCGGGTGAGCGCCCGGACTTCTTGCCTGACACGGCGCACATTCGCGAAGGCGACTGGAAAATCGCGCCGATCCCGCAGGCACTCGCATGCCGCCGCGTGGAAATCACCGGCCCGGTCGAGCGCAAGATGGTCATCAACGCGCTGAACTCCGGCGCCGACAGCTACATGACCGATTTCGAAGATTCCAACACGCCCAACTGGGACAACCAGATCACCGGCCAGATCAACATGATCGACGCGGTGCGCCGCACCATTGCGCTGGAACAGAACGGCAAGAGCTATAAGCTCAACGACAAGGTAGCGACCCTGGTGGTGCGCCCGCGCGGCTGGCACCTGGACGAAAAGCACGTGCTGGTCGACGGCCAGCGCGTCTCTGGCGGCATCTTCGATTTCGCGCTGTTCATGGTGCACAACGCCAAGGAGCAGCTGGCACGCGGCGCCGGGCCCTACTTCTACCTGCCGAAGATGGAATCGCACCTGGAAGCGCGCTTGTGGAACGACATCTTCATCATGACCCAGGAAGAGCTGGGCCTGCCGCGCGGCACCATCAAGGCAACCGTGCTGATCGAGACCATCCTGGCCGCCTTCGAGATGGACGAGATCCTGTACGAGCTGCGCGAACACAGCGCGGGCCTGAACGCCGGCCGCTGGGACTATATCTTCTCGTGCATCAAGAAGTTCAAGCTCGATGCCGATTTCTGCCTGGCCGACCGCGCCAAGGTCACCATGACCGCGCCCTTCATGCGCGCCTATGCGCTGCTGCTGCTCAAGACCTGCCACAAGCGTGGTGCGCCGGCCATCGGCGGCATGGCGGCGCTGATTCCGATCAAGAATGACCCGGAAAAGAACGAGCTTGCGATGGGTGGCGTGCGCAACGACAAGGCGCGCGACGCCACCGACGGCTACGACGGCGGCTGGGTCGCGCACCCGGGCCTGGTCGAGCTGGCGATGACCGAGTTCACCAAAGTGCTGGGCGAGCGTCCGAACCAGATCGACAAGCAGCGCCCGGATATCGAAGTCAGCGCGGCAGACCTGCTCGACTTCAAGCCGGAAGCGCCGATTACCGAAGCCGGCCTGCGTTACAACATCAATGTCGGCATCCATTATCTGGGTGCCTGGCTGGCCGGCAATGGCTGCGTGCCGATCCATAACTTGATGGAAGATGCGGCCACCGCCGAGATCAGCCGTTCGCAGGTGTGGCAGTGGATCCGTTCGCCCAAGGGCGTGCTCGACGACGGCCGCAAGGTGAGCGCCGAGATGGTGCGTGCGATGATCCCGGAAGAGCTGGCGAAAGTGAAGCTCGACGCCGCCAATGGCGACAACCCGAGCTATGCGCGCGCGGCCGACATCTTCGAGCAGATGTCGACCTCGGAAACGTTTGCCGAATTCCTGACGCTGCCCCTGTACGAAGAAATCTAAGCGTTGTTGGAAGAGGGCGGCGGCGCCGTCCTCTCTAGGAAAATACGTTCTTCCATTGTCGCAAGGCGGCAAATGCCTCTAGCGGCGTCGCGCCGACCGGTAGCTTGCCAGCCTCCACCAGAGTGCGCACGATCCCCGGCTCGGTGTAGCGCAAAAAAGGATTGGTGCCTTTCTCCAGCCCGATTGTCGACGGTACCGTCGGCAGCCGCGTTCCGCGCCGGGCCGTGGCGTCTTGCATGCGCAAGGCCAGTCCTTCATTGCCGGGCTCGACCGCCTGCGCGAACCGCAGGTTCGCTACCGTATATTCGTGTGCGCAGTACACCAGCGTCTCGTCTGGCAGCGCGGCCAGCTTGGCGAGCGAGTCGGCCATTTGCCGTGGCGTGCCTTCGAACAGCCGCCCGCAGCCGCCCGCGAACAGGGTATCGCCGCAGAACAGCCAGTGTGCACCGGGCGTGCGGCGCACGTAGGCAATATGTCCGAGCGTGTGGCCCGGTACCTCCAGCACGTCGAGTTGCAGGTCGAGGCCGGCCACGTCGATGCGCTCGCCTTCGCCGAGGGCATGGCTGACCAGCTCGATGCCGTCGTTGCGCGGCCCGTAAACCGGCACCGGCCACTCGGCCAGCAGGCCAGGGACGCCGCCGATATGGTCAGCATGGTGATGGGTGAGTAAAATGGCGGTAAGCGACAGCTGGTGCGCGGCCAGCGCAGCGCGCACCGGTCCGGCATCGCCTGGGTCGACTACCGCCGCGTGGCGTCCATCGTGGATCAGCCACAGGTAGTTGTCGTTGAAGGCGGGGACGGTCAGTATCGACAGGGTAGGTGTCATAGGAAGTAAACCAAAGGGATGGCATGGACAGCGCGGTATCCGAGAAATCCATTATAGCGCTCGACAACTGGCTGCAATCGCCCGCCGGGGCATACGTGCGTGCGTTCGAACAGGCTTGCCTCGACGAACTCACGGCCGACATTTTCGGCTTTAATGCGCTGCAGATCGGCGTGCCCCAGCTCGATGCGCTGGCGGCCAACCGCATGCCCAACAAGTGGCAGGCCGCCACTCGCACCTCGAGCGACGACGAGCTGGCCTTTGCCGCCAACGGCAGGCAGGTGGCGGTGGCGCTCGATTTTGCCGAGCTACCGTTCGCCTCGCACAGCATCGACCTGGTGGTGCTTCCGCATGTGCTCGAGTTCGCTACCGAGCCGCACCAGGTATTGCGTGAAGTCGAGCGGGTCTTGATTCCTGAGGGGCAGGTGATCATTTGTGGCTTCAACCCGGCCAGCCTGTGGGGCATGCGCCAGGGCGTCGGCCGCGTGACCAATAACGGCTACCTGCCGGCCTCGGGCGAATTCATTTCTATGCCGCGCCTGAAAGACTGGCTAAAATTGCTCAATCTCGGCGTCACGCGCAGCCATTTCGGTTGCTACGCGCCGCCGTGCCGGACCGCGCACTGGCTAAGCCGGTTCGCCATGATGGAAACGGCTGGAGCGCGCTGGTGGCCCTACCTGGGCGCCGTGTACGTGGTCCACGCCATCAAGCGGGTCAAGGGCATGCACATCATCGGACCTGCATGGAACAAGAAAACAAGCAAGCGGCCGCAGGCAGTGCCGGCGGCGAACAGGGAATGAGCGACATGCACGACAACGAGACAAGCGCGAGCCAGGCCGCGCAGGGCACGACCAGGGTCGAGATCTTCACCGACGGCGCCTGCAAGGGCAATCCGGGCACCGGGGGCTGGGGCGCGCTGCTGGTGGCCGATGGCCACGAAAAGGAAATCTTCGGCGGCGAACCGAACACCACCAACAACCGCATGGAGTTGCGCGCCGTGATCGAGGCGCTGGGCGTGCTCAACCGGCCATGCGAGATCGTGCTGCATACCGACAGCCAGTACGTACAAAAAGGCATTTCGGAATGGATCCATGGCTGGAAGGCGCGCGGCTGGAAGACCGCCGCCAAGGAGCCGGTCAAGAACGACGACCTGTGGAAGGCGCTCGACCTGGCGCAGCAGCAGCACGCGGTGGAATGGCGCTGGGTGCGCGGCCATAACGGCCATCCGGGCAACGAACGGGCCGACGTGCTGGCCAACCGCGGCGCGGCCTCGGTGCGGCGCTAGGGCAGTTTTCGCAGGACGCGGCCTGTTATACTAGCGCCCGCCTGCAGCACCGTTCATCCACGCTTCATCTTTCCAGGTAACGCCCATGCGCCAGATTGTCCTCGATACCGAAACCACCGGCCTGAATCCCCGTACCGGCGATCGCGTCATCGAGGTTGGCTGCGTCGAGATCTTCAATCGCAAGCTGACCGGAAATAACTTCCACCGGTATATCAATCCAGAGCGCGACTCGGACGAAGCGGCGCTGGCTGTCCACGGCCTTACCACCGAATTCTTGCGCGACAAGCCGAAGTTCCACGAGATCGCCGAAGAACTGCGCGCGTTCGTGCAGGGCGCGCAAGTGATCATCCACAACGCACCGTTCGACCTCGGCTTTCTCAATGCCGAGTATGCGCGCCTGGGCCTGCCACCATTCAGCGGTTATTGCGCCGGCGTGATCGACACCCTGGTCCAGGCCAAGGAGCTGCACCCGGGCAAGCGCAATTCGCTCGACGCGCTGTGCGACCGCTACGAAGTGTCAAATGCCCACCGCAAGCTGCACGGCGCGCTGCTCGACTCGGAGCTGCTGGCCGATGTCTACCTGTCGATGACGCGTGGGCAAAATACGCTGACGATGGACGTCGCCAGCGAACACCATGCCGATGGCGGCCTGGTCGACGCTGGCCCCTTGGGCGAGATCATCGTGGTCGCGGCCAGCTCGGTAGAACTGGGCGAGCACGAGCAGGTTCTTGCCGGGCTCGACAAGAACGTGAAAGGCAGCTGCGTGTGGCGGAATTATTCCCCGCGGGGGTGACGGGCGCCTGATTCTGTGCCATAATACGCCTCGTTTTGGGAGGTTAGCTCAGGGGTAGAGCACTGCATTCACACTGCAGGGGTCGCAAGTTCGAAACTTGCACTTCCCACCAGAATTTTCGTCCGGATGTGTCCGCCGGACGCGCACAAAGCCAGCAGCGATGCTGGCTTTGTGCGTTAGCGAATCTAGCGAAGGTCGCAGGCATTGATAATTTTCAATAGTTAAGGCATAATACTCGCCATCGGGAGGTTAGCTCAGGGGTAGAGCACTGCATTCACACTGCAGGGGTCGCAAGTTCGAAACTTGCACTTCCCACCAAAATTCGCTGTAGATAAAAAGGCTTGCACCCACCGGTAGCAAGCCTTTTTTTCGCGCCTGCTCAGGGGCGGGTCTGCTCCGCGCGCAGCCAGCCGTACAGCACGGCCATCATGAATGGACCGACAAACAGGCCGATCACGCCCATGGTCGAGACGCCGCCCAGCAGGCCGAACAGCACAGCCAGGAAGGGCAGGTTGACCCGGCGTCCGATCAGCTTCGGCCGGATGAACTTGTCGACCATGAATAGCTCCACCGCGCCCCATACGAACAGGCCGAGCGCAGCGCCAGCATGGCCTTGTCCGAGCAGCAGCAGCGAGACCAACGTAAACGACAGTGGCGCCCCGCCCGGGATCAGGGCCAGGTAGCCGGTGATCACTCCCAGCAGCGCCGGAGCCGGAGCACCTGCAATCGCATACGCGACGCCCAGCACGATACCTTCCAGGATCGCGATCGAGCACAGGCCCAGCGCGGTGCCGCGCACCGACAGCGGCAGGATCCGGCGCAGGTTGGCGTAATGCTCGGGCAGCAGGCGGGCCCCGGCGCCATCCACATAGCGCACCACGGTGGGGCCGTGCAGGTAAAGGATGAACAGCGTGAGCAGGGTCAGGAACAGGTAGAGCGCATTGGCAAGGATGGTCGAGCCCCAGAAGCGCGCCGCCCCGGACAGGTGCGGCAAGACATCCCCGAGCGTGGTCTGGATCAAAGCATTGAGGCCACCCGGCACCGCCAGGTGTTCGTTCCACCAGGCGATCACGCGCTCGGATACCAATGGCACCTCGACCAGCCACAAGGGAGCGGCGACGCCGACTTCGTTGAGCCGCGCCAGCAGGCGCTGCACGCCCGCCAGTTCGTGGCCGAGCGCCTTGATCAGCAGCAGCGACGGGCCAAAGAAGCCAATGACCAGCATCAGCAGCAGCAGGCTGGCACTGGCCACGGGGGGCAAGCCGCGCGCCACCAGGCGGTCGCGCAGCGGCCAGGTGATCACCGCGAGCAGGCCGGCCCAGGCCAGCGAGCCAATGAAGTGTTGCAACAGAAAGCCCAGGGCGATGGCGAACGCCAGCGGCAAGACATAGGAGGAATAACGCATCTGACCCGGCCCGCGGTCAGTCGCGTCCGGGGGCGCCGTAGCGCCGTCCTGGGAATGCAAGTGTGCGGGCGAGCCTGGTCGCGTGGAGAAGTGCGGAGTGATTCATGATGCCCAAAGCGTGCCTGTCAACGATGCGTGGAAGGGGGCGCGGCGCGCCGCCCCCTGCAGCATAAAGCACTTGGCTCGTCCGGTAAAAGGGAAGATTACCGAAAGATCACTTCGAAAAAACAGAAAAGCGGCCGGAGCGGCGCATTTGCCGGCCCGCAAGCGTCAAGCGTGCAGGTCTTCATCCTTGAGCGTGCCGTTGGCGTACAGGCGCAGCAAGATGGCAACCGGCGGCGGAATCATCACGCCGGTCTCGAAACGGCTGCCGCTGGACTGGGTAACACCGAAGCGGCTCCAGAAGCGTTCCTGGCTTTCACGCTTGCGAATGCGCAGGCGGCGCAACTCATGCGGCGCGGATGGCCACGGCGCGGCCTGCTGCGGAGCGACCGCGAATTCCATGCCAAATTCTTCGTCCATTTGTTTGCCAGCCATTGCGACATCCTTCCGTTGTTCGATCAAGTTCTAACGCGCGCTGTGCGGTTCCATTCCGCGCTGCATGCGCTGCAGTAAAGACATGATCGTAATCAAAAAGATTGGGCGAATGTTCTCGAAATGTCACTGCCGAGTAATTCTTCTAACTTGCTATCGAGGCAAGAAAAACTGCTACTGGCAGGCCGCCAGCAGCGCGCAGCAGAAGATTTCGTCGCGTTTCATGGTTTTACTTTGATTCCAAACAATATTCTGGTGATAATGTTACATCTGCGAAATCCACCCCGCAGGCACGGCGAAGTCGGTTCCAGGGTCCGGCATGGCGGGCAAGTCCGGCATGCACGGAGCGCCGGGGCACGAACTGCCCCGGCGACATAATTAGAAGCCGTGGAACCACACTATTTCTTTGATTGGAGAACAAGCAGTGAGTCTTTTTAGAACCAAAAATCTCGACGCCATGCTGGCGACAGCCCAGAAGCCGGGCGGCCTCAAGAAGGTGCTCGGCCCGGTTGACCTTGTGCTCATGGGTATCGGGGCGATTGTCGGCACCGGTATCTTCGTGCTGACCGGCACCGGCGCCGTCACTGCAGGCCCGGCCTTGACCCTCTCCTTCATGATCGCGGCACTGGCTTGCGGCTTCGCCGCCCTGTGCTACGCCGAATTCGCATCGAGCGTGCCGGTGGCCGGTTCGATCTATACCTATAGCTATTTCACTCTCGGTGAGATCGTCGCCTGGATGATCGGCTGGGACCTGCTGCTCGAATACGGCCTGGCCACTTCCACCGTCGCGGTCGGCTGGTCCGGTTATTTCCAGTCCCTGCTTAAAGGCATAGGCGTGGTACTGCCGGAAGCGCTGCGCGCGGCGCCCGGCGCCCAGCCTGGCGTGGCAACGCTGTTCAACCTGCCAGCCTTCCTGATCATGATCCTGCTGACCTGGATGCTGTCGCTGGGGGTGCGCGAATCGGCCCGTATCAACAACGTCATGGTCTTGATCAAGACTGGCGTGGTGATCCTGTTCATCGTGGTCGGCGTCAACTACGTCAAGCCCGAGAACTGGCAGCCCTTCATGCCGTTCGGCTTTGGCAGCGTGATGAGCGCCGCTGCGCTGGTGTTCTTCGCCTTTATCGGTTTCGATGCCGTTACTTCGGCCGCCGAGGAAGTCAAGAACCCGTCGCGCGACCTGCCGATCGGCATCATCGGTTCGCTGGCGGTCTGCACCGTGCTGTATGTGATCGTGGCCTCGATCATGACCGGCATCGTGCCCTTCATGAATTTCAAGGGTGTCGACCATCCGGTCTCGCTGGCCCTGCAGTACGCCGGTCAGGACTGGGTCGCCGGCTTCGTCGACCTGGCCGCGATCCTGGGCATGAGCACCGTGATGCTGGTGATGGCCTACGGCCAGACCCGCATCCTGTTCGCCATGTCGCGCGACGGCCTGCTGCCGCGCAAGCTGTCGGAAGTACATCCGAAATACGGCACCCCGTTCTTCGCCACCTGGATGGTCGGCATCGTCTTCGGCCTGATCGCCGCGGTGGTCAAGCTCGAGGTGCTGGCCGAACTGGTCAATATCGGCACGCTGGCAGCCTTCACGCTGGTATCGGTGGCCGTGATCATCCTGCGCAAGAAGCGTCCCGACCTGCCACGCGCCTTCCGTTGTCCTGGCGTGCCAGTGGTTCCCGGGCTGGCGATCGTGTTCTGCCTGGCCTTGATGTCCTTCCTGAGCTGGCATACCTGGGTGGCCTTCGGCATCTGGCTTGTGCTCGGCCTGGTGGTGTATTTCGGCTACGCCCGCAAGCGCTCGCTGCTGAACGACACCGTGGCATAAATTCCAGCCATGTCTGCAGCCGCACCAGCGGCTGACCCGACGCCCGGCCAGCCTCGCTGCCCGGGCGTTTTTGTTGCTCCCACGTCCAGGGCAGGGCGGTGGCGATGTGCGATACTGGCGAATCTCATGCATTGAACTTTAAACAAGGTTTCGCCAGCTCTTCAATTGTTACTTTTGTAATCCCTCTCTTACATCGCAGCAGGCTGCCAACCGATTCTCGGCGGACAGTTCAGTCTGGATAATGGCGGTATCGTCGCACCAGACCATACAAATTTCCGAGAGACATGAACTCAATGCTGTCAGACGCCACGACCGTTGCCGACCCCGCCGACCTTGCCGACCCTGCCGCCGCCGCCGCCCCCGCGACCCGGGAGCGCGCCCGCGCGCTGTATTTCTCGCTCTACCACAACCCGCGTGCCACGCCGCAAGAGGCGCGCGCCTACGTTGCCGACCAGATCGCCGCGGTCCAGGCCCTGCCTGCCGATCTGCCGCCCACGCTGGCGCAGCTGCCGGCCTGGGTCGAGGAGCGCACCGACGCCGTCGGCCAGGAATACCGCGACTACCTTGCCGCGCGCAAGATTGGCGCGCCGCGCCGCTATTTTTCCTGCCGCTCGCACGCCCTCTACTTCATCAAGGCGGTGGCCCCGACCAAGCTGGTTGACGGCGCCTGGCTGTATGGCCTGCTCAAGCACTGGGACAATCCGGCCTACCATGGGCTGATCAAGACCTATATCGAAGAACTGGGCGAGGGCCTGCCCGACAAGAACCACGTCACGCTCTACCGCAAGCTGCTGGCGACCCATGGCTGCGACGGCTGGGAGGGCCTGGACGACGCGCATTTCGTGCAGGGCGCGCTGCAACTGGCGCTCGGCCACCATGCCGACCATTTCCTGCCCGAGGTGATTGGCTACAACCTCGGCTACGAGCAGTTGCCGCTGCACCTCTTGATCACGTCGTACGAACTCAACGAATTCGGCATCGACCCTTACTACTTCACGCTGCACGTCACGGTCGATAACGCCGCCAGCGGCCATGCGCAGAAAGCAGTGCAGGCGCTGACCGACCTGATGCCGCGCGTGGGCGACCGCGACGCCTTCTACCGGCGCGTGCTGGACGGCTACCGCCTGAACGACCTGGGCGCGAGCACCAATTCGGTGATCGCCGAATTCGACCTCGAGGACGAGCTGGTGCAACTTCTGGCCGCCAAGAGCAAGGTCGGCAAGAACATGCATTCGGATTACTGCCGCGTGGCCGGCCGTTCGGTCAACGACTGGCTGGCTACGCCGGCCCAGGTGCCGGACTTTCTGGCGGCGCTGGAAAAAGCCGGCTGGATCAAGCGCGGCGAAGACGTCGAGCACAGCCGCTTCTGGGGCCTGGTGAGCGGCGAGAAGGCCGAGATGTTCGGCGTCTTCAGCGCCTACGAACTGCAGGTGCTGCGCGACTGGATCACCACCACGCCCCAGGGCACCCGCGCCGAAGGGCCGCGCGTGATGACCTGGCGCGCGCGCCAGCGCACCCTCGACAACCTGGGCCAGCAGTGCGATCGCAGTGCCGCCTTTCCGGAGCGTGGCCTGATCCGCCGCCATCCGCGCCTGGAACAACCCGACAACGAGCTGCGCCTGCTCGAAGAGCAGGTCGCCGGCGCGGCCGGCAAGCAGCAGGCAATGGAGCTGCTGGGGGCCTTGATGTCGCCCGAGGTGCACCATACGGCCGCCGGCCTGATGGCTACCCGGATGTATACGCGCTTGTTCGATGCCTGAAGTGTCGCGGCGAGCGTCCTAAGTCGTGCGTACGTGCTTGATGCGGGCTGGTCTGTCGGCCGGCCTGCGCCCATAAATATTACAAGGATCTATTCGTGCAAATCCTGGAACAACGCTTCTTGCGCGGACCCAACGTCCACGCCGATACCCCTTGCCTGCTTAGCGTCGTCGACCTAGAAGGCCTGTATGGCCTGTCGTCGACCCAGCTCCCCGGCTTTAACGACGCCCTGCTGGCGGCGCTGCCTTCGCTGCACGGCCAGTTGCTCGCCACCGGCCAGCGCGGCGGCTTCGCCCAGCGCCTGCGCGAAGGCACCTACCTCGGGCGCGTGATCGAGCAGGTCATGCTCGATTTGCAGGATCAAGCCGGGGCGCCGGCGCCGGCCAATTATGGCCGTACCCGCCCCGTGATCGGGCACCCCGGCCAGTTCCGCATCGTCTGCGCGTATTCGCAGGAAAGGCTGGCGCAGCCGGCCTTCCAGCTGGCGGTCGACCTGGTCGAGGCGCTCGCCAACGCAGAAGCGTTCGACCTGGCCCCAGGCCTGGAAGCGCTGCGCACGATCGTCGCGCGCTACGCGATCGGCACCAGCACCGCGGCGGTACTGGCGGCGGCGCACGAGCGCGGCATCCCGACCCAGCGCGTGACCGACGACGCCAACCTGTTCCTGTTGGGCTGGGGGGCGCGCCAGAAACGCTTGCAGGCCACCACCACTGGCGAAACCAGCTTCATCGCGGTGAAGATCGCCAGCGACAAGCAGCTGACCAAGTCGCTGCTGGCCGAAGCCGGGGTGCCAGTGCCGGAAGGCTCGACCGTGACCAGCCTGGAACAGGCGCAGCGGGTGGCCGCGCGCATGGGTGCGCCGGTCACCCTCAAGCCGCTCGATGGCAACCAGGGCAAGGGCGTCACGGTCGACGTGCGCGACCCCGAGGGCGTGGCACGGGCCTTTGAATTTGCACGCCAGTTCGGCCGCCGCATCATTGTCGAGCGCTTCGTCGAGGGGCGCGACTACCGGGTGCTGGTGGCCAACGGCGCGGTAGCGGCTGCGTCCTGCCGCCGCCCGGCGCACGTCGTCGGTGACGGCATTGCCAGCATCCGCGCGCTGGTCGAGCGCGAGAACCGCAATCCGGCGCGTGGCGCCGGCCATGCCAATATCCTGACCAGGATCGCGCTGGACGAGCACGCGGCCGACATGCTGCGCAGGCAGGGGCTGGACGCCGACAGCGTGCTGCCGTTTGGCGTGCCAGCCGAGTTGCGTGGCAACGCCAACCTGTCCACCGGCGGCACCGCCGAGGACGTGACCGACCTGCTGCCGGAATCGACCCGCCTGCTGTGCGTGCGCGCCGCGGCCAAGATCGGACTGGACGTGGCTGGCATCGACATTGTCTGCCATGACATCGCACTGCCGCTCGACGCCCAGCGCGGAGCGGTCATCGAAGTCAATGCGGCGCCCGGTATCCGCATGCACCAGTATCCCAGCAGCGGCAGCGCGCGCGATGCCGGCGCCGCTATCGTGCAGGGCCTGATGGGCGACTCCGACGGGCGCATCCCGACGATCGCCATTACTGGTACCAACGGCAAGACCACCACCACGCTGCTGATCGGTCACACGGCGCGCATGGCGGGGATGGTGGCCGGCGTGACCACCACCGAAGGCGTGTTTATCGACGGTAAGCAGATCGCCAAGGGCGATTGCACCGGCTACTGGTCGGCGCGCACCGTGCTGGGTTCGCCCGATGTCGAGATCGCGGTGCTGGAAACGGCGCGCGGCGGCATCCTCAAGCGCGGCCTGGCCTTCGACCGCTGTGACGTCGGCGTGGTGCTCAATATCGCGGCCGACCACCTTGGGCTCGATGGCGTGGACACGATCGAAGACCTGGCCCAGGTCAAGGCCGTGATCGCCACTTCGGCCTCGAAGGCGGTGGTACTCAATGCCGAAGACCTGCTGTGCGTCGCGATGGGGCGGCGCGTCAAGCCAAATACCGAAATCGTTTATTTCTCGATGGACCCGGAAAACCCGACCCTGCTGCAGCACTTCGAAGAAGGCGGGCGCGGCGTCTATCTGCAAGATAACGCGGTGGTCGTGGCCGACGCCAACCTGCACCAGGAATTGCTGCGGGTCGAGAGCATGCCGGTCGCCTTTGGTGGCCGGGCACGCTTTAACATCGCCAACAGCCTGGCCGCGGCGGCCGCGCTGATGGCCGCCGGGTTCAGTAACCTGGAGATCGCCTCTGGCCTGTCCACCTTTGTCTCGAACGGGCGCACCAATCCGCTGCGCACCAATATGTTCGACATCCGCGGGGTCACCGTGATCGTCGACTACGCGCACAATCCGGCCGCCTACCGCGCGATGGCCGAAATGGCGCGCGCCTTGCTACCCGGCCAGCTGGTAGGCATCGTCACCGCGCCGGGCGATCGCCGCGACCAGGACCTGAAAGAAGTCGGGCGCGTCTGCGGCGAACGTTTCGACGAGCTGGTGGTGTACGAATCGCAAAGCCGCGGCCGTCCCATGGGCGAAGCCGTCGACCTGATCCTGCAAGGCGCGCAAGATGCGGCCGGCATCAGCGACACGCTGCACCGGGTGCTCGAGGTGGGTGATGCCATCCGTCACGGCCTGTCGCTGTGCCGTCCAGGCGACGTGCTGGTCTTCGCCTGCGGTTCGTCGCTGGAAGTGTTCGTCGAAGCCTTGCGGGTGAACGATCCGGAAAGTGCCGACCTGGTGGCCGCGCAGGTGTAGCAGGCCTTCAGCCGCGTAGCCGCAGGTCAGTCTTGCCTGACCTGCGGTGGCTTAAAACTCGAAGTTGATCCCCAGCGTCCAGGCGTCGGCCTTGGCGCCGGTCTTCTTGTCCTTGCCGAAGCGTTCGTATTCGGCGCTGATGGCCACGCCCGGCTTGATCGCATACTGCAGGCCGAAAGCGCCGTAGATGCCGGTGTCGGTGTCCTTGCGTACGCCGGGCATTCCAGAAACGCCAAGTTTGCGCTGATTGTGCGCCACGCCCAGTTTGCCGAAGGCCGACAGCGTTTCTGTGAGTGGGCGCATCAGGCGGGCGGCGACATAGGTGCCGAATCCGCCAAGGTCGATGGTGCGCGCGTCCGGCGCCGCCGTGGCTTTGCGCAGGTCGATATACCCGCCTTCGACCGCCAGGCTGTCGCTGAACGCGACCCCGCCAAATATCTTGGTTCCAACTTTCACCGAGCTACCGTGGCGCTCGCTCGCGCTGGCGCCCACGCCAGCGTAGGCTTTGGTCGGTGCGACCGGCGCGCTGGCCTGCGCGGCTTGGGCGGCGCCTGCCAGGGCGATACCGTAGCCGAAGGCGACAATGATTTTCTTCATTACTTTTCCATCCATCTTTTCTTGTGTGCTTGCCGCTACTTCAGTGTCTTATTTTGTTGCCAGTTGTAGGTTGGAATCAGGATACACGTGTGTCCAGCGCAATTTGTAACAAATTGCTAGTAGATACGCTTATAGATACATATGCATCTATAGGTTTAAGTAATACATAAGGAAAAAGCCCCACGCGGGGGCTTGATCGGGTCGGACGAGCAGGGCCTAGACGGCTTCGGCTTCGATCCTGCGCGCCAGTTCCGGCCGGGTCGGGCGCAGCGCCTCGGTCAGTTCCGAGATCGACGATCCGCAACCGAACACCAGCACGTCGCCTGGCCGGCATAGCGACAGGCCATGGCGAATCGCGCGGTGCACGTCGAGTTCGACCGTCAGCGCGTCGGCGGCGATGGCCAACCGCGCACCGCGTGCCAGCAGCGCCGCGGTCTCACCCTCAAACCGCCCGCGGTTCTCGGACTCATAAATCACCAGGTCGTCGAAGCCGGCCGCGCAGGTGCGGCCGATGTCGACCAGGTCGGCATCGCGCCGGTCGCCCGGCGCGGCCACCACGCCCACCAGCCGGCCGGCGCTCATGGCGCGCGCACTGTCGGCCAGGGCCGAGTAGGCGGCGCAATTATGGGCATAGTCGACGATCACGGTGACGCCGTCGACGTCGAACAGGTTCGAGCGCAGCGGATTGTTCTTGCTGTCGGAGACAAAGCTGCGCAGACCGTCCGCGATGTCGTCATTGCTCAGGCTGGACGCGCTCAGGGCGGCGGCCGCGGCCAGCGCGTTGGCGATGTTGTAGCGCGCCGCGCCGCCTAGCGCGACCGGCATCTGGCGCACGTCGAGCAGGGCTTCGTGGCGGGCGCCGTTGGCCAGCACCAGGGTGCTGTCCTGCAGGTAGACGCCGCGGCCACCTTGCCCGAGGTGGCGCAGCAGGGTTGGGTTATCGGGGTCGAGCGAGAAATACAGCACTTCCACGCCCTCGCGCAGCTTGCCGGCCATCGCCACGCAATAATCGTCGTCGGCGTTGAGCACCACCGCGCGGGTGGCGCGCCGGGCCACCACGGCCTTTACTTTTGCCAGATCGGCCAGGTTCTCGACGCCATCCAGGCCCAGGTGGTCGCTCGACACGTTCAGCACGACCGAGACGTCGCAGCGGTCGTAGGCCAGGCCGCGCTTGAGAATACCTCCGCGCGCCGTTTCCAGCACCGCGAACTCGACTCCCGGATCGGACAGGATGCTGCGCGCCGAATGATAGCCGGTGCAATCGCCCTTCATGGTGCGCTGACCATCGATGTACACGCCTTCGGTGGTCGTGACGCCGGTTCTAAGGCCAGCCATGCGGGTGGCATGCGCGATCAGCAAGGTGGTGGTGGTCTTGCCGTTGGTGCCAGTGACGGCAACCGTGGGAATGCGGCCGTCGCAGTCGCCGAACAGGGCCTCGACGATGGCGTCGCCGGCGTCGCGCGCGGCGCCGCGGCTTGGGTATTGGTGCATGCGGATGCCGGGCGCCGCGTTGACCTCGATGATGCCGCCGCGCTGGCCGCGCAGTGGCTGCGAGATGTCCTGGCAAACAATGTCGATACCGGCGATGTCCAGGCCGATGGTGCGCGCGGCGCGGATGCACAGGTCGCGGGTTTCCTCCGGCAGCAGGTCGGTCACGTCTTCAGCGGTGCCGCCGGTGGACAGGTTGGCATTGCCGCGCAGGTCGGCGCCGACGCCGGCCGGCAGCACGGTGTCGAGATCGTAGCCCTGCTTGGCGAGCGTCTCTTCGGCCAGCGCGTCCATCGGAATCCTGGTCAGGATATTGGCGTGCCCTTCGCCGCGCGCGGGATTGCGGTTTTCGAGTTCGACCAGCTCGCGGATGCTCGAGCGACCGTCACCGAGCACGCCGGGCGGGCGCCGCCACGAGGCCGCGGCCACCTTGCGGCCGGTCACCAGCACGCGGTAGTCGCGGCCGGCCAGGTGTTCTTCGACAATGATGCGGCGCCCGTAACGGCGCGCATGCTCGAAGGCGCGCGCCACCTCGTCGGGGGTGGCGCAATTGGTGGTCACGCCCTTGCCCTGGTTGCCGTCGAGCGGCTTGATGGTGACCGGGCGCGCCAGGCGCAGGGCCACGCGCTGCGCATCCTCGACCGTGTTCACGGTCGAGCCGCCCGGCACCGGCACGCCGACGCCGTCGAGCAGGGCCTTGGTCAGCTGCTTGTCGCTGGCAATGCCGACCGCGATCGCGTTGGTGGCGCCGGTGACGGTTGCCTGCAAGCGCTTCTGGCGGCTGCCCCAGCCGAGCTGGAACAGGTTGGCGTCGGCGGTCAAGCGTTGGACCGGGATGCCGCGCCGCAGCGCCGCCTGCACCACCGCGCCGGTGCTGGTGCCAATGGCGTGGTCCTGGGCGAGCTCGCGCAAGCGCTCGACCGTGGCGCCCAAGCCCGGGTCGCGTCCGGTGGCCACGGCGTCGACCAGGTCGAGCGCGCAGCGCAGCGCCGCTTCGGCGACCTGCTCGATGGTGTAGCCGCATACGATGCGGCGCGATTCCACAGGTGGCTGCCCCGCATTGTGCGCAGCCACCGGCACGGTGGTACTGAAACTGCCAGCGGCGCCGGCCAGGCGCTGCAGTTCCATCAGCACCGGTTCGACCGCGTCGACCAGCGGGGCGTCGTCGGCCAGGCGCACGGCGGCGTCTGGCGCCAGTGCCGGCAGCAGCGCGTACAGGCGGCTGGCGAAGCCGGGCACCTTGGTAGCGTTATCTTCGATGACTGCCATCAGGCAGGGGCTGTCGGCGTACAGGTGGGGGCCGCGCAGCAGGCGTTTTTCCTTGAGTTTCATTGAATGGGCGTCCGTTTTGTGATTATTTCCAGCATGTCGATCAAAGGCAGGGGCAGTCGGTTCGAGGCCGGGTCGTCGCTGCCGGGCAGCGCATACTTGCTGCCGGCCGGCAGCAGGTGCAGTCGTACGTCGATCAGTTCGGGGGTGGCGCGGTCCTTGATGTCGGCCACATTGGTGGTCATGGAGCGTCCGTCCACGATGGTCACGGCGCCCTGGCCCAGCACTTCGATGCCGACCCCGCGTTCGATGACCAGGGCGGTGTCTTCGTCGATGCCGATCCCCTGCAGGTAAGGGTTCTGGGCCACCACCGACAACAGGCGCGACAGGCGCTGGCGCTCCGAGAAGTGCTGGTCGATCACCACCCGGTGCAGGAAACCGAGGCCGGCGCCGAGGCTGACCGATCCTTTCTCGGGATGCAGTTCGACCCGGCCCTGGGCCAGCATGTGGCCAGACATCGCCGAAGCCCCGGCACTGGTGCCGCCGATGGTGGCGCCGCGCAGCTTGAGCGCGATATGCATCTCGGCATCGAGCGCGGTGCCGCCGATCAGCGCCAGCAGGCGCTTCTGGTCGCCGCCGGTCATGAAGATGCCGTCTGCCTCGGCCACCTGGGCTACGAATTGCGCGCTGTTGGCATCTTGCCTGCTGGTCAGCTCGAGATGGCTGTGGCGGCTCACGCCCAGCATGCCAAAGGCGCTGTCATAGACCTGCCACATCTCGTCGGCGACCGTGCTGGCCGCGGTAATCACGACGATTTTCGCGCCGCTACCACCGCACAGTTCCACGAAGCGCGACAGGATGGCCATGTCGTGCTTGCGGTCCTCGTGGCCACCGATAATCACGAGGTGGCCGTTTCTTGCTGGTGCTGGTTCGCTCATCGCTGTGTCATCCTTGAAGTTGGCATGGTTCGGTTGCTGCAGGATCCGGCTTCGTGGCGGCTCACGGCGATCAGCCCGATGGTGATATCCGGGTCGAACAGCTCGACGCCGCGCCGCAGGGCGTCCTGCAAGGGCATGCCGCCGGCGATCCAGCCGTAGACGGTGTGCGCCAGCAGGTGACGCACGATATGCTCGCCGATGCCGCTGGCCGCTACCGCGCCTTCCGGCCCGGCATAGAAGCCGCTGCCGATGATCGGGCCGTCGCCGACCCGGCCCAGCAGCGAAGGCGCCGAGCCGCCGGTCGAGCAGGCCACCGCGAAATGGCCATCGGGCCCGCGCACTACCGCGCCGACCGTGTCGCAGGCGGTACCGGGCGGCAGCTGCAGCGGGGTCTTGTAATTCCAGAAGCGCTCGAACAGCTGGTTCGTCACGCCCGGCATGACCGGCACCGAGCCGGCCAGTTCTGTCATCAGCTTGCGGTGCGCCGCGCGCTGGTGATCCGACGCCGGTGCGCTGTCGGCCATGCCGATGGTGCGGGCAAAGCGCTGGGCGCCTTCGCCGGCGAGCAGCCAGTGCGGCGTGTCGGCGATGGCGCGTGCCAGGCGCACCGGGTTCTTTACCGAGCGCACGCAGGCGACCGCACCCAGGCGGCCACGGGTATCCATGATCGACGCGTCCATTTCGATGGTCGCGCCGTCCAGGCAAAGCACCGAGCCGCTGCCGGCATTGAAGCGGCCGTCGTCTTCGAGTGCGGTCACGGCGGAGATGGCGGCATCGAGCGCATCGCCATTGGCTTCGAGTTGCGCCAGCGCGCGCCGGGCGGCCAGTACGCAGCCGTCCTCATGGTCGAGCGAAGCGCCGGCGCCGCCATGAACTACGACGGTGCCAGCCGTTGGGGGGATGCTCATCTGGTCGGTATTCCAAGGGTAAGGTGTTGCAGCGTGACAAATGTTGTCATGCAGTCAATGCGGCATTATCCGTGCCTGCAGTTGCTTGCCATATCGGCAATGTCGCCGTGCTCGTGTAAGAGCTTGCTTACAGGGATAATGTCGGGGAGGTACCGGGCACGGCGCCGGCGCGCAGGGCCGTGCGTAGGGCCCGCACCAGCTCAAGCCGGGCCGACGCTGTCAGATAACGTCCCACCTCGACCCGCTGCCTGCCGGATTCGATTACTACCAGGGTGCGCATGCGGTCATCGGCCAGGCTGATGCGAACGCGCGCAGGGTCCAGCCGCACCGCCGCGCAGCGCGCGCCATCGGCATGTTCGATGAGCAGGCTGCCCGGCTCCAGGCGGATCCGCTCGTGGTCGAGCGCGTGGCGGCAGTAATGCAGCAGTGCTGCGCCCAGCCCCGCGCTCTCGAGCAGGGCGAAGGCCAGCACCATCCAGGCCCCGCGCAGCGTCATCGCCAGCGCAATGCCGAGCGTGGCGCAGCACAGCAGGGCGTACACCAGCAAGGCCTGGCGCGGCGTCATCGAACAGTTGCGCTTCATGAGCCACTCGCGCGGAGCGGCTAAAGCGCCGGGGCAGGGGTCCGAACTCATCGTTTGCTGGGGCGTGCGTGAGAAGTGTCAGTTTGCCACAATCGGAAAAACCGCCACGCCCCGGCCGGCTATTGCGCCGCTTATCTGTTACCATACCGCCCCTTTATAGACGAAGGTTCTTATGGCGCTCGCTTGCGGCCTCGATTTCGGTACGTCGAATTCCACGGTCGGGTGGCTGCCCGGCAGCAGCCTGCAGCCGGGTGCCGGCCTGTCTGCGGCGCAATCGCTGCTGGTGCTCGAAGACGGCAAGGTGACCCTGCCATCGGTGGTGTTCTTCAACGCCGACGACGAGCAGGTCAGTTATGGACGGGCGGCGCTGGCCGACTACCTCGAAGGCTACGAAGGCCGCCTGATGCGCTCGCTAAAGAGCCTGCTCGGCACCAGCCTGATCGACGGCCAGACCGAGGTCGCGGGCCGTGCCTTGCCATTCAAGGCGCTGCTGGGCCAGTTCATCGGCGAGGTCAAGCAGCGCGCGCAGCAGCAGGCGGGGCGTGAATTCGACTGCGCCGTGTTCGGCCGCCCGGTCTTTTTCATCGACGACGACCTCGAAGCCGACCGCCGCGCCCAGGCTACGCTCGAAGAAGTGGCGCGCGCCGTCGGCTTTCGCGAGATTTCTTTCCAGTACGAGCCGATTGCCGCCGCCTTCGACTACGAGTCGCAGATCGACCGCGAAGAACTGGTGCTGATCGCCGACATCGGCGGCGGCACCTCCGACTTCTCGCTGGTACGCCTGGGCCCGCAGCGGGCGGGCCGGGTCGAGCGGCGCGACGATATCCTGGCCAATGGCGGTGTACACATCGGCGGTACCGATTTCGATAAATACCTGAGCCTGGCGAGCGTGATGCCGCTGCTTGGGCTTGGCAGCAGCATGCTCTCGGGCGCGGCCATTCCGTCGAGTTATTACTTTAATCTGGCCACCTGGCACACGATCAACCAGGCGTACACGCGCAAGAGCAGCGCGCAGCTGGCTGACCTGGTGCGCGAGGCGGCCGAACCGGCCAAGCTGGCGCGCCTGCAGCACCTGATCGACGAGCGCGCCGGCCATTGGCTGGCGATGCAGGTCGAGGCCGCCAAGATCGGCCTGTCGGACAGCCCGTCAGTCACGCTCGATCTCGACCGCCTGGCGCCGCCGCAGTCGCTGACAGTGCAGCGCGCCCAGTTCGAGCTGGCGATCGGGCCGATGGTCGACAGCATTGGCGCCACCGTGCTGCGCCTGTTTTCCGAGGCCGGGGTGGAGCCCGAGGCCGTCGATACGGTATTCTTCACGGGTGGCTCGAGCGGGGTCGGGCTGCTGCGCGAGCGCATCGCGGCGCTGGTGCCGGGCGCGCGCAAGGTCGAAGGCGACCTGTTCGGCAGCATCGGTGCCGGCCTGGCGCTCGACGCGCTGCGCAAATTTGGATAGGCAAAAAAGGAAACCATGAGTGTGTTTGAACGCCCGATTGTGATGCTCGACTTCGAGACCACCGGCTTGTCGCCCGAGATGGGCGACCGCATCACCGAAGTGGCCGCGCTGCGCATCGTCGGCGGCGAAATCCGCGAGCGCTACGTCTCGCTGGTGAACTGCGGCGTGCGCATCCCGTCGTTTATCACCTCGCTCACGGGTATCACCCAGCAGATGGTCGATACGGCGCCCTCGGCCGGGCGCGTGATGCCCGAGCTGCTCGACTTTATCGGTGGCGACATGCTGTCGGCCCACAATGCCAGCTTCGACGAGAAATTTTTAAAGGCCGAAGGCTGGCGCATCGGCCGGCCAACCGCCCATACCGGCCTGGTTTGCTCGCTCAAGCTGGCGCGCCGCCTGTACCCCGGACTGCCCAGCTACAAGCTCGGGAATTTGTCCGAGCGCCTCGGCATTGCCTTCCGCGGCAGCGCCCACCGGGCCGAAGCCGATGCCGAGGTGGCCGCCGAGGTGCTGCTGCACGCGGCGCGCCATCTCGGCCGCACTTGCGGGCTCGAGCGCGTGGCGCCCGACCTGCTGGTGTCGGTCAACAAGGTTGCCGCGGCCAAGGTGCCGGTGTTCCTGGATAAATACGCGCTGCTCGAGCGGCAGCGCCTCGAGCAGGCCCGCGCCGCCGCTTGAGCAATTGCGCGCTTAGAACCTATCCCAGTAGGTTATGAGTCGTTGCTGGCGCGCCTGACAGACGGGTGCTGCGTTGCTCGTCGTTGCATGGCTCGCCATGCGGCCTCCTCGCGCCTTGCCCGCGCCTGCCATGCATCGCCATCAACTTCCTCCTCCCTATTGGGATAGGTTCCTAGAACGCCGCGCGTACCCCCACCGTGATATTGCGCCCAGGCAGCGAGGCGACATCCTTGAGCACCGAGGTGGAGATCCGGATGTCCTCGTCGAGCAGGTTCTTGCCGATGATGAACCAGGTCAGGTCGACCTTGCGCAATCGCTGCACATACGCCAGGTTCGCATCGAGCTGGGTATAGGCCGGGGTCGGGGTCGACTCAAAAGCGGCCAGGCGCTCCTGCTTCAGGGCGCGCAGCAGTGACAGTCCGCCGCGCAGAGCGCCTGCCTTGTAGCCGATTTCCGCGCCCAGGCGCTTGGCGGGCTGGAGCGGAAGGCTGCCGGCATCGTCGAGCGAACCGCGCGACATGTCGCCGAACAGCCGCAGCGAGGTTCCCTCGTTGTGCAGGTTATAGCTGATCTCGGCTTCCGCGCCGCGAATCGTGGCATTTGCCTGGCGGAAGCTGCGCTCACGCAGCTCGTCACCCGGATTGCCCTCGTCGTCGAGCAGGGTATCGCTCACTTCGCCATAAATAAAGTCGCGCACGCGGTTCTGGAACAGGTTTGCCTGCCAGCGCACCAGGCCGGTCGTCTTGCGCAAGGACAGCTCGATATTGCGCGAGGTTTCTTTTTTGAAGTCCGGGTTGCCGATGTCGAAGGTCAAGGTCGATTCGTGCGGACCACCCGAATACAGCTCGTCGGCGGTCGGTGCACGCTGCGCGAACGAGGCCGTCAAGCCGGCGTTGTAGCCCGCAGCCACCGGAACAATCGCCCCGGCGGAATACGACAGCAGGTCGAAGTTGCGGCGGCGCGCGCCTTCGGGGTCGCGCTCGACGGTTTCGACACGCACGCCCGTGTTAACGCGTACCCGGCCAAATTCGCGCTCTTCGACCAGGAAGGCGGCGAAGGTGTCCGATACGGTCACCGGCACGGTTGCCGATTCGCCGCTGTCGGCGGACAGGCCGGAAAACCGGGCGTGCTCGGTCTGCACGCCAAAGCTGCCGGACCAGCCGGCCACCGGCTTGTGCTTGAGCTCCAGGCGGCTTTCCAGCGCGCGGTTGGAAAACACCGTTTCTGCCTCGCCCGCGTCGTTCAGTTCGACGTGGCCATAATCGTTATAGCCCAGCTTCAGGCGCAGCGTGTCGAAGCCCGGCAGCGGCGCGTCGAGCTGGCTGTCGATGTCGTAGCGGGTCTGGTCCAGGTCGATCTGCGCCCCTTCGCCACCAGGAATGCCGTATTTTTTCTTCAGTGAACTGACCGAGGCGCCCGCGTAGCCGCGCTCGCCAATGTAAGACGCGCCGGCCGCCAGGGTGTGCTGGCGCAGGGCCGAGTTGGGCAGGGTGTCGCCATCCGGAGCACCCGGCACGTGGTAATCCTTGGCCTTGCGCCCGCTGCCATCGACATGCAGCGCCGTCTTGCCAACCGATGCATCGCCCGAGAACGATACGGCGCGCCCATGGTCGACCGTGCTGTAGCGGGTTTCGACCACACCGCTGGGCACGTCATGGTGTTCGGTCGGGATGCGCTCGTTGACGACGTTGACCAAGCCGCCGATCGCCCCGGAGCCATACAGCAGCGCCGCCGGTCCGCGCAAAATCTCGATCTGGCGCGCGGTCGCCGGTTCGCCGGTTACCGCATGGTCGTTCGACAGGCCCGACAGGTCGGACACCGCCATGCCGTTTTCCAGCACCTTGACGCGGTTGCCTTCCAGCCCGCGAATGATCGGGCGCGATGCGCCGGCGCCAAATGCCGATGCCGACACCCCGAGCTCGCTGGACAGGGTCTCACCCAGCGAGCTGCCGAGCTTGCTGCGCAGTTCATGGCCGGCCAGGACCTTGGCCGGGGTCAGGATCTGGTCGCCTTCGGAAGCGCGAAATGGCGTGGCCGTGACGATCACGGTGGCAATCGGCTCAGCCGAGGTGGATTGGGCAAACGACAACGGGGCGAGAGCGCTCAAGACTGCGCTCGCCAGGAGGGTAGGCTGGACGTGCATGATTATTCCTGAAAAAAAAGAGAGGCAAACGCGCGCGCTAGGCGCAGGCGCGTCGAGAATTCAAGGCAATCAGGCGAACGGCGGAGCGCGGGAGTGAAACTGAATGGTGGGCGGTGCATCCCAAGAACGATAGGTGGCCAGCAAGACCAGCGCACGCCCGCCCGGCAAGAGCGCGGCGCTGCAGCCTGGCCGGTCCAGGGCCGGCGCCACCGTGGCGGCGTCGTAAGCCAGGCACGAATGCTGCAGCGCTTTCTGGTGGGTGTTAGCGCCAGTGCCAGCGCCGGCACTGGCTGGCGCCAGCACCGCTTGCGAGCGGTGCGCAACCCGGTGCGCCAAGCCTTGCCAGTGCGCGAAGACCATCGCCACCGTCAGGAGCAACACCAAGACCCAGCGGGTGGATCGCATGCGTGAAAGCAGAACAACCATCGATATCGTGTATGCCGGAAGGGCCTTGCCTGCACATTGCGGCATGGTAATTGAACCCAAAAGACTGAAGCCTTAAGACGCGCATTATAAGGCAGGCATGCCAAACCGTTGGATTGTTGCATCTCTCGAGTGCGGGGCGCACCGCTGGCCGGTCGTCACGATTGTGCCGACGCAAACCCGGCGCGCGCTGCCGTCTTAAAATTTTTACAACGACGGGTGTGCTGCTGTCCTTTGCTTTACCCGCGTGCCGAGTCACCGAGGTCGTTGCAGGGGGGGTATGGATGAATCGCCAGAACGCGCCGCGCGAAGGATACGAAGTCTTCCTGTGGTTTCATCCTGCCGCCGTGCGTGGCAACCCTTATGCGCAATACAACCTCGGCCTGCTCTATAAACAGGGCGAGGTCATCGAGCGCAACGATGGCCTCGCGCTCAAGTGGATGAAACGCGCAGCGCAGCAGGGCCTGGCGGCGGCGCAAAACCACCTCGGGGCCATGTATTGCAACGCACGCGGCGTCCGGCGCAGCGACGAGCTCGCAGCTTGGTGGTTCGGGCGTGCGGCCGCCCAGGGCGACGCCTCCGCCCAGCAGAACCTGGGCCTGCTCTACCGCAAGGGCCGCGGCGTACCGCAGTCGCACGACAGCGCCTTCGGCTGGTTCTACCGCGCCGCCGAGCAGGGGCTGGCCAGTGCCCAGAACGTGCTCGGCGAATGCTACCTGCGCGGCCTCGGGGTCGTGGCCAGCCATCCGCTGGCCATGGCCTGGTTTCGCAAGGCGGCGCGCCAGGGCCACGCCCCGGCCCAGCTCAACCTGGCGCTCATGTACCGCCGCGGCGACGGCATCGTCGCCGACGACGCGCAGGCGCTGTGCTGGTTTCGCCAGGCCGCTGCCCTGGGCGATCCGGTTGCCCAGCGCTATCTCGGGCTGGCCTATGCGCACGGCCAGGGCGTGCAGCCCGACCCCGAACGCGCCGTGGCCTGGCTCGAGCGTGCGGCGCTCAGGAACGATACCGACGCCCAATACGCGCTGGCCACGCTGCTGGCGGCCGGCCACGGCTCGGGCGACGACGAGCGCGCCCTGGCGTGGTTCGTGCGGGCCGCCGACCGCGGCCACGCCCAGGCGCAATACTGCGCCGGCGCCATGCTCGCCAGCGGCCGTGGCGCCCCTTGCGACCCCGGGCGCGCGTTCGCGTACTATGTGCGCGCCGCCGAGCAGGGCGCGGCCAACGCCCAGTTCAGCCTGGGCGTCATGTATGCCAAGGGCGAGGGCGTGCCACGCAACGAAGCGCGCGCCGCCGAGTGGTATCGGCGCGCGGCGCAGCAGGGCGACGCCAGCGCCCAGAACAACCTTGGCGTACTGTACGCCAACGGCCAGGGCGTGCCGCACGACGATACCCTGGCCGCCTACTGGTACCAGCAAGCGGCCGATCAGGGCCATGCGCTGGCCCAGTACAACCTCGGCGGCATGGTCAACAGCGGCCGCGGCGTCGAGCGCGATCCGCTGCGCGCCACTATGTGGATGCTGCTTGCCGCCGGCGCCGACAACTCCTCGCACCAGCCGCGCGACAGCGCGCCGGGCAAGCCCTGGGCCAGCGTCGGCGCATGGGGCAGGGTGCTGGCCGGACGGGTCCCGGGTGGGCGCCGCCAGCGCCGGCCCAGCCCCGGCCACTAGGGCCTTACATCGGCAGCGGAAGTGCGTTGCACGATCCGCCCCGGCCCGCCCACCCGTAGGCGAGCCCGAAAATTCGCGTTATGATGGCCGGCGGCGCCGAGTACGCTCCAAGCCGACCCCATGAATAACTCGAATGAGAAGCACATGACCCTGAGACACGCAACGCTCGTCACCCTGCTGGCCGCCGCATTCGTCGCCACCCCGGCGCTGGCGCACACCTGCCCCGCCAACGGGACCCCGCTGGATTACCCGGTGACCAAGACCTCTGGCCAGACCGACAATTATCATGGCACCACGGTGGCCGACCCCTATCGCTGGCTGGAAGACGCCAACAGCGCCGACACCAAGCAATGGGTCACCGCGCAGAACAAGCTGACCCAGGCCTACCTGGCCGAGATTCCGCAACGCGCGGCCATCCGCGCGCGCCTGACCAAGCTGTGGAATTACGAGCGCTTCAGCGTGCCTGGCAAGGAAGGCGGCCAGTATTTCTACACCCGCAACGACGGCTTGCAGAACCAGTCGGTCCTGTTCACCCAGAAAAGCCTGGGCGACACCCCGCGCGTGCTGCTCGACCCGAACACCCTGGCCGCCGACGGCACCGTTGCCCTGGCCGGCATCGAAGTGAGCCCCGACGGCAAGCTGCTGGCCTACAGCACCGCGGCCTCGGGTTCGGACTGGAACGAGATCCGGGTGCGCGACATCGCCACCGGCAAGGATCTGGAAGACCACATCAAGTTCGTCAAGTTCTCGAGCACGGCCTGGACCAAGGATGGCAAGGGCTTCTTCTACAGCCGCTACGACGAGCCGAAAGAGGCGACCAAGCTGGCCGACGTCAACTATTTCCAGAAACTGTATTTCCACCGCATCGGCACCCCGCAAAGTCTCGACACCCTGGTGTACGACCGTCCCGACCAGAAGGAATGGGGCTTCGGTGGCCAGACCACCGACGATGGCCGCTACCTGGTCATCACCACGACCAAGGGCACCGCGCCGAAATACCGCGTGTCGTACAAGGACCTGAGCAAACCCGATGCGAAAGTTGTCGACCTGATCGACAACTTCGACGCCGGCTATACCTTCATCGATAACATTGGCAGCGTGTTTTATTTCAGCACCGACCGCAATGCGCCGAAAAAACGCATCGTGGCGATCGACGTCACCAAGCCTGCCCCATCCAACTGGAAGGAAATCGTCGGCGAAAACGCCGATACCCTCGTTGGCGCCGACATCATCAACAACCAGCTGGTGCTCGAATACCTGAAAGACGCGCGCAGCGTAGTGCGCGTGCATGCGCTCGATGGCAAGCCGGTGCGCGAGATCGCCCTGCCTGGCATCGGCTCGGTAGGCGGCCTGGCGGGCAAGCGCGGCGACACCGAGACCTTCTACTCGTTTACCGGTTATACCACCCCGACCACGATCTATCGCCTGGACATGAAGACCGGCAAGAGCACCGTGTTCCGCCAGCCGAAGGTCGATTTCACGCCGGCCGATTATGAAACCCGCCAGCAGTTCTACACCAGCCGCGACGGCACCAAGGTGCCGATGTTCATCGTGTCGAAAAAAGGCCTGAAGCTCGACGGCTCGAACCCGACCTACCTGTACGGCTACGGCGGCTTCAATGTCGCGCTGACCCCGTCCTTCTCGCCGGCCAACCTGGCCTGGATGGAAATGGGTGGCGTCTACGTGGTGGCCAACCTGCGCGGCGGCGGCGAATATGGCGAAGCCTGGCACCAGGCCGGTACCAAGCTGCAGAAACAGAACGTGTTCGACGACTTTATCGGTGCGGCCGAATGGCTGATCGCCAACAAGGTGACCTCGCCCGAGAAACTGGCGATCGGCGGCGGCTCCAACGGCGGCCTGCTGGTGGGCGCGGCCATGACCCAGCGTCCGGAACTGTTCGGCGCGGCGATTCCCGCCGTGGGCGTCATGGACATGCTGCGCTTCCACAAGTTCACGATCGGCTGGGCCTGGACCTCGGACTACGGCTCCTCGGAAAACCCCGAAGAGTTCAAGGCCCTGGTCAAGTATTCGCCGCTGCACAACCTCAAGAAAGGCAGCTGCTATCCGGCCACCATGGTCACCACCGCCGACCACGACGACCGCGTGGTTCCCGCGCACAGCTTCAAGTACGCCGCGGCGGCCCAGGCCGCGCAAGGCGGGGCCGCCCCGATCCTGATCCGCATCGATACCAAGGCAGGGCATGGCGCGGGCAAGCCGACCACCAAGCTGATCGAAGAAGTGGCGGACCGCTGGGGCTTCCTGGCGCGCGAGCTGCGCGTTGGAGATGGCGAGAAAGCGGTGGGCGGTAATCACTAAATCGTCACGCTGAAATGAAATGGCCGCCTGGGAAACCTGGCGGCCGGCGGTGCTTTCATCGGTATGCGTATGGCAGCGCACCTAGATTGCCTCGCGCGCGCATTCAGATGCGCTTGCCTCCCGCTTGAGTGCGGGCTGGCTGCAGCCTGCGTGCCAGCTTCCTGAGGTTATCGGTGATGTGTTCGCGGGTCCGGGCAATCCGGGCCCAGCTCTCGTCGGGGCCCTGGTCTCGCGTGCTCAACGCGCCATATAGGCGCGCCAGCTCCTCGATGTCGGTCACGATGGCATCCAGCTCCGAGGGCTTGAGAGCGATACCCCTGGTCGCATCAGCATAGCCTTGCAGGATATTCTCGAAGGCGGCTTGGCCGCCCGGGCCGTCGTCCCCGAGTATCCCGGTGATCAGGGTTTCCACCAGCAAGGCCTTTGCCCTGAGTAGCGCCGCGGCGGCGTTGCCTGACTGGCCGGTATCGGCGTCGTGCGCACATAGCCGCGCGAAGGTGATCGCCGGACCTTGCGCCTCTGGAGTAGTGTGGAGGCCCGCGAGAGCCTCCAGCGCGAGCCTGCTCAGGGCCAGTTGGGGAGCGAAATGCCCCAGTGCCGGACTGCCTTCGGCTACCTTGTAGGCGTCGGTAGCGTGCCTGAGTTCCTCTTCCATCTGGTCCTGTATCCAAGTGGCTTGCTCGATCCGCCGACCGCAAGGGGCCAGCAAATGACGTGCGTGCACGCTGGCCTTGCGGCGGTGGATCCTGCCGCGCAGCGCCTGGCGCTGGCACTTCGGCGGGGCCGTCGCAGGAACGGCCAGCCCGGCAGTGGCTGGCGGCTGGTCCGGGCCGGCGCGCCCCAGGCACCGCTCCCCGGCGTCGACGCTGGACAGGCGATCGAGTGCCACTAGTCGTAACAGTGCCCGCTCGAGCAGTAACCCGCTTTCTTCCAGGTCCTGTTGAAGCTTTATTTGGTCCACCTCTTCGCCGTTTTCGCGGGTGAGCGCGCGCTCGGCGCACTGTTCCCCGTATTGGGCTTCGACTTCCGCCAATTGTTCGATGTTGCGGACCGACACTTGTCCGAACTTGTCTTCCAGCTGTACAGCGCGCAGGAACGCATCGTAGGCCTGCCTGATCTGGTTCAGCTCGCGCCTGGTGGCCCCTATGGCAGCATGCAGTTCCGGGCGCTCCAGCCATTTGGGCTGGCAGCGCTTGGTTAACAGCAGTTCGAGTTGCTTTGTGATCAGGGCACTGTCTTTGTCGGCAAATGCCTCGCGCCGGTGCGAGAGGCGAACCCGCAAATCGCTTAAGGCATCCAGCATTTCTTCCAGGCTCACGAATTGGGTTTCCTTGACCGGTCCGTCGGCATTGTCGGTGCCGGCTTCCGCCATCCAGCCGGGGTCACCGTAGGCCTGGAAGGCGCCCCAGGTAAGGTCGGCCCGGTTTTCATCCCAAACGGTCTTTCGCGCGGCCTTGACTGCCTCCCCGAACTGCTTGCGTTGACCCAGCAGTTGCTCGTAGAACGTAGTGCCGAACATTCGCGCAAGGGCGTCGTCGACCGCCCAGCCGGCCACCAATACGCAGCGCACACCGATCTCGATGAGCTCGCGTGCGATGCTGGCGGCCAGGCGGTTGCTCTGCCGTCCACCGTCGAACTGGCCGCTGTGGCAGGAATTCAGGAAGACTAGTTCAGGTACCACCTCCATGGCGGCCACTTCAGCCGCGGTGATCAAGAGGCCGTCCGACAACACGACGCCGCTGCGGAAGCGGCCGTCCTTGTGCTTGATGTTGTACACACCGTGACCGGAGACATGCAGAATGCGCCATGGCTGGCGGTACAGTGCCGCCAGTACGTGAGTGGCGTCGGTGGGCTCGCCCCTGCCGCCGTCGACACGGGGGCCATGGCGCTCGGACGAACGCGCCAGCGCCGTGGCCTGCGTTTGCGCCGCGGAGTCGGACTGTGCATGCGCGCCGACGTCTCCGATCTCGCCAATTAGGCCTTCGACCTCGTAACCGTGCTTGGTCAGCACCTGTTGGATCGTGCTGGCCTCGTCGCGTGCGCCACGTAACGGGGCAAGGCTGCCGTTCGTACGGGAATTGCCTCCGCTATCGGCAAAAGCTGTGCGGAAACCTCGCACCGACGGGTTGCCGATGACCAGCGCGCTGTAGGCGATCGCCTGCACTACCTGCGGCCGGTAGCGCAGGGCGGAGAGCTGACGAACCACGGAAGCGCGTACTGCCAGCGGCGTTTGCTCGTGGTCAAGGTCGTTGCCACCGTCTGGGGCGCTGTCCGCCAGCATCAGTTCCCACGGCAGGTTGGCCGTATAGCCGTCAACCACCAGCACCAGGCGGTCGAGCTGGCGCACAGCATCCTTGAAGTCGTGGGGCACCATCAGCTGGAATAGCATACGGCCGAAATCAGGATTCCATTTGTGGCTGTCGATCTGCTGCCGTACCAGTGTTTCGATCAGGCTCGGTTGACGCTGCTGCACCGTGGTCTCGGCGCGCGCCCGGGAGCCGATATACATGAAGCGCAGCCGGTCGGCGATCGGTGCTTCCTTCTGTCCGGTCGGTATCGGCAGCGGCTCGGCAAACGCGTGCTCCTCGGCATGGCTGGCATCGGTGATGATGATGCGGGGCCAATAGCTGGCTTCGGTGGTGTCATGCAGACGCTGTCGCACGCCTTCGCCGCTCACGAGTTCGTCACATACGCTGAGTTCGGTATGCTGTTTGTAAGCGATTTGCTTCAGCCTGTCGCGTAGATCGCGCAGGGCATAAACGGCGGCGATGGCCGTATCAAGGTAGAGCTCGACGATATTGAGTACGCCAATCCGGATGTTCAGCCCGGTCCGCTCGTGGAAGCGCTCGTTAGCGGACATGACGCCGCGCACCAGCGCCTCGACCGACGAGGCGACCGACAGGTTGGCGGACGAATTGAAGCCCAGCAGCAAAGATGAGAGTTCCAGCTGGCGCTCATCCTTGCCGAGCACGTCCATGACTTGAAGGAGGAAGCGCAGGGCGCCGACGCGCACTGCCTCGGTAAGCTCGGAAGCGCTAAGCGTGCCGTCGTAGCGCCCCAGCCCGGCGACCACGGCACCGCTCAGGCGGCCGCCGGGTTTGCTCGAGCTGGCGTCGCGCAGCACGACGGTTGCGCTACCGCGCGCGCCGGCATACGCGCCCAGGTTGTAACGCCTGCTCAGGTCGCCATCCAGCAGCTCGCGGTCGATCTGCGCCTCTGCGCCGGAGATCGGATCCTGTTCGTAGTGCCCCACCATGATAGGGCTGGACACGAAGCGCAGGTCCATTGCCCGCACGGTCACATCCAGTCGGCGTAGCGGTCCGGCCGGCACCCGGCTTCGCAATGAGCCGCCGACCAGGCAGCGCTGCACTGCCTCCGTATCGGCGGCGGTCGGCGGGGCAGCGTCGTAGAGGACCGTGCCGCTCATGTCCGCGGGGCGCGTCGGCGGCTCGTGTGCTAGCAGACGCGTTGTCCCGGTTTTGAGCAGTTCCAGGATGGCCGGAAAATGCTCCTGCGTGGCCAGCAAGTCGCCATGGCGCGCCGGCATAAAGTAGTAACTATCGATCCAGGGCAGGCGCCCGGATTCCCACGTGACGATGCCGTCGCCGGCTGCCGTGCCGAGCAGGCCCGCCTGCGCCTCGGCGATCCCGCATGGCGTGCTCTGCGCAACGCCGAAGACGTAGATCGTCTTCGGTTCGGCGCCACTTGGCAAAGGCGTTTCGCCACGCTGCTCAAGCTGGGCGTCATGCGCGGCCAGCCACCCGGCTTCGGACAGCAAGGCCTGATTCGGCACGGCACCGCAGTTCTCACCGAACCAGCGGTCGGAGAACAGCTCAGACAATTTCCGCCAATAAGCTTCGTTGTAGTAGTTGCGATCGCTTGCGCCAGGGGCGATATCGAACGCGTCGGCAAAGTCGCGCGTAGGAAGCATTGAAAGCATGCCAGGGAAAGCAGCGAAGGTCGACAGCAGGTCGTGGAAATTGGTGCTCCTGAACTGTTGCCGCCAGAGCGAGCGCAAGCCATCGCCCTTGCCCAGCAGATCGGCCACCACGGCATGTGTGCCGCGGTTGGCAGTGCCGAGCATCACGATCCGCGCGCCGTCGCGCCGCATCAGTACCTCCAAGATCCGCTGTTCGGAGGCATGGGTGCAGGCTCGCACCAGCAGGCCGCCCATCCCGTGTGCGATCAGCCTTACCGGCTCCGGGGTATCGCGAAAACGTTCGAGAAAGCTGGCCAGCCGTTCGCCCAGTTTCCTCAGTGGCTGGCGCCAGTCGTAGGGGAAGGTGAACACTTGGTGGGTTGGGACAAGCTCAGCGCACAGTTTCGCGTACAGGACGTCGATCACCTCGGTTGCCTCGACGTTGCGTCCGTTCAGTGCGAGCAGTTCCAGTCCCCTGTCGCCCGGGACCGGTGGATACCACAGCTGCGTATGTTTCTCTTTCAGGTGCGAAGCCATCATGTCGGGCAAGACCACCACTATCGGCAGGCGCGCCGTACCGCCATTACCACGCCGTTTGGCGACTTCCAATTCCTTGGTAATGGCTTCGCGCCCCGGAATCGCGATAAAACGATCCAGCTTGGTGGGATCGCGGCTGATCAGCCAGTCTCGCAGCGCCAGGCGGCTGGAGCTGTTGCTGCAATAGCGGAAGTGGGAAACGTGGGCCCCGCGTTCGAACAATACCCTGGCCTTGGCCTGGGGCGCGATACCGGCCAGCATGGCGGGGGTGTCGACAACGAGGTCATTGTCCTGCTTGTCGAACAGGACGAAATCTGTGAGCGCCACGCGCAGGCGGCTGAGCATGTCACCACCATCGACGTCGCCGGCAATCACAGCCATCTGGATGTCCGGTTTGACCAGCGCCTCGGACAGGAACTGGGCCAGGGGCGAATCCGGCAGCATGGCCTCGATGCCGGGTACCAGGTGCGGGTCGGTGCGGCGCTTGGCGATTTCGATGACTGCACGACGGAATATCCGATATAACACGCTGGTGTACAGGAAGGGGACGGCATGCAGAAGTGTTAGCAAGCCCGACAGGAAAACATCAAAGTTTCCACTGGCCAATAGAGTACCGTTGGCCGGGCTTGCGATGCGGGCATACCTGCGGATGACGAGTTTGCGCTCACGTAATTCCCCGGCAAGCTTCAGCAGCAGTTCCCGCTGCTCGCCATAGGCGTCTTCGAGCCCGCGCAGGATGTCTCTGCGCTGCTTGGCGTCGCGCGTGCCGGGCGAGTGGAATGGATACCTATAATGCTCGATCTGGGCGCCGAAGTCGGCGAGGCACAGCAGGTCGGCAACCAGTCCCCCACGGGAGTGCGACACCAGAGAAATGTGGGCGCCGTGGGGCAGGGATTGGACCAGTTCGAGTGCGTTTTCGATCGGACTTTGCGACAGGGTTCGGTGTTCGAACCCATAGATATGGTCCCCATAATGCCCGCAGAGGTCGTTCCAAAGCTCTGGTTCGGCCGTCCGCAGATGACCGAAGCTGCCGAGGGTGCTTGAGCCGGTTCCATGCACGAAGACGAGTAGTTCAGCATCCGGCGGCGGTTGATCACCGGGTGTGGTGAGGATCACGCTGGCGAGCTCGTCGACATCGTCCGCCTGGTATTTCCAACGGCACAAGCCGTGGTAGGTCTGGCGCCCCTCGATGGCTGCCATCAGTGCCTTGGTGCCGAGCCAGGAGATGCCGTCCTGCGCCAAGTCGATACCTTGCAACAAGGTGTCCTCGATGCTATCCGGCACCGCGATCAGGCTGATCTTGGAGATGACCCCCTTTAACATGGCCAAGGCACCGCGATGCCTGCCGGTGTCCGGCCCCAGCTTGTCGAGATCGGACAGAGTGCTGTTCCGAGACTGGCTCGCGCCGGCACGATCCAGTGCCTCCTTCAGCCGGCTGGGGTTAGCAACGAGTGTGCCGCCGTCGGCCAGCTCGAGGACGACGATCTGGCCGGGCTCGACTTGCAGGGAGATCCGTGTCGCTTCCGTATCGCGGGTGGCGGGGCTGACATCGATGACGTCCAACACCACCAAGCCAGGGGGCAGAAGGTCGTCATCTGCGTCCTGGGCCGTGGGGGCAGCGCCTGGATCCGGTGTCGCGGTTCGCCGCGGTCCGGTACGCAGGAAGGCGGCGGGCATAGGCTTTGAGTCGAGCCTGCGTCCTGTAATCGTCAAGCTTATCGGGCGGTCGACAGCACTATCGGACATGGCAAACTCCTCGGGCTGAATCATGCGGTGACGAGCGGCAGGTCAACGGCCCACTCACCTTTGGATGCCCGGCCGCGACCGCATGGCAGTAGTCGATAGCAGCGCAGTCAGGCGATTTGTTACAGGCAGCGGATCAAACGTGAGGGTTTCTTGGAGAGGGTGGCAATTCAGTTATTATGGTTGTCGGAATGACACTGCTATGCAAGTTAAGATTAGCGGCATCGCAAAAGGTTCACGCCCGACTGCGTGAGGCGAACCGGCGGTGCTGGAGAAAACCGACGCGTCGGAGCCATCCTCGGATTTCTCCGCATTGTCCGGTACGTCTTCGGCGTTGTCACCCGGCGGGCAACGAGGCCGTCCCGATGGTCAGCGTTGCACAACCACCAGCAGCGCCTTCGCCTCCGCCTTGCCGGCATTCCTGATCACATGATCATGGTCGGCCGGATACCTGGCCGTTCCGCCATGCTTGATCTTGCGTTTTTCAAGCCCTACCTCGAGCTCGATCGCGCCGCTCAATACCGTCAGGTGCTCGCTGGTGCCCGGATCGTGCGCCTGCGATTTGAGCTCGCCGCCGGGCGCCAGCGTCAGTTCGTACCATTCGTACTTGCCCGCCAGGTCCATCGGGCCCAGAATGCGCAAGGAGTAGCCGGCGTGGGCGCCAGGCAGGGTCGGGGTTTCGTGGGCGTCCACCACGCGGATCAGGTCCACGCTGCGCACCTCGGACGACAGCAGCTCGCCGATCTGCACGCCCAGCGCATTGGCCAGGCGCCAGGTGATGGCGATGGTCGGATTGGCTTTCTCGCGCTCGATCTGCGACAGCATCGACTTGGACACCCCCGCGATCCGCGACAGGTCTTCGAGCGTCAAGCCGCGCGCCAGGCGCATGCGCTGCAGCGTGGCACCGACTTCCGGCGGGGCGTTATTGGTGATGGTTTTCGTCATTGCGGTCGTTGTCACTATCTTGCTCGCTGCGGCTTGCCAAGGTGTTTAGCTAGGGGTAATATTCGATATATCGAATTTTAGTTCGACATACAGAACTCGGTTCGTTGAATCGAACGAATCCAACGGTACAACACCGCCAGCCGCCGGTCAAGCCGGCATTGGCCAAACCAGACTACCAGGGAGTGGGACACATGAGCGACCAAGCATTCTATAGCGGCCTTCAGACCAAACTCGAGGCGCTGCGCGACGACGGCCTGTTCAAGCCAGAGCGCGTGCTGGCATCGCGCCAGGGCGCGCAAGTGATCGCGCAGGATGGCCGCACGCTCATCAACATGTGCGCCAATAACTACCTGGGACTGTCAGGCGACCCGGAGACCCAGAAGGCGGCAGCCGCTGCCCTCGAGAAGTATGGCTATGGTTTATCGTCGGTGCGCTTCATCTGCGGCACCCAGACCGTGCACAAGGAACTCGAAGCCAGGCTCTCGACCTTCTTGGGCACCGAAGACACGATCCTGTACGCGGCGGCCTTCGATGCCAACGGCGGCTTGTTCGAACCGCTGTTCGACGAGAACGATGCCATCATCTCGGACGCGCTGAACCACGCCTCGATCATCGACGGCGTGCGTCTGTGCAAGGCCGCGCGCTACCGCTACGCCAACAACGACATGGCCGACCTGGAACAGCAGCTGATTGCCGCCGTCGATGCCGGCAAGCGCCACAAGATCATCGTCACCGATGGCGTGTTCTCGATGGACGGCACCATCGCCCAGCTCGACAAGATCGTCGAACTGGCGCAGAAATACGGCGCGCTGACCATGATCGACGAGTCGCATGCATCTGGCTTCATGGGCGCGACCGGACGCGGCACCCACGAACACTGCGGCGTGATCGGCAAGATTGACATCATCACCGGCACCCTGGGCAAGGCCCTGGGCGGCGCCATGGGCGGCTTTACCTCCGGCCGCAAGGAAGTCATCGAGACCCTGCGCCAGAAGTCGCGGCCCTACCTGTTCTCGAACACGCTGGCCCCGATGATCGCCGGCGCCAGCCTGGCGGTGCTGGACCGCATCTCGGCCTCGACCGCGCTGCGCGACCGCCTGATGGACAACACCGCCTACTTCCGCCAAGAGATCGAGCGCATCGGCTTTACCATCAAGCCGGGCACCCACCCGGTGGTGCCGGTGATGCTGTTCGACGCGCCGGTTGCGCAGAAATTCGCGGCCCGCATGTTCGAGCTGGGCGTGCTGCTGTCGGGCTTCTTTTATCCGGTGGTGCCGATGGGCCAGGCGCGCGTGCGCGTGCAACTGTCGGCCGCGCATACCCGCGAGCAGCTCGACACCGTGCTGGCCGCCTTCGAGCAGGCCGGCCGCGAACTCGGCATCCTCAAGAACACTTAAATAGAGCAACAGAACGGACACCACATGGAACGCATCCTCATCATCGGCGCAAACGGCCAAATCGGCAGCGAACTGGTCACGGCATTGGCGCTGCAACACGGCCAGGACAACGTGATCGCCTCGGACATCGGCAGCAACAACGTGTATGGCGCCGCGCGCTATGTGCAGCTGGACGTGATGGACAAGGACCGAATGGCCAGCCTGATCGCTGCCGAGGGTGTGACCCAGGTCTACCAGCTCGCCGCGCTGCTGTCGGCCACCGGCGAGAAAGCGCCGCTCAAGGCCTGGTCGCTGAACATGGACGGCTTGCTCAACATCCTTGAAATAGCGCGCGAACGTGGCGAGGCCGGCAAGCCGCTGAAGGTCTTCTGGCCGTCGTCGATCGCCGCCTTTGGCCCGAACACCCCGTTTGACCATACCCCGCAATACACGGTGATGGACCCGACCACGATCTACGGCATCAGCAAGCTGGCCGGCGAGCGTCTGTGCGAGTACTACCACAGCAAGTATGGCGTCGATGTGCGCTCGATCCGCTATCCGGGCATCATCAGCTACAAGTCGCCTCCGGGCGGCGGCACCACCGACTATGCGATCGCCATCTTCCACGCCGCGCTCAAGGGCGAGACCTACGAATGCTTCCTGGGACCGGACACGACCCTGCCGATGATCTACATGCCCGACGCGATCCGCGCTACCATCGAGCTGATGGATGCCGCGCCCGAGCAAGTGCTGATCCGCTCGTCGTACAACGTGGCCGGCGTGTCGTTCAACCCGCGCGAACTGGCGCTCGCCATCCAGCAGGCACTGCCAGAATTCCAGGTCGCCTATCAACCGGACAGCCGCCAGGCGATCGCCGATTCGTGGCCCCGGAGCCTGGACGACAGCCGCGCGAGTGCCGACTGGGGCTGGAAGGCCCGTATCGGCATCGAAGAAATGGTTGCCAGCATGCTCGAGAACATCGACGTCGGCATCACGGCCTAGGCGTCGTCGCCGCCGCCGCACTTCCATCACCACCATCACCACTACAATAATCGAGACAAACAGATGGACATGAGTGTATTTGATCTGTTCAAGATCGGGATTGGCCCGTCGAGCTCCCATACGGTGGGCCCGATGGTGGCGGCGCGCCGCTTTTTGCTCGAATGCGGTCCGCTCGATGCGGCGGTCGGCGTCGAAGCACACCTGTACGGTTCACTCGCGCTGACCGGCGTCGGCCACGCGACCGACAAGGCGGTGATCCTGGGCCTGATGGGCGAGACACCGCAGGACATCGATCCGGATTCGGTCGAGGACAAGCTGGCCGAGGCCGAACTCGACGGCGTGATCCGGCTGCTCGGCGCGAAAGAGGTGCCGTTCACCCAGAAAGCCAACCTGGTCTGGCACAAGGCCTCGACCCTGCCCGAGCACCCGAACGGCATGCGCTTCGTGCTGCAGCTGGCCGATGGCAGCCTGATCGAACGAATCTATTATTCGGTTGGCGGCGGCTTCATTACCGCGGCCGGCGAAAGCCAGGCGCGCGCGGAGCAGCCGCCGAAGGCCGACATTCCCTATCCGTTTGCGACCATGGAGCAGCTGTTGGCGCTGGGCCAGCAGCACGGCCTGGCGATCCCGCACATGCTGCGCGCAAACGAACTGGCGCGCATGAGCGAAGCCGAGCTCGATGCGGGCCTGGACCGGATCTGGGCCGTGATGCGCGACTGTATCGCCCACGGCCTGGTGACCGAAGGCCAGCTGCCTGGCGGCCTGAACGTCAAGCGGCGCGCGGCCAAGCTGTGGAAGGCGGCGCATTGCGACCTGGGTAACCGCATCAACGAATTGCCGCACGATTCGACCCACCAGGTGACGCTGTACGCGATGGCCGTCAACGAAGAAAACGCCGCCGGCGGCCGGGTCGTCACCGCGCCCACCAACGGCGCGGCCGGCATCATTCCGGCGGTGGTGCGGTATTACGCCGAAGACTGCTGCCCGAGCGACGCGGCGGCCGGCATCCGCGTGTTCTTGCTGACCGCCGCCGCGATCGGCATGCTGTGCAAGAAGAATGCCTCGATCTCGGGCGCCGAAGTGGGCTGCCAGGGCGAAGTCGGCGTCGCGTGCGCGATGGCCGCGGCCGGCCTGGTGGCGGCGCTGGGCGGCTCCAACGAACGCATCGAGAATGCGGCCGAAATCGGTATCGAGCACCACCTCGGCATGACCTGCGACCCGATCGGCGGGCTGGTGCAGATCCCCTGCATCGAGCGCAACGGCATGGGCGCGATCAAGGCGATCACCGCCGCCTCGCTGGCCCTGAAAGGCGACGGCACCCACTTCGTCAGCCTGGACAACGTGATCGAGACCATGCGCCAGACCGGGGCCGACATGCAGGTGAAATACAAGGAAACCTCGTTGGGCGGGCTGGCGGTGCATGTCATCACCGTCAACCACGCCGCCTGCTAGGACCGACTAGTCCTGCTTCTTGACAAAGGCCGCGATCCGCGCCAGCGCGATCGGGGCGATCGTTTCCTCGATCCGGTCGTATTCGTCCGTATTGCCCGTCTTGGCCGTCTGGAACAGGTGGTTCAGCGAGGGCAGCACCGCCGACTCCACCTGGCGATTGCCGCCGGCCCGCAATGCGCCGATGATGCCGGCCAGGTTTTCCCTGGCCGGCACCTGGTGGTCGAGGCTGCCATTGAGCGCCAATACCGGTACGGCAACCTTGCGCCAGTCGGCTTGCGTATTGCTCAGCATGGCGGTGCGCAGATGCGGCTTTTCGGCCTCGGACAGCGACAGCGAGCCGACATCCATCCGGTACTTCTTTATCAGTGCCCGGTCCTTGGCTGGCAGACGCGCGACCAGGGCCTTGAGCGCTGCCACGCGCGGTTGCGGCTCGGGATGCGCGACAATCGTTTGGTACCAGGTGCGCACATACTTCATCAGCTGCCGCACCTCGGCCGGCGACGCGCCATTGTCCCTGGCGTGAATGCGGTCCTGCAGCAGGAGCAACCCGTGACCAGACATGCCTACTCCAGCGAGCGAGACGATGAAATCCACCGCGTCCGGCTGGCGCGCCGCCACCGCCGCGGCAATGCCGGGGCCTTCGCTCAGGCCGACGATGCCGACACGATTGAATTGCGCGCGTGCCTGCATCGCCCCCATGATCGCCGCGAGGTCGTCCACCAGCTGGGCCGTGGTCAGTCCGGCATAGTTGCCGGTCGAGCGACCGTTGCCGCGCTTATCGTAGCGCAGCACGGCAATGCCCTGGCGCGCCAGGTAGTCGGCCATCACCGCAAAGTGCTGGTGCCCGGCCATTTCGCTGTCGCGCGTCGCCGGCCCGGTGCCGGTGACCAGCACCGCCAGGTTCGCACGCGTGCTGGCACGGGGCGTGCTCAAGGTAGCGCTGAGCACCGTGCCATCCGCGCTCGTGAATGCCAGTTCCTGTTCGTCGTAGGGGAAAGGCCGGGTCGGGGTTTGCGCCCGCAGCTTGCGCGGAAATTGCGCGACCCGGTGTAGCGCAAAGGCGAACACGCCGTCGCCCTGCGAAAACACGCCATTGAAGTGGTCGTCGGCCCAGGTCAGTGTCAAGGTGGCGACGTCCAGGTCGAGTTCGACCGTGTCGCCGTCTTCCCTGATGCGCGACACCGGCTGGTCGTAGGCGCCCTGGTCAGGACTGGCGATGCTGGCCCACAGCGAGCCGTCAGCGCGGGTATGAAATTCGGCGCCGATCTTCAGGGTCGGGCCGTTAGGAATGGCCATGTCGCCGAGCCAGCGGCCCTGGTGGTCCTTGAGGGGGCCGGCGTGGGCGCTCAAGGCGAAGGCAAGCAGCAGGGCCAGGCCAACTGGGGTGCGGAATCGTGTCATGGTGGGTTCGCTCTCGGTGGGTTGATGGACATGCAAGGCCTGCATCGTGCATGCCAATTGTGGAGGAACCATGGAGCACGCCGGAGCGCCGATGCCAGGCGCTATAATCGGGTTTCCACTCCTGCCACCACCGGATCGTCCAAGCCATGCAATATGTGTCCACCCGCGCGACCAGCGCTTCCGCAGAACGCAATCCCCAGCAGTTTTCCGACATCCTGCTTGCGGGCCTGGCCCCGGATGGTGGGCTGTATTTGCCTGAGGAGTACCCGCAGGTCACCGCCGCCGAACTCGACGCATGGCGCGCGCTGTCCTATGCCGATCTGGCCTACGAGATCCTGCGCAAGTTTGCCACCGATATTCCCGACGCCGACCTGCGCGCGCTGACCGCCAAGACCTACACCGCGCAGGTGTATTGCAACGCGCGCGCGGATGAATCCACCGCCCAGATCACGCCGCTGCGGGTGCTGGAAGATGGCCCGCAGGGCAAGCTGATCCTGCAGGCGCTGTCGAACGGACCGACCCTGGCCTTCAAGGACATGGCGATGCAACTGCTCGGCAACCTGTTCGAGTATGCGCTGGCCAGGAACGACGATGCGCTCAACATCTTCGGCGCCACCTCGGGCGACACCGGCAGCGCCGCCGAATACGCGATGCGCGGCAAGCGCGGCGTGCGCGTGTTCATGCTCTCGCCACACGGAAAGATGAGCGCCTTCCAGAGCGCCCAGATGTTCAGCCTGCAAGACCCGAATATCTTCAACATCGCCGTCGAAGGCGTGTTCGACGATTGCCAGGACATGGTCAAGGCGGTTTCGAACGACCTGGAATTCAAGGCGCGCCACAAGATCGGCACCGTCAATTCGATCAACTGGGCACGGGTGGTGGCGCAAGTGGTGTATTACTTCCGCGGCTACCTGGCGGCCACCACCGCCAGCGACCAGAAAGTCTCGTTCACGGTCCCGTCGGGCAATTTTGGCAATATCTGCGCCGGCCACATCGCGCGCATGATGGGCCTGCCGATCGACCGGCTGGTGGCCGCCACCAACGAGAACGACGTGCTCGACGAATTCTTCCGCACCGGCCGCTATCGGGTGCGCAAGGCCGCCGAAACCTTTCATACCAGCAGCCCGTCGATGGATATCTCGAAAGCCTCCAACTTCGAGCGCTTCGTCTACGACCTGGTGGGGCGCGACCCCGCGCGCACCCACGCGCTGATGCACAAGGTCGAGCAGGAAGGGGGCTTCGACCTGTCGGGCCAGCCGGGCAGCGATGGCGACGAATGGAAGCGATGCGGCCAGTACGGTTTCGCCTCGGGCAAATCGACCCATGCCGACCGCCTCGATACCATCCGCGAGGTCAATGACGATTACGGCATCACCATCGACACCCATACCGCCGACGGCATCAAGGTCGCGCGCGCGCACCTGAAGCCTGGCGTGCCGATGATCGTGCTCGAAACCGCGCTGGCGGCCAAGTTCAACGAGACCATCCTGGACGCGCTGGGTACCGACGCCGAACGACCGGCTGGCTTCGAGAATATCGAAGCACTGCCGCAACGGTTTGTCGTGATGCCCGTCGACGTCGAGCGCATCAAGTCGTACATCGCCCAGCACACGGGGCTGTGAGGTGAAGGCGCCCATGCTCTCCGTGCGCGAAGCGCTCGACCGCCTGCTTGCCGCCGCGCGCGCGGTCGATGGCAGCCAGACCGTGCCCACGCTCGAGGCCAACGGCCGCGTGCTGGCCGAAGACCAGCGCGCGACCCTGAACGTACCATCGGCCGACAATACCTCGATGGATGGCTACGCGGTACGCGCGCTTGACTGCGCCAGCGGCAGCGCAAGCTTGCGCGTGACCCAGCGTATTCCGGCCGGCAGCGTTGGCCAGCCGCTCGAACCGGGCAGCGCCGCGCGCATCTTCACCGGCGCCCTGGTGCCGCCCGGCGCCGATGCCGTCGTGATGCAGGAGCAGTGCGAAGCGCTGGGCGACACGGTGATCGTGCGCCATGCGCCCAAGCCGGGCGAATGGATACGCCGCAGCGGTGAGGACGTGACCGCCGGTGCCGTCGTTCTGCCGGCCGGCACGCGCCTGCGCAGCCAGGAACTGGGGCTGGCAAGCGCCTGCGGGCTGGCCCGGCTGCCGGTGCGGCGCCGGGTGCGCGTTGCGGTCTTCTTTACCGGCGACGAACTGGCGATGCCGGGCGAGGCGCTCAAGCCGGGCGGGGTGTACAACTCGAACCGCTTTACGCTGCGCGCACTGCTGGAAAACTTCGGCTGCGCGGTCACCGATTTCGGCATCGTGCCCGATTCGCTGGACGCGACGCGCGCGACCTTGCACCAGGCCGCGCAGGAGCACGACCTGATCATCACCTCGGGCGGCGTGTCGGTGGGCGAGGAAGACCACATCAAGCCGGCGGTCGAGGCGCAAGGGCGGCTGGACATGTGGCAGATCGCCGTCAAGCCCGGCAAGCCGCTGGCGTTTGGCGAGGTGTGGCGCGACGGCGGGGATACGGCGTTTTTCATCGGCTTGCCGGGCAACCCGGTATCGAGCTTTATCACTTTCTTGCTGTTCGTGCGGCCCTTCTTGCTGCGCCTGCAGGGCGTCACAGGTTCGGTCGAGCCGCGCGGCTATGCGGTGCGCGCCGACTTTGCGCTGCCCAAGGCCGACCGCCGCAACGAATTCTTGCGCGTGCGCCTGAACGCGGCAGGGGGCCTGGACCTGTTTCCGAACCAGAGCTCGGGTGTGCTGACCTCGACCGTGCGGGGCGATGGCCTGGTGGACAATCCGCCCGGCCAGGCGATCGCCGCGGGCGACATTGTGCGCTTCATCCCGTTTGCCGAACTACAGCACTAGGAACACCATGAAAATCACATTGCGGTATTTTGCTTCCGTGCGCGAAGCAGTAGGCCTGGCCCAGGAAGCGATCGCATTGCCTGGCGAGGCCGCCACCGTCGGCGAAGTACGCGCCGCCCTGGTGGCGCGAGGTGGCGCATGGGCCGAGGCGCTTGGCCCTGAGCGCCCCTTGCGCATGGCGCACCAGCAAGTGATGTGCGGGCCGGAGCAGCCAGTGGACGATGGCGCCGAGGTGGCGTTTTTTCCGCCCGTGACCGGCGGATAGGGCGCCTGGGGCGGCCCTACCCGGTTCAGGTCAGCGCGATCGACTGCTCGGCCAGTTCGAGCAGCCTGGCGCAATTGGCGTTACGTTCGCCGAACTCGCGCCAGGCATTGGCGCGCGCGATCGACTGCCATTTGCGCAGCGCTTGGGCATTCATGTCGACCACCTGGGCGCCGGTTGCCTGGAATACCGATGCCACCGCGGCGTCATCGGCGCGCGCCGCTTTTAGTGCAAAGGCTTCGAGGTCGGCCCCCACCGCCATCACCGCCGCCTGCTGCTGCCGGCTCAGGCGCTCGAACACGCTGCGCGACATCATGAGCGGCTCGAACATGAACCAGTAGGCGCCGCCGCGCGCGGTGGTCAGCGAGCGCGCCGCTTCCTGCAAGCGGAACGAGATCAGCGAGGTCGACGAGGTAAGCGCCGCGTCGAGCGTGCCGGCGCGCAGCGCGGCCTGGATGTCGTTGGATGGCATGTTGACCACGCTGGCACCGGCATCGAGCAGCAGGCGGTCCATTTCGTGCGAACCGCCGCGCACCTTGAGGCCGGCCACGTCTTCCGGGTGCAGGATTGGCTTGCCGCGCGAGGCGACGCCGCCGGCCTGCCAGATCCAGCTCACCACCACCAGGCCCTGTTCGTTCAGGATACGGGTCAGCTCGCGCCCGACCGGGGCGTTCTTCCAGGCGAAACCCTGTCCGTACGATGTGACCAGGCCGGGCATCAGGCCGATGTTCGCTTCAGGCAGTTCGCTGCCGGCATACGACAGTGGCACCAGCGCCATGTCCAGGGCGCCGCTGCGCAGCGCCGGAAACTGGGCGTTCGGACCCATCAGGCTGGAGCCGGGATAGATCGAGAATTTCAGGCCGCCGCGGGTGCGGCGCTCGACGTCGGCCGCGAACATGCGGCACAGGCGGTCGCGGAAATCGCCCTGGGCGATGCTGCCGCCCGGGAACTGGTGCGAAATTTTCAGATTGTTTGGCTGCGCCCATGCGGACTGCATCCATAACGGCGTGGTCGCGATTGCGCCCAGCACCGCCCTACGGGACATTGCTGCCCTGGTCATTACCGACATACACATCCTCCAAGATGGTGAAACAACACGCCCTCCGAATCGTGGCGGCCTCGTGCGTAACATCCCGGTGTCAAGTCGCCGGTCGTTACACGGGTGCCATCGTTCGTTGTAGCGCGTACAAGAATATTCCTGTCAGATATATTGTCAAGAAGTATCTTGCAGGCATGCAGCCTGCATGCCCGTTTCAACCTGGAAGAGGGCGCTCAGCGCTTGCCGGCGGTCCCGCCGCAGCGCGCATCGGCGCTGCCCTTGTGGCACTGGTAATAGCGCGAGCCGATGAAGATGGCCGACGCCAGCACGGCCCAGGCCAGCGACTGGCGGGCGCCAGTCTCGAAGGCTTCGCCGCGTATCAGTACGTCGATCGCGACCAGCAGGGCGAACATCGAGCCGGTGGCCAGCAGGTACTGCCCGGCCCAGTAAAGTAGTTTGCGCATTTAAATTCTCCTAAGTGTGGTGCTCAAGGACGAGAGATGCGGTTGCGGACAGCATCGGCCAGCGCATCGGTCTGGTCGATCATCGGGAAAATCATGAAGACTCCGGGTCGGGGCTGAAGATCGATTCGATCGGCTGGCCGAACAGGCGGGCGATGGAAAAGGCGAGCGGCAGGCTCGGATCGTAGCGCCCGGTCTCGATCGCGTTGACACTCTGGCGCGAGACCTGGAGCAGTTCGGCCAGTTCGGCCTGGCTCCAGCCGCGCTCGGCCCGTAGCGCCCTTATATTGTTGTTCATCGCCGGCACACACCGCGGATTACCGTTGCAACGATGGTGGAAGCGCACAACACAACCCATACCCAGAACATCGACAACTGGGGAAACCCGGCGTTCTCCAGGAAGCCATAGGTGACCGCCAGGCCGGCCGTGATGCCGGCTCCCAGGCTGACCGATTCGAGCAGGAGCCGGCGCATGTATTCGTCCACGCGCCCGATGTGGCGCGCGATCGCCCACAGCATCAGCCCGAAGCCGATCATCGGCGAGACCAGCAGCAAGGTGCGCAGCATGCCGGGCTCCATCGGGCGGCCGATGCGAACTGCCACTACCAGCAGCACCGTGTACAGCAGGCCGGAACCGAGCATCTCGCGAAAATAGGCAGTCTTGATGCGTTTCTCGTACATGGCAGCCTCCAAGTAAAGTATGCTTTACATCGTAGGCGTAAATACTGCGCATGTCAAGCTCGCTTTACATCTTCAGGCGTGGCGCATTCCCGGCTACAATGCCGCTCCCTTGATCACCGCTATCAAACATGCCCGAGTCCCGCCAGAACCTTCACCGCGTCGCCGTCATCGGCGCCGGCCCTGCCGGCCTGATGGCGGCCGAGACGCTGGCGGCCGGCGGCGTGCAGGTAGACGTGTACGACGCCATGGCCTCGAGCGGCCGCAAGTTTCTGCTGGCCGGGAAGGGCGGCATGAACATCACCCATTCCGAGCCCTTGCCGGCCTTTCGCGCTCGCTACGGCGCGCGCCAGGCCGAGGTTGCGCGCTGGCTGGAGGGTTTCGACCCGCAGGCCGTGCGCGCATGGATCCACGCACTGGGTGTCGATACCTTCGTGGGCAGCTCGGGCCGGGTGTTCCCGACCGAGATGAAAGCCGCCCCCTTGCTGCGTGCCTGGCTGCAGCGCCTGCGCGGGGCCGGCGTGCGCTTTCACACGCGGCACCGCTGGCTGGGCTGGCAGGATGGGCGCCTGCGCCTGGCCACGCCCGATGGCGACCTGTTGGTCGATGCCGACGCTACCCTGCTGGCCCTGGGCGGCGCGAGCTGGGCCCGGCTTGGGTCGGATGGCGCCTGGGCGCCGCTGCTGCAAGAGCGCGGGGTCGAGGTCGCCCCGCTGCTGCCGGCGAACTGCGGCTTCGATGTCGACTGGAGCGCGCATTTCAGCGCCCGGCATGCCGGCGCGCCGCTCACCACCGTGGCCATCGCCTGGCGCAACCGCGAGGGCGTCATCGAGCGCCGCCAGGGCCAGTTCGTGGTGACCCAATCGGGTATCGAGGGCAGCCTGGTGTATGCGATCTCGGCGCTGCTGCGCGACCAGATTATCGAGCACGGCAGCACCACCATCTGGCTCGACCTCTTGCCCGACCTGGACGCCGCCCGGGTGGCGGCCCAGGTGCAGCATCCGCGCGGTTCGCGCTCGCTGGCGAGCCATCTGCAAAGCCGGCTCGGGATCAAGGGTGTCAAGGCCGGCCTGCTGCACGAATGCCTGTCCAGACAGGACTACGCCGATCCGGCCCGGCTGGCGGCGGCGCTCAAGGCGCTACCGCTGGTGCTGCGCCGACCACGCCCGATCGACGAGGCGATCAGCAGTGCCGGCGGGGTGCGCTTTGAAGCGATGGAAGAGGGCAGCGCGATGCTGCGCGCACTACCCGGGGTGTTCGTGGCCGGCGAGATGGTCGACTGGGAGGCGCCCACTGGCGGCTACCTGCTCACCGCCTGCTTCGGCAGCGGCCGCGCCGCCGCCCGCGAGCTGCTCGACTGGCTGGAGCGTGCCTAGCCGATGATCGATCATCGATCATCGCGCGGCTCCCTTTGACAGTGCGAAGCAATCGCAAGTGTAAAAGGGTCACACCTGGGCCGCAATCGACCCAAATCGGTTGCGCGAGCTGGTCAATGCCATTGCCACCCTGTTCGCTCAGTCGGGAGCTGCCGTTACCAGAAGGTCGGCAACGACCTCACCCTGAAGCGGGCCATCTACAAGTTCGGCGCATGCACGCATTTGCTTGCGCAACTCGACCATGCGAGTAGTCGGCTCGGGCTGTGTAGCCCACACGAGTTCGGACGGCCATTGGGCATACGCAAAATAGTGGCCGTCAGCGCACCGATGCAGACGTGACCCCAGAGCGCCTCGCTCGTCGCGTATGAGCTCGGTGAGTTCCCGCCAGGCGTGCTCGAAGTCTCGCTCATGACCAGAGGTCACTTTCCATTTGAAGTAAATCGCGTACATGAGATCCTGTTGGGTGTATGGCCGAACCGTACCGGTCGAACTTCTAGCTTCAGGCTGGGGTCAAAGATCGTTTGTTTTATTGCCCTCATGCAATCTTCTCCAGGAGGTGGATTTTCTACCTATTCAGGTGTCCGGGCAATTTAGACCACAGCAGTGGGAACTGGTCGGATGGAACTGGCCACAGAAACGAAAAGTGCTGGGAGGGAAACGGCGAATGCCGCGCGGTAGCCAGCTTCCGCGAAGAAAACATTGAGAAGCGCGAGCCGAAGCGGCGTTTCTCAAACTTTCCCGCGCATGGGGGTGTTTTGACGGACTGCGTGTTGCATGTTCGCCGACTACTTGCAGGGCCAGCTTCTACGTGCAGCCAATGTACGACGCTCAAGCCAGCTCGTCAACCGCGCAGCCGGGCCTGGGCCAGCAACGGCCAGGACAGGCGTTGCTGGCGCTGTGCTGGTGCACTGGCTTCGCCCATTCTTAGGAAGGCACGGCCTTACGGAAAACGACCCGGACCATGTACGGCTGGGACGGCGACATGCTGGCCCTGGAAAGCAGCGTGCGCCAGGGCTATGCGGCGGACGAACGGACCGTGCACTATGTGTACGAGCGCGACAGCTTCGTTCCGCTGGTGCAGGCCACCCGAAGCCGGGCACTTCGACTGGCCCCTACCACCGATGTGAAAGCGCTGCTAGCGGGCAACGACGGCAAGTACGATATTGCTCTTGATCCGCTGTGGAATGGTGAGTACGAACATGAAGCCGAGCCGTTCGGTAAGGAAGAGATCGCCTTCTATCAATGCGATCATCTGGGTACGCCGCAGGAGTTGACGGACTGTGAGGGCAAGGTCGCGTGGTCGGCGCAGTACAAGGCGTGGGGACAGCAAAGGAGGCGATCAGCGATGCGGCGAACAGGGCTGGGATATGGAATCCGATTCGGTTCCAGGGACAATACTTTGATGAAGAGACCGGACTACATTACAACCGGCATCGTTACTCGATTCCGACATGGCGCGCTACCTCACGCAAGATCCGATTGGTCTACTCTGCGGCATCAATATTTATGCATACGCCCCGAACCCTGTCGGTTGGATAGGTCCGCTCGGGCTATCTGGCAATTCGGCACAGAGAAGAACATCCCGTCGTGTTGCAGAAAAGAATGATCCATGTGAAGAGAGAATGGCTGCGAAAGCTGCAGGTTGGAAAAAACCCGATGGTAATCGGTGGTATCCACCTAATGATGGGTTTCATGGAGCGCCAACTAGAAAGAAATTGGCCGTTGGTACTAAACTGGATCGTTATGGTGGAGAACACGGTCGTATTCTAGCTCGAAATTGTGCTTCGTACGAGGGACGTGCGTCGCCACCTGGGACCGATAAACTAGCCCCATATCATCAATATGAAGTCACCAAGCGAATTGCCGTAAAATCGGGGCCAGCAACACCATGGTTTGATGAGGTTGGGAAGGGCGCCCAATATGAGACTGAAAAGTCAGTAGAACAGTTAATTGCTTTAGGTTGCTTAATGAGAATTTCATGATTATCGAGTTACCAGAGTTTGACTTTGAAATTCCCCACCCAAATCCAGTGGCAATCGAGCCATTGCTCCGTAGAGTCCGCCAGTTTCTTGACGCAAAAGGAGTAGGCAGAAATGAATACGCCCTAGGTAGCCAAATCGCGGCTGGATTTGGCGAGCTTGTTATTAAGAAGATAAATAGCTTTTGGCTAGTATATAACACCGAACGCGGAACAAATTTTGATCTGGCGGTATTTTCAAATGAGTTTCAATCGGTCAACTATTTTATTTTTCGACTAACAGGTGAAAAAGAGAAGATCGATTGGTCGACTATCTGACAAGCACAGCGGGAAGTTTATTTTTGATGAGTTGATCAGATTGCTCGGCTAGAATCAATATTCATATCTAAAGCCTGCGGTAGGTTACTTACGCGGCGAACACTTGTGCCAACGAATAGAGGAGTGTCATGTCTAAAAAATCAGACAACGATAACCGTTCCAATCAATTAAACCCCAACCATGCCGAGTATACGAACTGTCGTGGCGCAGGCAAGGGGAGGGGTGGCGGTGAAATTGATGGCGATTATGATGAGCCTGGAAGGGGGAGAAGGAATTGGTCAGGATATTCTTCCGCCATCGGTTCCGAGCGTATTGAGAGAACCCGGTACTACTTTGCGGCTACGGCTTTCGACGGAACGGCAGCGTATGTTCGATTCCAGACTGAAGTAACAGTCACCAGCTTTTCTCGGGGCAGCGAAAAGGCCCGCGATCTCGCAGAGAATGCAAAAGACGCTCTACTCGGTCACCTGCGGCGGAAATGCCCGCTCGGCGTCGCCTACTGGCGTCTTGCAACCGATGAAAGCCGGGGTGAGTTTTTTTGGTACATGCCCCCTCTAACCGATAACGAGTTCACAAGAATGCCGGAAATTTATGGAGCGGTCGAGCGGCAAAAAATGTCGACCTGGTATTCCACGGTTCGAACCCAATCGCAACAGTTAGACCTCTTGTTCGATTGGGGGAAACACAATGATGCAGTCGATCTAGGAGTCATCAAGAGTGACGTCTTCACGATCGCTCCGGAAACTTACGCCTTGGCAAACTGGCAAATCCAGGAGTATCCCTAACCTCTGCCGCGCAATCCAGATATGACCGGTTGAGGGCTACCTGCCCAGACTTAAAGCGTCCGCTTCTACTTCCCACTGCCTGCCTAATTCTGTTAAAAAATAAAATTAGGCGCTTTCGGGAGAGTGGCGGCGGTTTAAACGTGCGATACCCTCAGATTGAAATATTTAATTCGACGCTAGCGCCGTACATATCCGGATTATTAGGAAACTAACTTAATATTAGTGCGAGTAAAATAATGGTTGAGGACAGTGTCCAAAAGAGCCAATTCAAAAATTTGCTTTTTCTCGTCTTTATATTTACAAAAATTTCAATTATTAAACTGAAGATTGTTTCGCCAAACATTTCTTCCTCCTGTTGATTTGAAATGATTTTAGCATTGAGAAGCCGTATATTTCTTTGCTTCGCATTGATGAAAAGCAAGCATCAATAGAAAATCAACCTTTCTAGACTAAGGCTGGAAGGTCGGTGATCCGCGATTTTGCGTTTGAGATATGTGTTGCTGATCCAGCGGTTGCTCAACTTTTCCGATGAGCAGATTGAGTTTCAACGCGGCTGGTGGATTTGTCGCATCTGCTGGGCGAACTCGGCACGCGCAGCCAGCACGCCCACCGACAGTGCGTTCACGCGATCAGGGCATTGCGCAACGATGTTTCCTTGAATTGGACTACGAAGCAGCGACGAGGGCACTTGATGACGCGATGGCGATCATCAATCATTTCGCTGTTCAAGAGCATGAGGAGCCTTGCCAACTACCTGGCGCGTCTTGAAGCAGAGTGCCAGTGCCAGCGGCAGCGCGCCGCCGCGCCCTGCCAGCTTGGTAGCGGGCAAGCGGCGAAGCGCCGTCAGGACCTGACCGCACTTCGCATCGTTAAAGATTGGGGCGGTGGATTGAAGATGTTTCCTCGTCCCGCTCCGGGGCATCGGTCGTTACAGTGTGGACTTGCCCTTGCGGCGCGTCGACGCGATACCTGGCAGTGCAATCCCGAACAAGGCCAGTGTCGCCGGCTCCGGGACCTTGGTGCCTTCTACTTCGAAAGCGGTAACAAGGCCCGGTTGATCGCTGAAACCGTTTTGGCTATTGATACCACCAAATACGCGGCCAAGGCCGGAAGTAGTCGAGTAGACTGCATCAAGAGACGTAGCGATATTGCCGCTATTGAGTTTAATGTCCATCAGCAAGCTGCTCACACCATCATAGTAAAACGTGTCGGCAACATCGATAACGAAATTGAAGCTCGGATTAGGGCCCCGCGCTTGAGCAGAAAACGTCTGCACGCCGCTCATCACAACGATGCCAATGCCGAGGTTGGATGCAAAGTTTTTGCTCAGAACAATCGTGTAAAAATTTCCGACAAGAAGGCGATGATTCTCGGTGCAACATGGACTGCCTGTGAGTCCTTCCCGGTGAATGCTCAAGCCGCCAGGCGCAACTCCTGTACTACCGGCAACATGTACGTAATGTCTGTGCCCCACGCGTGGCTCGGCGCACTCGGTTCGCTGCTCGAGCAGGTTTTCGGCAATTGGCAGGCTATGGTGCGAGTTCGTCGAGGCGACGATCTCGCGCAGCTGCCGGCAGCGCAAGCCCATTTCACGCCGCAAGCGTGCGATCCGGTCTCGGCCCGCGATGAAGCCATGCTCCCGCAGTTCGGGTTGTACACGCTGCGTGCCGTAGGAGTCGCGGCTCTGCCGGTGCTCGGCCTGGATAGCCACCTTCAGCACCGCATCCTGCCGGGCTCGCGGGGTAGACCGCATGCGCAGCGAGGCATAAAATCCGCTACGCGAAACCTCAAACGCGCGGCACAGTCATTCGACCGGATAGTCGGGTCGCATTGCCTTCACCTGCGCGTACCGGGCAGCGACTCCCATGCAAAGTACGCGGTGGCATTTTGATATTTCCACCTCGACATTGGCATTAGCTAACTCCTTGCGCAGCCGCGTCACTTCTGCTTCCAGCTCGGCCACGCTTCTGCCGCCTAGGACTGCTGCCGCGCCGTCGCCTCGTCTGGCTGCGACCCAAGGAGTTCGCCAGCGTGCCCTTCGGCAGAGCCAGGCTTACGCCAGCCTCTTCCAGCGACATTCCTTGCTCCAGCACCGGCTTGACCGCCTCGGTGCGGAACTCTTTCATGTAGGTGAGTTTTTCTGATTTGCTCATGTTGACTCCCTTTAGTCAGTTTACCAAACAGGAGTGTTCGAAACTCTCAGGCTACCTCACCGTTTCGTGGTGCTGGCCAAGATGGACAATGCCGGCACCCGCTCGGTCGTCGACAGCTTCTCCGCTGTCCTTAATCGTCAGCCAGCGGCGCTGCGCAAGTCCATGACGTACGACCAGGGCCGCGAGATGCACGGCCACAAAATCCTGAGCTAGCGCACCGGCGTGCAAATTTACTTTGCCGACCCACACAGCCCATGGCAGCGCGGCTCTAACGAAAACACCAACGGTTTGCTGCGACAGTACATGTCGAAAGGCTCTGACTTGTCGATCTACTCCCGGGACGAGCTCGACGCCATCGCGTTATCCCTCAACACCCGCCCCAGAGAAACGCATGGATGGAAAACACCGCTCGCCGTTTATACCGAGCATATGGCCAGGTTACAAATGCAGGCCGATTCGGTTCATTAACCCGGTGTTACAATTGGTTCTTGAGACCGCCCGGTTATGTGGAATAAGCGCGCGCGAATAAGGTTTCGACATGGCTAGAAGTACAACAGGCTTGGTTCATTTAAATTTTCATCGGAGATGATAATTGGAAATTGCAGGAATACCAGCGATACTTATTGGGTGGGGCGTGCTTGCCATAGCTTTCTGCGTGTTTGTACTCGCCTGGCGGCGGCGTTGGAAAATGGCCCTCTGGTATGATCTTATCGGCACGGTCCTGATTGTAATCGCGGGAATGCATTTCGATGTGAAGGACCATATCGTCGTGAGTGTTGGCCTCGGTATGACCGCAATATTCAGTCTGATGGAATTCAAGCGCACGCATCCAAAGAAGAATCGCTACGAATTGTAAATATATGGGTGGTCCGCTTTGGGTGTCTGACGACTTACTTTCGAGCGAAAGTAAGAAGCTGCTCGAAACAGGCGCATGCTACGACCGAGAAGCCGATCGTGCGAGAGCAAACAGTGAAGCGCGCTTAATCCGAAAACGTGACGCTGCCGGTGCCGGTGCGCCTGACGCTGCGCTCGGCCGGGTTGCCAAACACCTCGATGTCGCCGCTGCCCGAGAGCGTTGCCGCCATCGTGCGCCGGGCCTGTACCGTGGTGCTGCCCGAGCCGGTCTGGTCCACCTTGACCGTAGCGGCGCGCAGATGGCGCGCCTCGAGTTGGCCCGAACCGCTGGCCGTGGCCACCAGTTCGCGGGTGCTGCCGACCACGGTCATGCGACCGGAACCGGTCAGTGCGACCTCGACGCTGTCGGCGCCGGCCCCGGCGTTCAGTTCCAGCTCGCCACTGCCGCTGAGCGCTGCCCGCACGTGGCGGAAGCGCCCGTTCAAGCGCAGGCTGCCCGGTCCTTCCATGCGCACCTCGATCCGTTCGCCCGAAAATCCATTGACGCTGCTCGCGCCGCTGCCGTCTACGGCCACGCCCGCCAGGCTTGGCAGTACCAGTTCGACTTCGAGCGGACGGCGGTGGCGCAGCAGCATGCCGCGGATGCCGATGTGCAGCACAGCGCCCTCGGCACTCACGTCCACGTTGCCCAGCAGGCGAGATTCGCCGCGCACCTCGAGCGATGGCGTGGGGCCATAGCGTAGCGTCAGGTCGATCGGGCCGTTCAGTTCCACCGCGTTGACGCCGGCCGGCAGCGCGCGGGTTTCGCTGGCGAACTCGCGGCCCTCGGTGGCCGCTGCCACACCGTTGGCGCGCAGTACCCCATAGGCCAGGGCGATCAGCACGCAGGCCAGCAGCAGCAGGGCAAATCCGACTTTCAGCAAAGAGCGCATCTCACGCCCCCTTCAGCAGCGAAACGTTCATGCGGATATAGCGTTTGAGTCCGACAAAGGTATAGCGGGTGAGCAGCAGCGACAGCAGAAATAGCACGATTCCGCCCAGCACCATCGCCAAACCGACGCCTGTCTGGGTAGTGCGCGACTCGCGGTCCAGGTCGGTGGTGATCCGGATGCCACTCTCGGCCACCCTTTCGGCGCGGCGGATCACCCCCCCGGAGCGCCCCAGCGCGTCCGCAGGCTCGTCCGCTGCCGCCGGCCCCGGCTCCGGGCCCGGTTCTTCTTCGTCGTGGATCTCGATGCCGTGTTCGCCGAACGAGATGCGGGTGCGCATGTTGCCGACGGTTTCGCGGCGCTCGCCGTCGTCGCCGATCACCACCCGATGCAATGGATTGTCGAGCACCAGTTCACTGGCGCCGGCCAGTGAACTGGCGGTAATGGCGATCCCGGAGGCGTAAAAGCCGATCGCGCAGGCGTAGAGCGCGACCAGCAGTGCGGCGTAAACCGCGGCCGGGATCGCCATGAACAGGTTAAAGACCACCAGCCCGGCGCCGCCCACCAGCACGCGCAAGGCGTTGGCCGGGGATTTTTTCTCGGCGAAGGCGTGCATGTGGGCGCTGGCGCGCAGCGTAACCGCCACCTTGCGCGGGTCGCCCAGTTCTGCTGCGATGCTGTCCTGGCTACGGCCAGCCGCAATGCCGTCGACGAAGCGCTGCTCGTACCAGCCCAGCGTTTTGGCCTGCGTCTCCGGCGGCAAGCCCGTCATGGCGCGCTTGAGCGCGTCGAGATATTCCAGTTTGCCCATGTGCTGCTCTACCTTTTGATCAGTGATGCCCGACAACCGGAATGCTGTCGATCGCGCTGGCCGCGTCCACGGCCAGCGGCGCGAGCGTACGCAGGCCAGGCCGGGAGTTCATGGCGCCTTCCCTGTCAACGAATATGTCGATACTGCTAGCTTACGCAAGCGCGCGGCTGGTCGCCAGGGTCGTGCGACAGGCTGCGCAATTCGCGGGACAGGGTGCCCGGCGCGCCGATAGCCGTCGCCGCACCGATCCCGCTACGCACCGCCGTCTCCAGCGTGGCCGGGTAGTCGCTGGCGGTGAAGTCGCCTGCCAGAACCAGTCCTGGCAGCGCGGTATCGTTGCCGGGGCGCGCCAGGCCGGGCGTGCACGAGAAGGTGGCGCGCTTTTCGGTGATGACCCGGCTCCAGTGCGGCGCAGCCAGTTCAGGACGCCGCAGCTCGTGTGCCAGCTGCGCGGCGATGGCGGCGGCCAGCGCATCCTGCTGGAGTTGGGCAGCGTCGCCGGCGGCGCTGACCACCACGGCGAGCAGTCCCGCATGGGCCGGGTCGAGCTGGCCGCGGTCGAAGACGAACTGGCCCCAGCGGCCCAGCGCGGGGTTGTCCAGCAGCGCGTAGAACGGCAGCTCGAGCGCCAGCGCAGGATCGTATTGCAGGTAGCAGGTAGCGATGGCTTCGTAGTTTAGGGCCGCGAGCTGGGCTGCGAGCTGCGCCGTTTCCGGATAGGGGGAGAGCAGCGCCGCCGACTGCGCCGCCGGCGTGGCCAGCACGACCGCGTCGAAGCGGGCGTCAAGCACGGCGCCAGCGTCCGCGGCGTCGCCCTGCACCGAGCAGCGCCAGTGCTCGCCGTCGCGGGTGAGGGCATCGATTCTGGCGCCGGTGACAACGGCGCCGCCATGGCGCTCGACAAAGGCCGCCGCCGCCTGCGGAAACAGGGCGCCCATATCGCACTGCGGCAGCAGCATGTCCGAGGCGGCGCGGCGCCTGGCGCCCAGGCTGTCGCGCAGCACCGCCAGGAACACCCGGGCCGAGGCGCGCGCGGGCGGCGTATTCAGGGCGGCGATGCACAGCGGGTGCCACAGCAGCCGATTCAGGCGCGCGCTCTGGCCGAAGCGTTCCAGCAGTTCATCCACCGTGCAATCGTTGTACAGCTGCCAGCCCATCCACCTGGCGGCGCTGTGCAAGCGCGCCAGCGCCAGCTTGTCGGCGCGCTCCAGGCCCTTGGTGCGCAGCAGCGCGCCAATCAGGTGAAACGGCGCCGGCCAGCGCGGGGCGACGAAATCCATGCCGCCGCCGACGCCCGGAAACGGATAGCGCATCTGCACCGGCAGGCGCAGCAGGGCGGTATCCGGGTCGACACCTACCAGGCGCAGCAGGCGCAGCGTCTCGCCATAGGCGCCGAGCAGGATGTGCTGGCCGTTATCGAGCGTCTTGCCGTGCACTTCGACCGCGCGCGCACGACCACCCAGGCTGCGCGCAGCCTCGGCCAGCGTGACCCGGTGGCCTGCGCGCGCCAGTTCAACCGCCGCCGCGCAACCGGCCCAGCCGCCGCCGGCGACCAGGACCCGCAGCCCGGCGCTAGGTGCGGACATAAGTCTTCCAGGCCAGCCACAGCTTGCGCAGTGGCGTAAGCGAGATACGCTGGTTCAGCACATGGAAGCCGTCGCGTTCGATCTCGTCGAGCAAGGTGCGGTAGATGGCGGCCATCATCAGGCCCGGACGCTGGGCGCGCCGGTCTTCTTTCGGCAGCAGCGCCAGCGCCTCGTCGTACATGCGCTGCGCGCGCTCGGCCTGGAAGCGCATCAGCGCGTCGAACTTCTCGCTGTGGCGAAAGGCCAGCAGGTCGGCTGCGGTGACGCCGAACTGCTGCAGCTCGTTCACCGGCAGATAGATGCGGCCCTTGCGCGCGTCGTCGCCGACGTCGCGGATGATGTTGGTGAGCTGGAAGGCCAGCCCGAGCTTCTCGGCATACGCCAGGGTCTGCGGGTTGGTGTAGCCGAATATGCTGGCCGACAAGATGCCGACCACGCCAGCGACGCGCCAGCAGTATTTCTGCAGTCCGGGATAGTCGAGGTAGCGGCTCTGGTCGAGGTCCATTTCCATGCCGTCGATGATCGCCTGCAGATGCTGCTCTTCTAGCAGGTAGGGGGCAAGGTGCGGTTGCAGCGCCTGCGACACCGGGTGCGTGGGCCTTGCCTGGTACATGCTGGAGATCTCGGTGCGCCACCAGGCCAGCTTGATGCGCGCCACCGACGGGTCGCTCGCTTCGTCGACGGTGTCGTCGACTTCGCGGCAGAACGCATACAGCGCGGTGATCGCGCGCCGACGCTCCTGAGGCAGGAACAGAAAGCTGTAATAGAAGCTGGAGCCGCTCTGGACGGTTTTTTGCTGGCAGTATTCGTCGGGGGACATGGTCTTGTTACTTATTGGTCGAAGCGAAAATGGGTGATGCGAACCCGCTATCTTAGCCGATGCCGGCACTGCCCAGCGAACGCGGCTGGCTTGATGCGGCCGCCCTACATGCGCAGCGCGCCCCAGAGCACCGCCAGCCAGTCGGTGCCGGCCAGCGTGGGCCGGCGCCGGAATACGTCGTAGTCGGCGCGCTCGATGGCGTCCAGGATGCGCAAGCCGCCCTGGACGATCAGGCGCAGCTCCCAGCCGACCCGGCCCGGCAGGCGGCGCGCCAGTGGGGCGCCGCCAAGCATCAGCGCGCGCGCGCGGTCGACCTCGAAGCGCATCAGCGCGCGCCAGGCCGGACTGGCCGGGCTGGCCGCCAGGTCGGCCGCCGATACGCCGTGGCGCTCCAGGTCTTCGAGCGGCAGGTAGATGCGGCCCTTGGCGAGATCGATCGCGACGTCCTGCCAGAAGTTGATCAGCTGCAAGGCGGTGCAGATGGCGTCCGAATCGCGCAGGTTGCGCTCGTCCACCGCATCGTAGAGCGCCAGCATCAGCCGTCCGACCGGGTTGGCCGAGCGCCGGCAATAGTCGAGCAAGGTGGCGTAATCGGCGTAGCCGGTGGTGACCACGTCCTGGCGAAAGGCCGACAGCAAGTCGTGCAGCGGCGCCAGCGGCAGGCGAAACTCGGTGACCACGCTGGACAACCGGGCCAGCATCGGTTCCGGAGGTGTTTCTCCACGCCCGATCGCGTCCAGGGCATGGGCGTAGTGCGCCAGCGCCGCCAGCCGCTCGGGCGCGCTGGCCTCGCCCTCGTCGGCGATATCGTCGGCGCTACGTGCAAAGGCATAGATCGCCTCGACCGCGGGCACCAGGCGGCGCGGCAGCAAGAAGGACGCAACCGGGAAGTTCTCGTAATGCTCGACGGGCATATTTGACTGTTGCCTCTAAAGCGGGGTTGACATGGTTTTCCACGATTATAATTGCTCAGTAACAAATACAAATTACAAAATGCCGACACCGATTGCCCATGCCCGGGCATCGCCACGACAAAGGGTCCACCGTGTTCCAGTCTTTCCGTCTTTCACTGACCGTACCGCTGGCAGCGCTGGCTGTGGCCATGCTCGCCGGCTGCGACAAGCCAGCCCCCAAGGCCGACGACGTGCGCCCGGTGCGCGTGATCGAGCTGGCTCGCGATAACGGCACCGAACGGGTTGAATTTTCGGGGGACGTGCGCCCGCGCTACGAATCGCGCCTGGGCTTCAGGGTCGGCGGCAAGATCGTCGAGCGCAAGGTCGACGTCGGCGCCAGCGTGAATCGGGGCCAGGTACTGATGCGACTCGACCCGCAAGACCTGCGCCTGGCCGAAGCGCAGGCGCAGGCCGCGCTGCGCGCCGCCGAGACCGAGCGCGAACTGGCCCAGGCCGATTACCGGCGCCACCAGGACTTGCGTGCCCAGAATTTCGTCAGCCAGTCGGCACTCGAGGCCAAGGCGTCCGCGCTGAAGGCGGCCCAGGCCCGGGTCGATGCGGCGCGCGCCGGCTTGCGCGGGCAGTCGAACCAGACCGGCTACGCCAATCTCGAAGCAGACGCCGACGGCGTGGTGACCGCGATCGAGGCCGAAGTCGGCCAGGTGGTCGGCGCCGGCACCCCGGTAGTGCGGGTGGCGCGCACCGACGAGAAAGAAGTCGTGATCGGCATCCCCGAAAGCCGGATCGGCCAGTTGCGCAATGTCAGTCAGGTCAGCGTGCGCCTGTGGGCCGACCGTGACCGTGTCATTCCAGGCAAGATCCGCGAAGTCTCACCGGTGGCCGATCCGGCCACCCGCACCTATGCCGTCAAGGTGGCCTTGCCGCCCGGCCAGGACGTGCGCCTTGGCATGAGCGCCACGGTGGAACTGGCCAGCAACGCCGCCGCCGGCACGGCCGCGCTGCGGGTGCCGCTCAGCGCCCTGGTGCACGACCAGGGGGCCACGAGCGTCTGGGTGGTCGCCAAGGACCGTTCGGGCGCCGCCACGGTGCAGCTGCGCCCGGTCCAGGTGGCGGGCCAGTCCGGCAACGACCTGCTGCTCTCGGGCGGCGTGCAGCCGGGCCAGACTGTGGTCACTGCCGGCGTGCACCTGCTCAAGCCGGGCCAGCGGGTGCGCATCCTCACGGCCGACATCGCGCGCCGTGCCGATACCGAGGCTGCGGCAGCAAAAGGTGGCGCTCGATGAAGGGCTTCAACCTGTCGCGCTGGGCGCTCGAACACATTCCGCTGACGCGCTACCTGATCGCCGCGCTGCTCATCGGCGGCATCCTGAGCTATCAGCAGCTGGGCCAGGACGAAGACCCGCCGTTTACCTTCCGCGCCATGGTGATCAGCGCTGTCTGGCCAGGCGCCACCGCGGTGCAGATGGCCGAGCAGGTGACCGATCCGATCGAGCGCCGGCTGCAGGAAACGCCCTACATCGACCGCATCCGCAGCTTTTCCAAGCCGGGCGAAACCACCATCATCATCGAGCTGCGCGAATCGACGCCGGCCGCCGACACCGCCCCGACCTGGTACCAGGTCAGAAAAAAAATCGGCGACATGGCTGGCAGCCTGCCGCAAGGCGTGATCGGGCCGTTCTTCAACGACGAATTCGGCGACACCTTTGGCTCGATCTTCGCCTTGTCGGGCGACGGCTTCAGCCAGGCCGAGATGCGCGACTACGCCGACTTCGTGCGCCAGCAGCTGCTCGCGGTGCCGCTGGTGTCGAAGGTGGAGCAGTTCGGCGTGCAGGAAGAAAAAGTCTATATCGAGTTCTCGAGCAAGAAGTTCGCCCAGTTGGGAATTCCGTTCGAGCAGATCGTCAACCAGATCGCGACCCAGAACCAGGTCGAGGCCAGCGGCATGCTGGTCACGCCGACGGACTACCTGCAGGTGCGTGTGAGCGGCGCCTTCAAGACCGTCGAGCTGCTGGAAAACCTGCAGCTGCGCGCGGCTGGCACTACCTTCCGCCTGGGCGACTTCGCGGCCGTCAAGCGCGGCTACCAGGACCCGCCCAAGGACAAGATGCGCTTTAACGGCAAGGAAGTCATTGGCCTGGGCGTGTCGATGGAAAAGGGCGGCAACATCATCCGCCTGGGCGAAGGGCTTGACGCCACCGTCGCCCGCATCCGCGCCCAGCTGCCGGTCGGGATCGAGCTCGAGCGCGTGACCGACCAGCCGGCCGCCGTCACCGCCTCGGTCGACGAATTCATCAAGGTCTTGATCGAGGCAGTCATCATCGTGCTGGCGGTGTCTTTCATTGCCCTCGGACTGCATACCAAGCCCAGGCTGCGCATCGACGTGCGCCCCGGGCTGGTGGTGGCATTGACGATTCCGCTGGTGTTGGCGATTACCTTTTTGTTCATGCGCCTGCTGGACATCTCGCTGCACAAGATTTCGCTCGGCGCGCTGATCATCGCGCTGGGCCTGCTGGTCGACGATGCGATCATCGCGGTTGAAATGATGGTGCGCAAAATGGAAGAGGGCATGTCGCGCCTGGACGCGGCCACCTTCGCCTATACCTCCACCGCCATGCCGATGCTGACCGGCACCCTGATCACGGCCGCCGGCTTCCTGCCGATCGGCCTGGCCAAGTCGGCAGCTGGCGAATACACCTTCACGATGTTCTCGGTCAACGCGCTGGCGCTCCTGATTTCCTGGGTGGCGGCCGTCGTGTTCACGCCTTATATCGGCTACGTGCTGCTGCGGGTAAAACCGCATGGCCAGGACGGATCGGCGCACGACGTATTCGACAGTCCGGGCTATGTACGCTTCCGGCGCACGGTGAACTGGTGCGTGGAGTGGCGCAAGACCACGATCGCGCTGAGCCTGGGCGTGTTCGCGCTAGGCGTGTTCGGCTTTAACTTTATTGAAAAGCAGTTCTTTCCGGATTCGAGCCGCCCCGAGCTGATGGTCGAGATGTGGTCGCCCGAGGGCAGCAGCTTTGCCGCCAACGAGGCCGCGGTCAAGCGCTTCGAGGCTTTCCTGAAGCAGCAGCAGGGCGTGCAGAGCGTGACCAGCTACGTCGGTACCGGCAGTCCGCGCTTCTACCTGCCGCTGGACCAGATTTTTCCGCAGTCGAATGTCTCGCAGCTGGTGGTGTTGCCAATCGATGCGGCAGCGCGCGAAGCGCTGCGCCTGAAGATCGAGGACGCCTTCCGCAACGATTTTCCGGAAGTGCGCGGCCGCGTCAAGCTGCTGCCGAACGGTCCGCCGGTGGCCTATCCGGTGCAGTTCCAGGTGCTCGGCCCGGATATCGCCATCGTGCGCACCCTGGCCGACGGCGTCAAGCAGGCCCTGCGCGCCAATCCGAACACGGTTGGCGTCAACGACAACTGGAACGAGGCGGTCAAGGTGCTGCGCCTGGACCTCGACCAGGACAAGCTGCGCGCACTTGGGGTGACCTCGCAGGCGGTACGCCGGGTGCTCAACACCACGCTCACCGGCACCCCGGTGGGACAGTTCCGCGAGACCAACCGCCTGATCGACATCGTGGTGCGCCAGCCGCTCGACGAGCGCTCCACCATCTCGCGCTTGACTGAAGCGCTGGTGCCCACCAGCGGCGGCGGCGCGGTGCCGCTGGGCCAGGTGGCGCGGGTGCAGTTCGCGTGGGAGCCGGGCGTGGTCTGGCGCGAAGGGCGCGAGTGGGCCATCATGGTGCAGTCGGACGTGGTCGAGGGCATCCAGGGACCAACCGTCACCGCGCAGGTCGATGCGCAGCTGGCGGCCTTGCGTGCCGGGCTGCCGGCTGGCTATCAGGTCACGGTCGAAGGCGTGGCGGCCGACAGCTCGGATGCCGAAGCTTCGATCATGGCCAACGTACCGTTGGTGCTGTTCATCGTGTTTACCCTCTTGATGCTCCAGCTGCACAGTTTCTCGCGCGCGCTGCTGGTCTTTCTCACCGGGCCGCTCGGAATCGCTGGCGCGGCCATGGCGCTGCTGGTGTTCGACCGGCCGTTCGGCTTTGTCGCCAACCTGGGCGTGATCGCGCTGTTCGGCATGATCATCCGAAATTCGGTGATCCTGGTCGACCAGATCGAGCATGACATCGCCAGTGGCACCGAAGCCTGGGATGCGATCGTCGAGGCTGCGGTGCGGCGCTGCCGGCCCATCCTGCTGACGGCCGCCGCCGCTGCGCTGGCCATGATTCCGCTGTCGCGCTCGGTGTTCTGGGGGCCGATGGCGGTGGCGATCATGGGCGGGCTGCTGGTAGCGACGGCCCTGACGCTGTTATTCCTGCCGGCCTTGTATGCGGCCTGGTTCAGGGTCGGCAAGCCGCTCGAGACGAAGGCGCGCTAGTTTCAGGCCGGATTTGAAGCGGTGCCGATGGGGCTGCGCGTGCCGGTTTGCACGCCGCAGCCCCATGCTGTTTATATGGAAGAGCTCACTACCCCCGCACGCCAAGCAAAAAACGCCCAATAGTGACAGAAAATCCAGTAAAATAATTGGCTGAAGTTGTAGCCCATAAACAGAGGAGTGCAGGGCGGCCGGGTTTACTGTCGGGCGCCCTTTGTTTTTGTGGCAGAAAATGCAATCCTGCGCGAGGATGGCGAAATTGGTAGACGCACCAGGTTTAGGTCCTGACGCCAGCAATGGTGTGGGGGTTCGAGTCCCCCTCCTCGCACCACGAATAATTATTTTTTTGGACGATTTTTATAATGGCAACTGCAGTCGAAACCCTGGGTACACTCGAGCGTCGCCTGACGATCTCCTTTCCGGTAGCTGAAGTCCGTACAGAGGTCGAAAAGCGCCTCAGGCAGCAGGCCAAGACGGCAAAAGCGCCTGGCTTCCGTCCGGGTAAAGTGCCGCTCAAGATGGTCGCGGCGCAATACGGTTACCAGATCGAATCGGACGTGCTCAACGACAAAGTCGGCCGCGCGTTCAACCAAGCCGCCAACGAGAACCAGCTGCGCGTTGCCGGCTTCCCGAAAATCGAACCGAAGGCCGATGCTCCTGAAGGCGTGCTCGAATTCGACGCTACCTTCGAAGTCTATCCGGACGTCGTGCTGGCCGACCTGGCCACCGTCGAGGTCGAGACCGTCGCTGCCGACGTGACCGATACCGAAATCGACAAGACCATCGACATCCTGCGCAAGCAGCGCGTGCACTACCACACCAAGGGCGTGGCTGGCGAGCACGGCGACGGCGGCGAGCCGGTGGCCGCTAATGGCGACCGCGTCACCGTCGACTTCGTCGGCAAGATCGACGGCGTCGAGTTCGACGGCGGCAAGGCCGAGAACTACGCATTCGTGCTGGGCGAAGGCCGCATGCTGCCAGAATTCGAAGCCGCGACCATCGGCCTGAAGACCGGCGAGAGCAAGACCTTCCCGCTGGCCTTCCCCGAGGACTACCACGGCAAGGACGTGGCCGGCAAGACCGCCGACTTCACGATCACGCTCAACGAGCTCGAGTGGGCGCACCTGCCTGAGATCGACGCCGAGTTCGCCCAGTCGCTGGGCATCGAAGACGGCGCCATCGAAAAAATGCGCGACGACATCAAGGCCAATCTCGAGCGTGAAGTCACCGCCCGCGTCAAGGCCCGCAACAAGGAAGCCGTGATGGACGCGCTGGTCAAGGCGACCGACATGGAAGTGCCGAAAGCCATGATCCAGCAGGATTCGGAGCGTCTGGCCGACATGACCCGCCAAGACATGATGCAGCGCGGCATGGACGTCAAGGCGATGCCTTTCCCGGCCGAGATGTTCGCCGACAAGGCTGAGCGCCGCGTGCGTTTGGGCCTGATCCTGTCGCAATTGGTCAGTGAAAACAATCTGCAGGCAACGCAAGAGCAGGTCAAGGCGCAGATCGAAGACTTCTCGCAAAGTTACGAAGATCCGAAAGAAGTGCTCAAGTACTACTACAGCGACCGTCGTCGCCTGGCTGAAGTCGAAGCACTTGTTTTGGAAGAAAACGTCGTCAACTATGTGCTTGGCAAGGCCAAGGTCAGCACCAAGACCATTGCTTTCGATGAACTGATGGGTGGCAACGCTCAAGCTTAAGACGATGCCGGCCTTCAGGGCCGGCTTTTTCTTCAGGCCTCATTTACAAGGAACCAGACAGGTATGATTCATAATCCGGCATTGGATACCCAAGCCCTCGGCCTCGTGCCGATGGTGGTCGAGCAAAGCGGTCGCGGCGAGCGCGCTTATGACATCTATTCGCGACTCCTGAAGGAGCGCGTGATCTTCCTGGTCGGTCCTGTCAACGACCAGATGGCCAACCTCATCGTGGCCCAGATGCTGTTCCTGGAAAGCGAGAATCCGGACAAGGACATCTCGCTGTACATTAACTCGCCTGGCGGCTCGGTGTCGGCAGGCCTGGCGATCTTCGATACGATGAATTTCATCAAGCCAGACGTCTCCACGCTGTGCACCGGCCTGGCCGCCTCGATGGGCGCCTTCCTGCTGGCGGCGGGCACCAAGGGCAAGCGTTTCTCGCTGCCTAACTCGCGCGTCATGATCCACCAGCCTTCCGGTGGCTCGCAGGGCATGGCCTCGGATATCGAAATCCAGGCCAAGGAAATCCTTTACCTGCGCGAGCGCCTGGCACGCATCATGTCCGAAAAGACCGGCCAGACCATCGAGCAGATCCACAAGGATACCGACCGCGACCGCTTCATGTCGGCGGACGAATCGGTGGAGTATGGCCTGATCGACCGCGTCCTGACCACCCGCGCCTAAGCGAATCGCTTGCAGCGCCGGTCGAAGGTGTTGCCAAAAAACGCCCGAGCGCATGACGTTCGGGCGTTTCGTTTTTATTTCGGGTAGCATGTTCGTATGCGCACTTGTTGCGCGTCCGTATTAGCGTTATATTCAAGCAACTTATTAGCCAGCAACTCTCTAGATAACCTGCCCCATGTCTGACAAAAAATCCTCCAGCGGCGAAAAACTTCTGTATTGCTCGTTCTGCGGAAAGAGCCAGCACGAAGTCAAGAAGCTGATCGCGGGACCGTCGGTGTTCATCTGCGATGAATGCATCGATCTGTGCAACGACATCATCCGCGACGAAACTTCCAATGTCGAGTCGGTGGCGGGCGCCAAGTCCGACCTGCCGACGCCACACGAAATCACCGAACTGCTCGACCAGTATGTGATCGGCCAGCAGACGGCCAAGCGCATCTTGTCGGTGGCGGTGTACAACCATTACAAGCGCCTCAAGCACCTGGGCAAGAAAGACGATATCGAGCTTGCCAAGAGCAATATCCTGCTCGTGGGTCCGACCGGCTCCGGCAAGACCCTGCTGGCCCAGACCCTGGCACGCATGCTCAATGTCCCGTTCGTGATCGCCGATGCGACCACGCTCACCGAAGCCGGATATGTTGGCGAAGACGTCGAGAACATCATCCAGAAGCTGCTGCAAAGCTGCAACTACGAAGTCGACAAGGCCCAGCGCGGCATCGTCTACATCGACGAGATCGACAAGATTTCGCGCAAATCCGACAACCCGTCGATTACGCGCGATGTATCGGGCGAGGGCGTGCAGCAGGCACTGCTGAAACTGATCGAAGGCACCATGGCGTCGGTTCCGCCACAGGGCGGCCGCAAGCATCCGAACCAGGACTTCGTCCAGATCGACACGACCAACATCATGTTCATCTGCGGCGGCGCCTTCGACGGCCTGGCCAAGATCGTGCAGAACCGTTCTGAAAAGGGCGGTATCGGTTTCGGCGCCACGGTCAAGAGCAAGACCCAGCGTGCGGCCAGCGAGATCATGATGGAAGCCGAGCCCGAAGACCTGATCAAGTTCGGCCTGATTCCCGAACTGGTGGGCCGCCTGCCGGTGGTCGCCACGCTCAACGAGCTGACCGAGGAAGCGCTGATCCAGATCCTGATCGAGCCGAAGAACGCCCTGATCAAACAGTACTCGAAGCTGCTTGAAATGGAAGGCGCCGAACTCGAAATACGTCCTGCGGCGCTGCACGCGATTGCCCGCAAGGCCTTGGCACGCAAGACCGGCGCCCGGGGCCTGCGCTCGATCCTGGAACACGCGCTGCTCGATGTCATGTATGAGTTGCCGAGCCAGCAAAACGTCGTGAAGGTCGTTATCGATGAAAATACGATCACGAATGCCGCGAAACCATTGCTCATTTATAGTGAATCGCCTAAAGCGTCGGGCGAAAACTAAAAAAGCGCGCACGCTTGCAACAAAACTCTTGCCGTACGGATTCTTGAAGGTACAATTTACCTCAATAAAAGACGCAGGCTTCATTCGAAAAGCCACTCGCCGGGGTTACCCGGGCGGTGGCTTTTTCATTTGAAAGCGGATTTTATTGGAACGGCTATATTCTTCTTTAATTGATAAACTTTTACGTGAAGAAAATATTTTCGCAGCGGCCTTGAGATTCACGCTGCGGATGCCCAAGTTCAGCAACACGCTTTTATAAGGTACGCCATGACAACTTCGAAATTAACCGAGCAAACGACGCTGCCCCTTTTGCCGCTGCGCGACGTGGTCGTGTTCCCGCATATGGTGATACCTCTGTTCGTTGGCCGCCCTAAATCCATCAAGGCACTGGAAGCTGCGATGGAGCAGGGCAAGAGCATCATGCTCGCCGCCCAGAAGGCCGCTGCCAAGGACGAACCTTCCGCCGAGGACATCTACGAAATCGGCTGCGTGGCCAATATCCTGCAGATGCTCAAGCTTCCCGACGGAACCGTTAAGGTGCTGGTCGAAGGCTCGCAGCGCGCGCGCATCGATACCATCCTCGATGGTGCGACCCATTTCACCGCAGAACTGACCCCGGTCGAATCCGAAGTCGGCGACGACTCCGAAGTCGAGGCCATGCGCCGCGCGATCGTCCAGCAGTTCGACCAGTACGTCAAACTCAATAAAAAAATCCCGCCGGAGATCCTGGCATCGCTGGCTGGCATCGACGATGCCGGCCGCCTGGCCGATACCGTGGCTGCCCACCTGCCGCTCAAGCTCGAGCAAAAGCAGGTGATCCTGGAAATCTTTAACGTCTCCAAGCGCCTCGAGCACCTGCTCGGCCAGCTCGAAGGCGAACTCGATATCCTGCAGGTCGAAAAGCGCATCCGTGGCCGCGTCAAGCGCCAGATGGAAAAGTCGCAGCGCGAGTACTACCTCAACGAGCAGGTGAAAGCCATCCAGAAGGAATTGGGCGAAGGCGAAGAGGGCGCCGACATCGAAGAGCTCGAGAAGAAGGTAATCGCCGCCAAGATGCCGAAAGAGGCACTGGAAAAAGCGCAGGCCGAAATTCGCAAGCTCAAGCTGATGTCGCCGATGTCGGCCGAAGCGACCGTGGTGCGCAACTATATCGACACGCTGGTGTCGCTGCCATGGAAGAAAAAATCGAAGGTCACCATCGACCTCGAGAACGCCCAGAACGTCCTCGAAGCCGACCATTATGGCCTCGACAAGATTAAAGAACGCATCCTGGAATATCTTGCGGTCCAACAGCGCGTCGACAAGCTCAAGGCTCCGATCCTGTGCTTCGTCGGTCCTCCGGGCGTAGGCAAGACCTCGCTGGGCCAGTCCATCGCCCGTGCCACCAACCGCAAGTTCGTGCGCATGGCCCTGGGCGGCGTGCGCGACGAAGCCGAGATCCGCGGCCACCGCCGCACCTACATCGGCTCGATGCCGGGCAAGGTGCTGCAGTCGCTGGCCAAGGTCGGCGTGCGCAACCCGCTGTTCCTGCTCGACGAGATCGACAAGATGGGCGCGGATTTCCGCGGCGATCCGTCTTCGGCCCTGCTCGAGGTGCTGGACCCGGAACAGAACCACACGTTCTCGGACCACTACCTGGAAGTGGACTTCGACCTGTCGGACGTGATGTTCGTGGCGACCTCGAACTCGTACAACATTCCGCCGGCCCTGCTCGACCGCATGGAAGTCATCCGCCTGTCGGGCTATACCGAAGACGAGAAGACCAGCATCGCGCAGCGTTACCTGCTGCCGAAGCAGCTCAAAGCGAATGGTCTCAAGGAAGAAGAGATCAAGGTCGAAGAGTCGGCGGTGCGCGACATCATCCGCTACTACACCCGTGAAGCCGGCGTGCGTTCGCTGGACCGCGAAATCTCGAAGATCTGCCGCAAGGTGGTCAAGATGCTGCTGCTGAAGAAGTCGGAAAAGCGCGTGATCGTCAACGGCAAGAACCTGGACAAGTTCCTGGGTGTGCGCCGCTACGATTTCGGCGTGGCCGAAAAGCAGAACCAGGTTGGCCAGGTGGTGGGGCTGGCCTGGACCGAAGTGGGCGGCGACCTCTTGACGATCGAGGCCGTGAACGTGCCGGGCAAGGGCGCCATCATCCGCACCGGCACCCTGGGCGACGTGATGAAGGAATCGATCGAGGCGGCGCGCACGGTGGTGCGTTCGCGCGCCCAGCGCTTCGGCATCAAGGCCGAAGCTTTCGAAAAGAACGACATCCACATCCACGTGCCTGAAGGCGCGACACCGAAAGATGGTCCGTCGGCCGGCATCGGCATGACCACCGCGCTGGTGTCGGCCTTTACCGGCATCCCGGTGCGTGCCGATGTGGCCATGACCGGCGAGATCACGCTGCGCGGCGAAGTGCTGCCGATCGGCGGCCTGAAAGAAAAGCTGCTGGCGGCGCATCGTGGCGGCATCAAGACGG